>JASFEV010000027.1:0-24659 GCA_050124655.1 Desulfobacterales bacterium
GGACGGAAAGGTACAGTTTTCATTCCCCCAAACCCTGCCTCCGTTTTTGCCCCCAGTCATTAGTACTTCGAATTCGCCCGGACGAGCACATCGCCTGGCTGCAATTGCCCTGATCAACCCCTCACTCGCAGCTTAATGGGGTTAGAGCAGCCATTTGGCGAGAATGAAACTCAGTGTAGCAACTGCCGTGCACAGCACCACCCCCCAGATGATATCAACCACCACGACATTCAATGGCCAGTCCTTGAGCAGGGCTAAATTGGTGAGCTCGTAGGTCATGTAGGTAAAGAATCCAAACAAGGCCCCATACACCATCGCATGTTGCCATGAATCCTTGCTCACCGCAGGTACGACGGCAAAAATCAGAATTCCGGCTATGTAAAGCAAGTAAAAAAGGATAGCCGCCGGCCAGTTCACTTGCGGACTGAGGACAAAACTTAGATTTTTCTGATAGAATCCTTTGGCGACAGCGCCCAACCAAATCAGATCGATAATAAAGAAGACCGGTACGGTCAGGGCGTAAAGCTTTAAGTAAAATGCAACATTCATATGAGCCTCGCTTGCTAAGGTTTTTGGCAAACACAATTGCTGGGGCACCATTTTTACCGGATGTTAAAATGCCGCGCGCAGGCGCTCCACCCGCCGGCGGTTGGCACCAAAATCATAATATCCCGACCGCGATGCAGATCTCACATGGATGATGGATTCATCTTCAGGCAGGTAAAATTCGACATCATCGACAAACCCAAAAATCAAGGAGCGAAATTCAACCTGAATGTGATCTTTTTCGATTTTTACCAAGTGCGTGCGTCGCATATTTTTCAGAATATCGATCAGTTTCTGCCTGGCCTCGCCTCGGCTGCCTTTGTAACGCAACGGTTCGACAAAATGGGCCTTATCCTTGCTCAGAGATGAAACACAGTTGGGCGAATCCGGACAAGATGACATCTTTTCGGGCATTGCAGGCGATCCTGTGCTCATATGCGACATGCCAAATAGGAGGCAACAAACAATTGAACCATAACCCATCACGATTTTCTCTCCCTAAGTCTTGCCATCAGCTTTACAGGCGAGTAGAAAAATGTCTGCAGCGTCGACAAAATTCAATCACGACTCGGGTACTTGATTTAAATTATAACCCATGGTGGCTGATTGCTTTACTTGACTTTACCAATTAAGCTGAATAACAATAAGCATTGATGCGTAAAGTTCAAATTACGCCTTTTCCCAGCAATGGGCCCTATTCTATTGCGGGCGCCGGAGGGTATCCGGCGCAACATTATGAGGGTAAATAATAAGAAAGGGTATGCTTTGGAAGAAGACAAATTATTGATGGTGAGCGTTTCCGGACCCGATCGTCCTGGTATTCTAGCGAAATTTTCGGAAGTTCTTTTAGAACACCAGATTGCGCTTGAGGACATCGAGCAGGTTTCATTGCAGAACACTTTGGGTCTCTATATGCTTTTGCGATTCAGCCAAGCAGCTGATTCCTACGATCATGTCATCAAAGATCTATTATTCGAAGCCAAAAAGATGAATCTGACCCTCAACTTTCAGCTGGTCTCGCCGGATCATGTTGAAGAAATCAGTCGGCGGGAACTGATCATTTTGACGCACTTCGGCGATCTGCATTTCATGGCCGCTATATCCAAAATACTGGCCCAAGAAAATGCCAACATCGAATCAATCGCCAGTGAAACCCATCATGGTGCTCGCTCTTTTGAGATGCTGCTAAACATCATTGCAACAACTGATGTCAATCGGACGAAAAGCCGCATTATGGCCAAAAGTCGGGAACTCAATGTCGATTTGTCGTTTCAAACCCTGAGCGCCCATCGTAAAAACAAGCGTTTGATATGCTTTGATATGGACAGCACGCTGGTCGATATGGAAGGCATTGATGAAATGGCACGCAAGGCAGGTGTTCACAGAGAGGTCGCCCGCATAACCGATAAGGCCATGCGCGGAGATTTTGACTTCGAAGAATCTTTGCGGCAGCGGGTGGCCATGCTAAAAGGGCTGGCACTTGCTGATGTCATCGAAATACGGGACCATATGCAACTTTCCGAGGGCGCCGAACAGCTGCTGACTACCCTAAAATGGCTCGGATATCAGGTGGGAATCGTATCAGGCGGATTTGACATTTTTGCCGATTATCTGAAACAAAAATTTAGTCTGGATTTTACCTATTCAAACCAGCTGGAGGTTAAAAACAACTGTTTAACCGGAAAGGTAACCGGAAAAATAGTGGATGCTGCCGAAAAAGCGCGGGTCATTAGCCAATTATCCTGTGATTTGGGGATTGTGCTAGATCAGGTGGTTGCGGTTGGCGATGGGGCCAATGACGCTTTGATGCTCAGCCAAGCGGGTCTGGGAATTGCTTACAACGCCAAAAAAGGGTTGGACCGTATTGCCAATGTTTCGCTGTCCAAGACCAAATTCAGCCACATCTTCCACCTGCTGGGCATCAATGAAGAAGATATCACAGAAGCCATGTCCTGCGAACGCATTTAGGCAGTGGTCGTTGTCGTTGGTTTTTTCCTCTTAGAAACCAGCGTCTAAAGGGCAAAAAGCTGCTGGCGCCAGATTCCTGGTGGTAAACCGAATTTAGCGGTCAACGGCAGATTAACGATCTGGCGTACCGAATTGGGCTTTGATCTACTCCGCGATCACACCGGTATGATCAATGTGGGGATAGACGTGCACTTGATGACACGATCAGCAACACTGCCGAAATCAAAATGGGCCTCACTGCCGCGGCTTGCCAAAACGATGATGTCAATGGTTTCATTTTCGATTAATTTGAGGATCTCTTTGGCCGGCTCACCGACACTGATATGGCGAAAGTAAAGCGGACAGGCATTTAAGAATTTTTCGCAGATCTCATCAAGCCGATTCTCAGCAGTCTGCTTTTCCCACTGCCGCATTTTTTCAATATCCTCAGGATCATTGTGCCCATATGAAGCCCCGACGGCGGGATAGTCTTTGAGCACATACAGAATATGGATCTCGGCCGTATATTTTTCAGCAAGGGACGTCACCACCGGCAATGCCTTGGCTGCATTTTCGGAAAAATCGGTCGGCCATAAGATCTTTTTTATTTCCATCAGATTCATCTCCTTTGGTTCAATAAGGTCCGCAAACTACATAAAATCGATCAATCATCCTCACTTATCGAGCTGAGCTAAAAAAACTTCAAACGACATGACAATATATAAAAAGCATTGTCTTGCTGTACATCAAAAACGCTTTTTCTGCAAGCATCAACAGCAACCCGGGTGAGGGCGCATTCAAACAAGCCGATCAGGGCAAGCCGGATCACACAAGAAGGATGAGAGGAGAATTGTGGTGGTTCAGCGGCATTCTCGCAGCTAAGGAAAGGAGGTAAACTCAACTGGAACTGAACCACCACTGTGACGGAGGCAAAACACATAATAATGAGACGCCCGGCGACTCAAAAGTTACATTTTTGTCCAGGATACGCTTGATTATTCTGAGCTTGCGCCCGTTACGGAAGTTTGGTTCAATTCTTTAAATAAGTCTCTGATATCACTTAAATAAGCCATGCAGTGGGCTCCAAACCACCAGATTTCAACCAGTATCAATAACAATAATATCGGCACCCAGACAGTCATCGGTTGGTTCTCCTTTCCAGCAGGATTTAGCATTGGGTTAAATCAGGCAGCAGCGGCTCACGCCGGCACATGGGTTTAGTGAAGAGCATCTGCACATTGCCAATATAGCGCTCCGCAAAACCGGCTTCACAATAACTGAGATAATAATCCCACATGCGAATAAAAGACTCTGAATATTGCAGCTCTTTGACAGCATCGATATTGTTGAAAAATTGCTCGCGCCAGCAGGCCAGGGTTTTGGCATAATGCGCGGTGATATCTTCCAGGTGAAACAATCGCAGGTCGGTAGCCTTGGCAATCGAAGACATGATGGCAGCAATGGAGGGAATGCAGCTGCCCGGAAAGATATAGCGCTTGATGAAATCAACCGAACGTTTGTGGCGCTCGAAGACCTGATCGATAATCGTAATCGCCTGTAGCAGCATCATGCCGTCGGGTTTGAGCAGCCGGCTGCAGGACTTGAAATAGGCATCCAGATAGTGGTGCCCGACGGCTTCGATCATTTCAATGGATACCAGTTTGCTGTATTGGCCCTTCAGATCCCGATAGTCCTTCATCACCAGCTCGATGCGGTCGCCCACACCGTAATCGGCAATGCGCTGTTGGGCCAGTTTGAATTGCTGGTCGGAAATGGTGGTGGTGGTCACCCGGCAGCCAAAATGTTGGGCGGCATAGATGGCAAAGCCGCCCCAGCCGGATCCGATTTCGATGACGTCATCTCCTGGGCCCAGCTCAAGCTTTCGGCAGATGCGCTCATATTTGGCAAGTGAGGCGTCTTGCATGCTGCTGTTTTCGCTTTCAAAAATACCACAGGAATAGGTCAGCGTGTCGTCTAAAAACAATCGATAAAAATCATTGCCCAGATCATAATGGGCCACGATATTTTTACGACTGCCACGGCGGGTATTTTTACGCACAAAATGCCCTATTCTTTGCAGCGGGGCCGAAATCTTTGACCAGCCCTTATCAAGGCGCTCAAAACTATCGCGGTTCAACGCCATGATGCGCAGCGCGGTGGTCAGATCGTCTGCCGACCACAAACCGATCATATAAGCTTCGGCGGTGCCGATGCTGCCCCCGAGGATGGCTTTGCTGTAAAATCGGGGATGATAAACGTTTATGACCGCTTCGAGGGGGTAGGCGCTGCTGGTCTGGCCGAAGACATGGCGATGCGACCCCTCAAGGACCGTAATTTTACCCCGCTTTAGCTTTTGCAGAATTCCAAAAAGAAATTTACGGGCCAGCCCGTCTGTTGGACGGCTCTGGATGTTTTCCAGCGCCGGCGAATCCGAAGGTATAATCGAAGTCGTCATGGAGTGTTCTTTCCTCCCATAGGCTCACGTTTTTTGGGATGAACAAACACAGGGGTTTTTTTAAGCAAGAGTCGCAACGCCTGCCAGTATATCATGCTGGTGACCTTGGCGGTCATCAACGGAAATTTGATCAGCACATCGGTCAATGCCCAGCGACTGATCTCGCGGCGCTGCAAAGCCAGGCTGGCATCAAAGAGCACCTGTTTATTCTCGTAGTCGATCATATGCACGCGGATAGACGCGTCGGGTTCGCGAAAACGCCAATCGTAGTTGATATTCATATCAATGAACGGTGACACATGAAAAACCTTTGCAAAGCGATGCCGCCGCCAGTTTTGAACCGAATGTTCGTTTTGCTCCCGGCTCAAAACATAACAATGGACTTCACCCCAGGGCGTGTTGTGTATCTCGACAATTATGGTATCAACGCTTGAATCCGTGGCATCATAGCAATAATAAAAAGTGGCCGGGTTAAAACAATAGCCGAAATAACGCAAATGGGTCAACATCCGAATCGGTCCTGCGGGTGGACTCCCGGTTTTTTCGGCGACCAGATCTCGCACCGCCAAATCAATTGGTTTTTTCGGATCGCCGAAATGATCTTTACGACGCAAATAGGCGATATTCGGACGTTGAACTGACCAGAGCGGATGAGGGTCGAATACGTGGGGCAATTCTGCCAGATCAAGATACATAAAAAAGATGCGATACTGGAACATATTGGGCGTGGGCTTGAAGCGCCGATGCCGAACAGTGCCCTCATATATGCAGCTGTGCATGCGTTATCCTTGCAACCATTCCATTAATACGGATTGCCTCATATTCATTCAGAAACTGTTGTTAGAGGGATTTACCGAAATGTTTTCCTACCACTAGTGCGCTATTGACCCCATCCTCATGGAACCCATATCCCCAATAAGCACCACAGAAATAGGTCCGCTTGACACCATTGATTTCCTCATAGCGCTTTCTGGCAGCCAGACTTTTGGGATTGTACACCGGATGGTGGTAATGCATTTCTTTGATTTTTTTAGCCGGATCAACCGTATCGGGCAAATTGAGCGTAACACAATATTCAACGGGAGCGTTTAAACTTTGCAGGATATTCATATCATAGGTAAGGGCCACCCGACCCATCTCTGCTTGCGGAATATGATAATTCCAGCTGGCCCAGGCCGCTTTTTTGCGGGGCAGAACGGATTCATCTGAGTGCAAGACCGTATAATTGTCCTGATAGGGGATGGCGCCCAAAATGTCTTTTTCAGTTTCTGTGGCATCGTCGAGCATTGCCAGCGCCTGATCGCTGTGGGTAGCAATGACCACCTGATCAAAGCGCTCGGGCTCGGCGTTGGCAGCCTGCACGCTGACATAATCCGAATGACGCCGAATGGATTTGACCGGACAATTGATGCGGATGCGGTCTGCAAATCGTCGGGTTAGGGGCTCGACATACTGTTTCGAGCCCCCTTTGATGACCAGCCATTGGGGCTGATGGCGCACATTTAAAAAACCATGATTTTTAAAAAACTGCGCAAAATACAGGGCCGGAAACTCCTTGAATTTAACCGGATCAGCCGACCAGATGGCCCCGCCCATGGGCATGATAAAATGCTCGATAAAGAGTCGTGAAAAATTTTTAGCGATCAGAAATTTTTCGAGCGTCAGGTTATAGTCATCGCTTTTGAGGAGCGCTTCGGATTCACGCCGAAATTTAAAAATATCGAATATCATCCGATAAAAAGAGGGTCGCAACAGATTCTTGCGCTGGATAAAAAGCGAATTCAAAGAGCTGGGGCTAAATTCCAATCCGGTTTTTTTACACTGCATACTAAAGCTCATGTTGGAAAGTTGCCAGGCAATGCCCAAGCGTTTCATCAACCGCACAAAATTAGGGTAGGTTTTCTCGTTGAAGACGATAAAGCCGGTATCCACCGCATAGGTCCGACCATTGGAAGCGACATCGATGGTGTGCGTGTGGCCGCCGACATAATCCGCGGATTCAAATACGACCAGTTCGTGCTCATCACTGAGCAGAAAAGCGGCCACCATACCGGCAATGCCGGTTCCGACGACAGCGATTCGCATGTTGATTTCTCCTTAAAAAATTCGAGACGAATATCATTTAGGTCGTTTCTGCGACTAGCCTGTTTTGGTCTTGCAAGCCTTTTGGTAAGCCCCGCAGGTCCCAGACGATGCCCAACCCGGAAAAAATCTTAAGCAGGTAATACGTCATATCAATTTCCCACCAAAAAAATCCCTGGCGTGCTGTAATGGCGTAATGATGGTGATTGTTATGCCACCCTTCACCCAATGTAATCAGCGCTAAAAGGGCATTGTTGCGACTGGTATCCGGGGTATCATAGCGCCGGCTGCCGAACATGTGATCCAAGGAGTTAATCGTCACCGTGCCATGAAAAAGCACCACTGTAGAAATAAAAAAGCCCCAGATCAGCAACTGGGGGCCGTTGGTTTGCAGTTGGGGCGCATAGGTCTCCAGCAATATGCCACCAAAAAATAAGGCGGCTGCCAAAAGAATCGGGATGACAATGTCAAATCGATTGATCCAACGCAGTTCCGGGAACTTGGCCCAATCTTTCACATATTGCATTTTGGTCGGAAAATTTGCAGGTGAGGTTAACCACCCCATGTGGCTCCACATAAAGCCGTGCTGGCTCGGTGAATGGATATCTTTATTCGTGTCGGCATAGCGGTGATGATGGCGATGATGTGCCGCCCACCACAGCGGCCCGCGCTGAACCGAGGAATTGCCCAGAACAGCAAACACAAATTGCCAAAATCGATTGGTTTTAAAGGCATTGTGCGAGAAATACCGATGGTAGAATCCGGTGATGGCAAACATGCGGATGACATAAAGGACCGCTGCCGTCAAAACCGCAAACCAGCTCCAGCCCACCCAGATAACCCCCAAACACATCAGGTGCATGATCAGAAATGGAATGATGCGCAACCAATCCACTTGTTTGACGTCCGTGGAGCGGACATGCTCAGCAGATGCCTCGGTGTCGAACCAGCGCCAGAAAGACAACCAGGCAGATGATTTCTTAGGGGTATGCTTGCCTTTTTTCATAAACCAGACTCTTTTGGCGTTAGTGGTCTTTAAGCAATTTAATGTTTCGGATGCAATTTGGTAGGAAGGGTCCTCGCAAATACTTAAAGGAATCGCACAACAAATTCAATATTATTCTGTAAACATTGGCGATTTTAGTGTTAACCCTACCGGGAGTATTACAAATCCAGATTGGAAGGCAACCAATAGAGTGAAATGGCGTCATCCAACACGTCGGGAATGCCTTTGTGAATGGTCGGGAATTTCGGTTCCAGACCGATTGATTGGCGCAGGGTTCCCGGAACAACCGCCATACGCAGATTCCAGCAAGAAATGGCGCCGCTGGGATATGGATTGGCCTGGGCGGTTAGTTTGAAAAAGACAGATAATATTTTTGTGCCCACATGCGCTATTATTCGCGGGACATGTGTCACACGCAGTCGCGGATGATAGGTTTGCAAGATTTCAAAAAAATGATTCCACGTGCAGGACAGCTCATCGGCCACAACCCAGATGCCCGTCCGGCCGTTTTCAGCTGCCTGAATGAGCGCACGGGCCGCATCAAAAATGTGGATATGGGCAAATAGATTGTCCCCTTTGCCCGGAAGAAAGATCTGACCATGCCGAATCCGGTCAAACAACAGGCTGTGGGCCCCGTATACATGCGCCATACGTAAGGATACAAAATTAATGCCGGCGTCAGCAGCTATCTTTGCCAGGCGCTGTTCGGCCTCGAGCTTGGCCCGCCCGTATCCGGACATTGGAGACGGTTGGGTGTTTTGATCAATCGGGTCTTCGCTGTCTCCATAGACCAGCAAAGTGCTGGCAAACACAAATGTTTTGGCCCCTGCTTTGATGGCAGCCTGCATGAGATTCAACGAGCCGGTGACAATGGATGGGTGCACACGCGCGTAAGGCTCAAATGTTGCGCGGGCCCCCAGATGGATAACGGTGTCTATTCCATTAAGAGATCGATCCAGGCTTTCGAGGCGGTGCAAATCGGCCTGTATGATTTCAGCCCCCAGTTTTCTGAGCATCCGCTCGCGCTCAGGGCGCCGAACCATCAGTCTGGGATGCAACCCTTTTCGTGCGAGCTGCCGCGAGACCTCAATGCCTATAAAGCCAGTGGTCCCGGTCACTAAGACGTTTTGCACTGTAAATTCCTGTTTATCTGAAGGTTCGAAGAGCGCTCATACCCCCGTCAACATGGATGATTTGACCGGTCATCCAGGCACCGGCATCCGACAATAAATGCACGGCGATTTGCGCCATTTCTTGGGGTGTTCCGATCCGTTTTGCGGGATGCCGCTCTGCCGAGGCTTTGCGTTTTTCTTCACTGGACAATAAATTCTGTGCAAGAGGCGTGTCGGTTAATGAGGGCGCAATGGCATTCACCCGAATACGAGGCGCAAATTCAGCCGCCAATGAGCGGGTCAAACCCTCCACGGCCGCTTTAGCCCCGGCGACGGAAGCATGAAAAGGCATACCGGTTTTAACAGCTACCGTGCTAAACAGCACAATGGCAGCGCCGGTGGTCGCCTTTTTTAAACGCGGCAGACACGCTTGAATCGTCTTGACGGCACCTAAAAAATTAACCTGCCAGTCTTCTAAAAATTCATCAATGGTCAAGCGATGGAAGGGCTTTAGCCGAATGGTCCCCGGGCAATAAGCGATCCCATCCAACACATCCGGCAATCCTTCAAATTCAAAAGATTCCGCCTGCACATCGAGCCTTAGATGATGCACGCCATCCAGGTCGGCTAAGGCATCATTCGATCGCGATGCCACATAAACGGCGTTGTTTTTTTCATGTAGCGCTTTGGCAATCTCCAGACCGATACCGGAGCTTCCGCCAACGATTAGATAATTTTTCGCGTCCATGCGGATTCCTCGTCAGGTTGTTGTTACACTTAGAATGTCATCGCCCCAAGTGACCCACTGATCACAGAGCGATCTAATTTCAAATAGGGTGACTTATTTACTTTTTTGTTGCATTTCATTTTGGCGCATGGGCATTGAATCAATCAGGCCAAAAACGTCTGCTAAGTTAACCTGATCGTTACGCATAAGCTTCACACCACCATCTTTGCCCACCAGAATGAGGGTGAATAAACGTTGTGGTACATCAAAATGTTCTCGAATCGAATTCGCCGTCTGCCGGTCTAGCGGCGTCGTGTTCATTCGAGACGGACCCTGCTCAAGAATTTCAAAAATCACCAGATCGCGATCTTCAACTTCATAAGGTTGTTTTGCGATTTCGCTCTGCAATTTACTAAAAAGTGGATCGACCGCATCTGGCGCAAACAAAAAGAGCAGGCGATTTTTCCACTGAAATTGCGCTAAATCCATTGGCAATGCATCCCTGCGATCGTGAATCAAAAAAGCTGACAACAAAATACCAGCAATCAAAAGCACTTTGACATATTGATTAAATTTTTTCATTTTTTTGAAATCAGTTTGCAAAATTAAATTTACTACCCATAGTTTAGTATACGATAAGTCAATGCACGGCATTGTAAAGTTATTAATACCGATCATTTTTAATACCGACATGTGGGGAGATACTAAGTACCAATGAAAAGGGTCACCATCGGCTTTTCAATCCATCGACCGGAAATCATTGACATGACAGATGCCTTGATGCAGGCTCACGAAGTGATCTTCCTGGAAGAGCCACCTCAATCCGGATTTCAGCAGATGCTGGCGGGTGACCTATCTATTGAAGAATATTTATTACCGGTGGATGTCGAATATCCAGTATTCAGCCGCCAAATGTGTCGGCTATTGCGTAAATTGTATGCTCACGGAAAAAAAATCATCCAGGTTGAGCCGTTCATAGAGCAGCTGCTTGCTGTTCATGATTTTTTTGCCCAAGGGTATCGTCCGGATGATTTAGCGCCGAAATCGCTGCAGTATCAGGTTTATGTTGCCGAACGGGATGCCACCAAGGTCCTGTTGGATTTTTACCAAATTGTTATGGACGGTACATTTGAAGAAACCATTGAGGCCATTATGCGCTTTGCACGCGCCGATGCTGCCCGCTTCCGCTTACGTGACGCGGTGCGCACCCAGGCCCTGGCCGAAGCCATCCCCCCGTATGCGTCCGCATATATTGAAGCCGGCTCAATTCATTACGGGCTATATCTACAGCTCAAGAAAAAGCTGCCCAAAGAGGTCCATATCAACCCTGTATTTATCGCCCATAAAGCGCTGCAAACCATCGGCGAACACGGCCATTTATATGGACCGGGTGATCAAATAACGCTGCGCTATATCCTGCATGCCAACAGCAAGGATACGCAAGCCGACGTATTGCTGGCGGCCCGCTCGTTGGTTTATTCAAAACTGGTTGAAAAAGAGGAGCTGACGGCTGATTTAGAAACATTTCCGCATATTCGCAACGAGCTCGCTTGTATTCAAATTGTTAAACGATTGACTTTGGGTGATTGCAAGCGCTTGTTTCCGTTGATTCGTCATGCAAAAAGCGTTCAGGTCCGGCATGTGGTTGAAGATTACCTGGCGCGTTTTAAGAAGCGATTGCCGCCCGAAAAAAATGGCTTGTCCAATTAATATAACGCCAAGGAGAAGATCGTACCAATGAAACCGATACCGTTTAATTCACAAAAGGACCTTGCACCCATGGTATTTGACTCTCATATTTGTCATTTGGCACAAGAGATCAAAGGGCTGGGAATCAGGTGGCATCCGCATGTAGGGTGTTTTGTGTGGGACCCGGACAAAACCATCGAAGTTGATTCTCCTTTTCCGCATCGTATTTATTTTATATTGAGTCTTCCGCGGTTTATGGACATCTTCGGCAGCCCGGAAGCTATTGTTGAAAAGTTGGTATGGCTGCCAACCTGGCACCAGGCGCGGTTGCTGTGCAAGCAGCTTTATGTACCGGATGAGGCCGTGGCCGATATCTGGCAAAGTCAAGGATCCTTTTCAGCTGGTGAAGAGCTGCAAAAAATTTATGAACTCATCATTGACGCCCTTCAAAAGCGGCAAGGCTGAACACATTAGGAAAGGCCATAAAAATGTCACCTTCAAATCATCGAATCGATCAGCTATGCAAGAATCTTATCGCAGAAACATGGGGAGATAGGGATGATTTCCCTGAAGAATTGAGCTCATGGGCAGATCATATCTGCCGCGAATTCATCGTTAGCTATCTTAATTTTTTACGGCAAAAAGAGGCCAGACCACCGGATTGGTTCCCCGAAACGCTTGTCATCGACTGGGATCTGGTTGACGACATGCGGCATTTCTTTTCCGATTATCAGCACATCACAAAGTCCTTCTTGACCCTAAAGCGACAGTTAAAAATGCTGCAGGATATTGACAAACACAAACATCCAAACGCATATCAGCAGATGATCACCGATATTTTAGCCGGCGCAAACTGATCGCTGGCCATCTGAGCGGTTGCCCGCTGTCATAGTGGCGCTCTCATAGCTTTTGCATAACCCGTCAGTTCCACATATCCACTCGCCTTCACAGGCTGTTTGCCAACCGAGCCGCTGGCCGACACACTACCTTCCCAATACGTCACCCCGGTGCTTGCTGATGTTACCATTTCCTGATCGGTTAGATTGGCCTCAATTGTCACCTGCAAGGCAAGCGGCAAAATGTTAACGCGCCAGGCGACCGGATAAACGGCTTCGGATCGGGGACTTTTCCACTGCCTTAGGGGGGTGACGCTGAAATCTTCTCGGGTTAAATGTTGCGGTTTACCCGATGGATCAATAAAGGTGCCGCTGGATGCCGCGTTAATCTTACCGTTCTCTTCTCTAAGCAGATACAGCATCAGCTCGGTTTGATCGGAGAACTGAAGGCTGAACCAATCCCAACCAACAATCCCCTCTTCCAGAGACGCCGTACTGTATTCATGATCCATCCAACTTAGACCCTCAACTTCAACTGTCTGGCCGTCAATTTGCATCCAACCTTTGGATATGAGGCGTGTCAAAGAGTAGTAACAACTTGCCCTTTCGGCAGTCGACCCTTTGCGACTGTAGCCCGCCTGACCGTGCAAAACAGGCGGTTTAGCAGATTGCAGTCTGAGATCAATTGAAAAATCAACCGTATGCGCCTTCAGATGGTGGCTTTCAGCGCCGATTGTAGCTGACCAGTTTTTAATAAACACCGTGGTTTGGGATCCCTCCTGAGAAATACCCGCAATCCCCAGTGCCTCTCTGCCCATCAACTCGGCGTGCTGGTGCCTTTTTTTGTTCAGATCTGAAATGGCGGCATGCCCTGCATAAATCTGCTGGGTTCGCCAGCTAGACGACGGCCGGGGCCAATTCTGAGCGGCGTCGGTGGGACTTATCTGGCTGCGAAAGAAGGTTAACTGGAAACCATAGCGATCACCTGATTCGGCCACCAGATTGCCGGTATAATACCACCACTCGGTGCGAAATCCCGGATGCGGCCCGTGGTCTTTCGGAAATGTCTGGTTGCAGGGCCCGGTCACGGCTAAATAGCCCTCCTGATCTTCAGCCATCACTTGATGATCCGCCAAGGCTGCCAGCAGAATAAGGCACGAAAATGCTGTAGCAACTTTTTTAGCTATGCGTTTCATTGTTGTAATCATTATTTTGTTTATATATTCACCGCCCGCTTTGGTCTTCGATCTCCGAGCTACGACCCAACAAGTCGCTCGAGACGCAGAGACGTAAAGTAAAAAGTTATAGAATCTCTGCGCCCCCCCGCGGTGAGAAAATCATCGTTCACGCAAAAGGGTAGCTGGCGGTTTGCGAAAAACCATCTTGACCGCCGGCAGGGCCGCAGCCAAGGCCGTCATAATAATAAGCGGAATTGACAACACCAACGCGTCCCAATTCACGCTGTAAATAAACGTCCAGCCAAATGACTGACGATTGACGACATACACCAATAAATAAGACAGCATAAACCCACAGATAATCCCGGCCAACTCCCCGATGACCACTAGAAAGGCGGCTTCCCAAAATATCATGCTGCGAATCTGCCGAAAACTGGCACCAACGGCAAACAGGGTGTTGAGCTGCCGGGAGCGTTCCAGCACCAGAACGGTCAGAGTGGTGGCAATTCCCAGGGCGGCAATGACCAAGGCAATCAACAGTAAAACCGTTGTGACGGCAAAAGTTTCGTCAAAAATCCGCAGGACAGCACCCCGCAGTCCTTTACCGCTGTACATATCGACCTTGTCCCCCATCCGGTCAATGATGTCGTTGCGGAGCCGGGCGACCGCTTTATCGATATCCTGTGTTCGGTCTTTGAAAAAAAAGCGTAACCCCCCCACATAGGATGGGTGATACTGGGCATTAAAATGCGCCATGGAATAGAAAACAACACCGCCTTGTGTACGATAATCACGCACAATGCCGAGTATGGGCAGTTTGACACTGGATTCTTCGATCTGAGCCTCAAAGACATCGCCGACGGTCAATCCGGTGCGATTTGAAAATACCTCTGAAACAACAACGCCCTCGCCACGCATGAGCATCGGACGAAGGGTATCCGGATTTCCCTTCAACCAGAAAAAAGAAGCGTATCGCAGAAATCCCTGCATGTCCAACAGCTCAAACTCATACGGAAACTTGCCGTAACTTAGAAAAAAGCGTCGATTGGGCAAAATGTCCACTTCGGATTTATGGCTCTGTAAATGATCCATAACCTCTTGGGGGACGGCAAAACGAAAGCGATTGATTTCTCCCATTTTGGAAGTTAAAAATAAATCCCCTTTGATGGTCTCGTAGGTCCAGAATTCGACTGTCTGGCGAAAGCTGTGAATCATGATAACCAGGGCGGCAAACAAGGCCACTGCTGTGATCAGGGCGCCCACCGAGACCGCTGTGCGGGTTCCGCTGTCGCGGACGTAGCGACTCGCTAGATACGCTGGCACACCCATTCGCTTGAGTAGCAATGCTGATAGGCCGTAGCTGATCTTCTGCAGCGTCCACGGCGCTAAGAGCGCAAACCCGACAAAGAGCAGAAAAATAGCTAGATATCCCGGCAACGGCATATCCAGTACGGCGGGCAGCCGGGATAAAGGCAGCACCAGCATGATACAGATCAGCCCGCCGATGGCCAATTGCCGGGGAGATCTTCGGGGCTGCATCCCCAGTTGCGAAATCTCCAATGCTTCTTTGGGTGGCACCTTCATGGCCTCCCGTGCGGGTTGATAGGCCGCCAATATGGAAATGCCGACGGTAACTATAAAACTGAACATCACTTCAGCCACGCTCAGCGAAAGGGCATCCACTTGCACGCGCACAAAAAGAGTGGAGATGGTTTGACTGACACCGTGCAGCAGATATTTAGTGAGAAAATGGGCAAAGGGGATGGCCAGCAGCCAGCCCACAATTCCCAAAAAGGCCCCCTCGGCTAAAAAAGTAAAAAAAACGTGGTAGGCAGAGGCACCGGTGGACCGCAAAATCGCCAGTTCATGGCGACGGGATGCGGCATTCAGCGCCACCAAACTGTAGACCAAAAACATCCCCACAAACAGGGAAGCAAAGCTTAGAATGGAAAGATTGAGCTGATACGCCCTGATCATCTTTTGCCCGCTTTCGCGTGTGGCAGTTGGCGGATTGATCTGAATACCATTGGGCAATAACTGTCGGATATCAGCCAAATCCGCCGGGGTGGCCAAAGATTCCAGCTGCAGATCGATTCGATCGACTTTGCCGTACAGGCCGGTAAATTCCTGGAAGGTAGCGATGTCGGTTATCGCAATCCGGCCGCCCTCAGCCAGCGACAGCCCGCTGGATTCCAGCAGCCCTAAAATCCGAAAGCGTGCTTTTTGGCGTGCATGCTCCAGATAAAGTATATCGCCCGCTGTGCGCTGTATCCGGCGCGCCAAAGGCTTGCCTAAAATGAGGGTATAAGGCTCGGTTAATAGATCCAACCATACGGTGCCCTGTTGATCGTTTGGATCATCGATTCGCCACTGGCGCAAGGGCCGATCAAGGATCGGATCAAATCCGATCAGTAGAAAGGGCTCAGCGCCTTCTTGTGAAACGCGCGTATAGGTTGACAGCACCGGTGAGGCGCTACGGATCATCGGATGATTTATGAGTTTAGCAATTAAGTTGTCAGGGACATAGCCGCCTGGCCGGGTAATCATATGATCCGCCTGGCCGGCAATCAAATCCATGCTTTTGGTAAAAGAATCCAGCGAGGCATTTACCGATAGACGCACGCTGGTAAAAACAGCCGCACCCAGCGCAATTCCAAAAAGAACCGTTGCCGCCCGTCCCAAATGTTTATGCATATTTCGCAGACTAAACCAGATAAAGAGGCGAAAGAAAAATAGAAAATTTCTCATGCAAGGTCCGTAATCATACCATCTTTTAGACCCAATTTGACGGAAGCCATTTCATCGGCAAGGGTGCTGTGGGTTGCAATCAAAACGGTACGTTCCCATTTTCGGTTCAAATCGGCTAAGAGTTCCATGACGATTTGGCCATTACGGCTGTCAAGATTTCCAGTCGGCTCATCGGCCAAAATAATGGACGGATCATTAATGAGGGCTCTAGCAATGGCGGTGCGTTGCATTTCGCCGCCGGAAAGTTGGGCTGGAAGGTGATTTACGCGGTTTTCAAGTCCCAGCCATTGCAGCAGCTCCATGGCTTTGGATCGGCTTGTAGCAGCCGATTTGCCGGCCAACAGCGCCGGTAGGCAGATATTTTCGAGGACATTCAGCGTGGGCAACAGATTGAAGGATTGAAAAACCATGCCGACAACCTGCCGGCGAAATTGGGTTAATTGGCTGTTGGTGATATGGTTTAAATCATGCTGATCGACCGTTAAATCCCCCTCGGTGGGCCGATCCAAACCTGCCAATAAAGAAAGCAACGTACTTTTGCCGGAACCGCTGTTGCCTTTGAGCACGACCAACTCGCCGGCAGCGATTTCAAGATCAATTTGGCTGACGCCGATGACCTCGCTGTCACCCAGCTTGTATACACGAGTGAGCTTTTGGGCCGAAATTACAATTCGAGGTGCTTCATGATTCATGGTATATTTCAGGAAAAAGTTATTTGTTATTTGTTATTCGTTATTAGAACTCAATTATTGCCTCGCTAATTTATGATATGAGTACCCACATATACGATACGAATATTTCCATGACGAACTATTAACAAATAACCGGTAACTGATAACAAATAGCAGCCAATTGAGTCCAAACTCAACAGGCTGTTATTTCGCCAGAAACCCCTGCTTGACGGCATCATCGATGAGGCCTGCAACATATTCCCATAAAACCGGAGAGCCGTCATTTACCGGCTGCATTCTCCTGATGACCTGGCTTTTATGAATACCGTGCTTTTGCCAGGTATAACCGCGGGTAAAATAATTGAGCAAAAAGGGTTGTACCCGATCCAGGGCATTGGCAAATTTTGATTCAGGTGTTGCTCTGGCCTCATATTCATCCCATAGCGCCCGAAACGTAGCGGCCTGGTCTGCCGGTAAGATGTTGAAAATGCGCTCAGCCGCTTTCATTTCACGCTTTCGTTTATCCTGACCACCGACTTCGTCATAGCAGTATGTGTCGCCGGCATCGATTTCAACCAGATCATGAACCAATAACAATTTGATCACCTGCAGAAAGTCTAAGTCCAAATGTTTAGCGTACTCCGCTAAAATAAGGACCAGCAGTGCAATATGCCATGAGTGTTCGGCCGAATTTTCCTGGCGCGATACATCCAGCAGTGTTGTTCTGCGTGCAACTTTTTTAAGCTTGTCTGCTTCCAGAATAAATTCGATCTGACGTTTGAAACGCTCAGCATCCACAGGCTGAGGTTTGCGCATTTGCCTTTCAAGACCGGTATTGCCATTACCTCCTGCTTTAAACATAAGCCCTTTCCTCTTTGCCGATCAGTTGCATTTATGACTAAGATGGCTGGGTATATCCCCAAACGGCGAACACTGGATCCGAAAACAGAATCTGAGAGGCGTACTTATCATCTGCCGGTCGCGGCAGCCCCCGCATGGAGTAAGTGTGCAGGTTTGTATAATGACCGGATTTGAGAAAGAATTCAAGTACCAAACCCATTCTTTCAAATTCATGCAACTCCGACCAGATATTGATGGCTTTGGGTGGGAACCAGCGGTTGGAGAACGTGACGACAAAAGCACCACCCGGCTTGAGAACACGATTGATTTCTTCAAAAACGTCAAAGGGGTGGACCAAATATTCAACCGAGACCGTGCAGATCGCCGCATCAAAAGCGTTATCATCGAAGGGCATGTGCGGATTGCCGTTCAGGTCGTGAACACAAAAATCGGACAGCCGTTTGTTGGCCTGCAATTCTGCTTGATTCATGCCAAGGCCGGTGACGGATTTTAGGAGAAGGTCCTCCGGAAGATGAGACACCCAGCTGCTCATTAAGTCCAAAACGGTGCTTTCGGGCTGCACCAGCCTGCCGTATAGGCGACTGATGATGTCAATAGCCGTATCATCGATGTGTTGCACCAATCGCGGTTGCACGTAAAATTGATCATCAGGACTTTCATCGGGTCGGCGGAAAGGATGGTCAACAAAAAAATGAGTGGGACTGCCGTTAACGCGTGTCTGCATTCCCGGCCCGCTAAGGGTGGTCTCCGCCCATTCAATACTGGTGCCGCCATGTTCTTCAAATTTCTCACGCACGTCTTTAATCGTCGCTTTAAACTTGATGGCTTTATCCGTTAGGGGATGATTCGCATCGGCCTTGATGCCATGACCGTTGGCGGATACACAGCGAAAAGGGTTCATGTTGTTGGGGTAAACATTTGCTACTTTATTGAGAATTCCCAGAGGATAAAATCGGCCGAACCGCGGCCGGATCGGTTCTGCCTGAGGGGAAAAAGGCGTAATTTGACGCTGATGGAATTTATAAATGCTGCGTTCGTCTCTGGGCGCCACTAAGATGCCGGGTTTGGCCTCCAACACGACTTGATCGCCGGCTTGTTTGCCATGTAAATCTTCCTGTAATTGGGAGGGCAGAATATCCCGCCATAAATTTACCCTATTGCCGTAGTAACTATCCGTATGCTGAATGCCGTTGTGCTGGTAAGAAACGCTGAACTCTATACTGGCCAGAGCGTCTTCAGTTATTCTTGTCATCACTCTTTCCTTTTTCCATATGGGTTCAATAGATACCTTTTAAGCAGCTAAGTAAGTAACGATAATGATTAATTCGGCAAGTGCAATTCGGAAACCCAACAACGGGTCATTCAGAAGGGGCTGAAAGCAGGGTAAAGAAGTCAAACCGTGAAGTGGGGTGGTGAGGATTTAAAGCCGATTTAGATCTTTTTTGTAAGCTTCCGCCTGTTTTAGAATGCGCTGTTGATCTTTTGGGTCTTTACGATACCAGGTGCGGTACATCATGCCGATGCGGGGATTGTTTTCCAATTTTTGGCGATGCCGGTCAAAGAAATCCCAGAACAGGCAGTTGAACGGACAGGCTGATTCTCCAAAGGGTTTCTGACGGTCATAGTGACACTGGCTGCAGTAGTCACTCATCTTATGAATATAGTTGGCTGAGGACACATAAGGTTTGGTGGCGACCAAGCCCCCGTCCGCCCACTGGCTCATCGCCCGGGTATTGGGCATCTCCACCCATTGAATGGCATCGATGTATACTCCCAGGTACCACTCCTCGACCTGATCGGGATGCACCCCGGCCAGCAGCGCAAAATTGCCGGTCACCATCAGTCGCTGTATATGATGGGCATACGCATGCTCAAGTGATTGGCCGATGGCAGCCTGCATACATTTCATTTTTGTTTCAGCCGTCCAGTAATAATCGGGCAAGGCGGCCCTGTGGTTGAAAAAATTCATGCGACCCAGTTTCGGCATCATCGTCCAATAAATGCCGCGCATGTATTCGCGCCAGCCCAGAATCTGGCGCACAAATCCTTCAATCTGTTGAATTTTGATGCTGCGCTTATTCTTTTCCCAAGCTCGCATGGCCGCTTCAATGACTTCCAGCGGATGCAGCATTTTGGTGTTGAGCGCAAACGAAATGCGCGCGTGGAATAGTGACCAGCTTGCAGTGGTCATGGAATCCTGATAGGTTCCGAATTCTTTGAGCCCATCTTTTAAAAATGCTTTTAACAAAGCAAGAGACTGGGACCGATTGATCGGCCAGATTAAACTTTTTGGCTTGATATGGCCAAAAGTTTTTACCCCGGCTTTCTCAATCATTTTGTGAAGCGCGCTAACGTCATTGCGAAACAACTTGGGTTTGGGTATCGGAACCCGGCCATCATAGCGCCGACGGTTTTCCACATCAAAATTCCAGCGCCCGCCCTGCGGCTTGTCGCCATCCATCAGGATGTCATGTTTTTTGCGCATTTGGCGGTAGAAAGATTCCATCAGATAGCGTTTTTTACCGACAAAAAAATCCTTGAAGTCCTCCCGCCGCGTCAGAAAATGCTCGGTATCGACCGCCTCCCAGGAGACTGGCAGCGCTTTGACCATCTCCTGCAGCTCAACATCCAGACGATATTCATCGGGCAGCAGATACTCAAAACGCGCATACTGTTTTTTTTTGAGCAGCTGTTTGATGTTGCCGGCGATGGTTTGTTGATTTTGGGAATCGTCCAATCGCAAATAGATGACAGCGTGCCCTTTTTCTTTGAGCTTTTCGGCAAAGGCCCGCATGGCCGCAAAAAAGGCCATCACTTTTTGAACGTGGTGCTTTACATAATCGGTTTCCTGCCGGATTTCCATCAGCACATAGGTGACCGCTTTATCCGGTTTTTGAAACCAGTTATGGTTTTCGTTGAGCTGATCACCTAAGATCAGTCTTAATTTTTTATCCGTTGCCATTGGTGTCTGGTCCCGTTAATACAACATAAATAATACCTTGACTCAGTTTTAGCTTTATCGCCGCAAGCGTTGCTAGGCGGGCATGTTATTTCCTGCTTTGCCTTTCCAGAGCATCCACTTTTTTAACATAGGCCTGAATATCACATTTACGCTCCAGCCCGGATGCGGCCATGTAGCGGATTTTGCCGAATATCGGCCGCTCGAACCAGGCCCGGTCGTGAACCCCGAAGACCCAGGCCACACCGGTGTAAGAATTGGCATCGCGGCCGTCTAAAAAATAGGTGTTGTTGATGGCCAGCGTCGTTTTGAAGCCCTGTTCAGGCGTTGAGGTCCATTCCAGAATTTTTTTTCCCCAGTACATGCGCATATAGTTGTGCATGAAGCCGGTAAACTTCATCTCCCGCATGGCCGCATTCCAGTATTCATCGTGGGTTTTGGCATCTTCCAGCTGCCGGCGTGTATACGTATGCTCACGCTTGTCTTTTTTATGCTCGCTTAAGGTCTTTTGCGCCCATTTCGGCAAACATCGATATGAATCATAGTCGGGCGTGTAATGAACGAAGTTCATGGCTAGCTCACGGCGCACAATCAGCTCTTCGATAAAAGCCTCCCGGGCCTCCTTTTGGCGTTTGTCGGTGCCTTGCACCTTCAAAGCCAAAAACAAGGGAGAAATCTGGCCGAAATGCAAATATTTGCTCATATGGGAAACATCATCGGTCTGCGGCTGGTTGCGGTTTTCAACGTAGGTTTTGAACCGATGACGCAAAAAATCTGAGAATGTCTGGCGTGCCTGGGCGGTGCCGCCTTTAAAGAACTGGCTGACCGGCCCGACACTTCGATCCAGCGACATTTTTTTTAAAACAGCATTGATATCGCTCAAACCGATGCCCTTAACTCTGAGCTGCAGAGAAGATTTTTTTATTTTCGTCGGTTTGAGTTCAACGAGGTAATCCTTGAGATGTTTGTGTATTTTGGGGCGTATGGTGCGGGCCGCGTATTCGGCTTTGTTGGAAACGACTTCAAGCGGCACAACCACATCACTTTCGACCTGGACCACCCGGCAGCCGGCGTCTTTAGCGACCTTTTGGCGCCACTGCCGTTGATGTCGAAGGTAGCCTCGATCACACACAATCAGGGATGCTTTTTCACCAACTGCAAGGGCCACATCAGCAGGATTGCCTTTTTTGACAATCATTTTGATGCCGCGCTTGCCAAGCGCCGTTTGGGTGTCCTGAAGCCCCTCGAGCATAAACGTATAATGCCGCAAATTGGCTTCCGGATAATCGTCCATCAGCCCGAAGACAACCAAAACACCCTGCCCCACTTGGTTGGCCTGTTGCACTGCATATTCCAGAGCATGGTTGTATTCAGCCCGCTGGGACTGCTGCATCCAGTAAAGTACGAAATTCCCCTGGCGCAGATCGAGATCGTTTAAGTATTGGATACGCGTATCCTGTATGTCTTGAGGTTTCATGGGTTAACCGATAATTGCCCGGGGGGCTTATTTTTTTTGAGCTGCCTCAAGCTGCTTGTTTAACTTCAGCCAGTCGTTCAGCTCCAGAATCGTTTGCGAAAGTTGATAGCGGCCGCCGGCAAACACGCCGTAATCGCCTCCGCCGGCCATGGAAGAAGCAAAACGGATGGTATTTGAATAGAACAACCAGGTGGTGCTCCATTTTTTTTCGACGGCTTCGTCATAGGGATTGTCCTGATAGTTTGCCAGACCCAGCTTCCAAATGTCCTGCATGATCCGGGTGGCGGTCAGGGTCTGGGCATTGGTTTCTTTGATGGTGTTTTCAAAGCGCTGCCAATGACCATTAACCCAGGAGGTATCATGGCAGTTCAGGCAGGCCGCCTGCATGGCTTGCTTGCGAACCGTCATCTCCTTTTCATCGATTAAATACTTTGTTGCAAAGCCGCCATTATAATCCGTCGGCAGGGGCAATTTGTCCTTATTGCGGATGATGCTGGTATCCGGCTCAATGGGATGCGGGTGGGCATATATCAGCCCCAGAATACGCCACGGCAGTCGATTGTTCATCTGATGGGTTCGTTCAACCACCACCTCCTCATCGGTGTTGACCAGCAGGCTGATATGACAGGTGGCGCAGGTGGGGGCTGTAAAATCCTGGCCGATGGTCCATGGCACGGCCTTAAAATTCCAGGTGGCCTGTTTGCTTGAAAAGATGTTGCCGTGTTTACTGGCCGCATAGACTTTGTATGCCGGCACATCGGGCCCCACATGGCATTCTTTGCAGGTATAGGGTTTGCGGGCTATTTCGATTGAGAATGTGTGCCGTGTATGGCAGGCCGAGCAGGCGCCCATGCTGCCGTCCAGGTTGATGCGGCCCACACCCTGGTTGGGCCAGCCCTTGATAACTGGAAATTCCAGTTCACCGGCCGCTTCGGTGTCGCGGGTTTCGGTGCCGGCCAGCTCCAGTTTGGTACCGTGGCAGTAGTAGCACGCTTCAGCTTTGGTGGCCTCGTTGGCAGGCGTCCTCGTTATTTTCCCGTTCTGAAATTGTGTTGATGCCAGAATGGCATGCTCATGTTTTTGATGCAGGCTGTTATGGGCCAGATTCCCATAGGCATGCGCCATGATATTTTTGGCATATTGCTTTCTTTCGGTCACATGACAGGTCTGGCAGTCATCAGGGCTGACCACCACATGAACATCATAGCCGTTGTGCTCAAAGGTATCGGCATGGGCTTCGGGTCTGAGGGTGTGGCACTCGGCACATCCCACCACAACCTTTTGTAAACTTTCAGGCACCGTCGTGCTGGAGACTTTACGGGCAACGCCTTCGACCGCCATGGCTTTTTGGGGGGTGATCATAGCGTGGCGGCTTTGTTGCCAGCCACTGACAATGCCCGGATGAATCGATGCATGGCAATCAATGCATTCGGAGCTGGCTTCGCTGAGAGGAATGTCATCCGCTAAAGCCATGCTATTGATCAGTAGGCAGAAGCCGACAGTCAGGACGAATATCAACCGTTTCATATACCACTCCTTCTGGGTCCAATGGAAAGGTGTTATGGGGGTTAGCGGCGACTTTCAAAGATAGCTTCGAGAGCTGTTTGCCGGTAATCAAAAATGTCATTCAGCTTGGTGCGTATTACCATATTGTGCAGGATTTGTCCAAGCCATCCAAACTTGAAGGCATAATAAACTGTATCCTGCATCTTGATGCCCTCGGTGGTTTTTATAAACCGATGCTGATGGTGCCAGAATCGATAAGGGCCAAAGCGCATTTCATCGACAAAAAACAGCGGTTCATCAAATAAAAAAGCCAGCGCTGATACGCTGTCTTTAGGCGAATACGGTAAGGGGTAGCCGATAACCAGGGCGGGTGCTAAGGTCGCCAAGATATGAGTTTTAGTCTGAATTTAGTTATCAGGTCTCGTTCGTCGGCAATGCACAGCTGTCATGCAACTTGGGAGTAAATCGTTCCGGCCCCTGTTCAAGGATCTTACCGCTATGTTTGGCTATGGATTTAAGCATGCCGACAAAGACCCATTGATGAAACGGATAAAACGCATACCAGTAAATAAAACCACTCAGCCCTCTGGGCATAAAGCGTGAAATCAGCTGCAGCTCGGATCGCTCAGCACCCCTGGCGCTGATTTGAAATTCCAGGATGGCATCGCCGGGCGCTTTCATTTCGGAAAGCAAGGCCAGGTGATGAGGCGGCTCCACCTTAAGGACCCGCCAGAAATCCACCGCCTCGCCCACCGACCGACCGGCCTGGTTAGCGCTTCCCCGGCCAAGGCCCGGACCGCCGGCCAAGCGATCGATCCAGCCGCGCAATCGCCAGAGGGTATCGCCAAAATAATAGCCC
>JASFEV010000028.1:0-24544 GCA_050124655.1 Desulfobacterales bacterium
ATTAAACCATTCCTCCTTGCATCATCAGAAACGACCGAACCGACATCGCAGACGGCCTGATATTTATATCGGCACATAGACCAAAAGCTTTATATTTTTTATGACATCCAGTGGCTTATAAAAAAAACGGATTGGGCGTGCAGCGCTCGGGCCGTTTACCATGGTTATTGGTTATTTGTTATTCGTCACTCATAAGATGATGAATGGGGTCAGTATCTGGCTGCTGGCCACTGGCACCTGGCTGCTGGCTGAAAGCAATTGATTCTCTGCATCAAGCCAGAAGCTTCAGAAGATGAAAACTGACACCTTATTAACCCGATAACCTAAAGCGAGTACCTATCTAGACAGATGATCTGATGTGAGAAAGGGCTTTACGGTGAGACGGTGCCCGTCGGTGCTGATTTGAATGGCCCCCTGCTGGTCGGTGCGCAGGATGCGGCAGCCCTTTTTTTGATAGGCTTGTAATACGGTGGGATGCGGAAATCGATATCTGTTTTTCCAACCCGCAGAGATCACGGCGATCTCAGGTTGGACGGTCGCTAAGAAGGACTGAGTGCTTGATGAGCGGCTGCCGTGATGAGGAACCAGCAGGATGTCGCAGGCCAACTCGGCACCGGCCAATTCGATCAGCTCCTTTTCGGCTTCAGCCATGATATCACCTGGAAATAGGAAGGATACATTCCCGAAAGATACTTTTACAACCAGGGAATTATTATTGGTATTGCGCCATTTGTCATGGACTTTTTGGGCTATAAAATCGGTCGGTGGATACAAAAAGCATAATTGCACCCCGTTGATCTGCTGGCGGCGACCCCGCTGTCGAAAATCCGGCAGGTCTATATGTTTGCGGGAAATAATCTTGCGAAAGTTCCGATATCCCGATGTGGTTCGGGTTTCACCGTTCGTCCAGATGGTTTTGACATTGAAATGCTCGGCAATGTAAATCAGACCATTAAGATGGTCGCTGTTGGGGTGTGAGAGCACCAGTGTATCGACAGACCGAATTTTTTTGCGCAGCAAAAACGGGGCGATCACCCGTGCGCCTATATCAAAAGCATTGTTGTCCGAAAAACCACCCCCATCAATCAATGCCGTGTGGCCACCTGGCAATTCCAGAAGAGCAGCGTTGCCCTGTCCCACATCCATATAGGTGATGCGCAGATCAGAATTCCAGTAACGCTGTTGGAGCCAGTACCCCGCATCCACAACCATCACCAGCATCACTGTCAGGCCAACAATGGTGCTTATTTTCTGTGCTCCTAAGGCCGAAGAAAACCAGCGACCGAACGCGCTCAACCTCAATATCAGCCAATTGTGTCTGAACCTCTCAATAAAAAATCCGCGGCGGGTGAGGAACGGGTCTAGATCTGATGGCCTGCCCGTATATGGATGAGACTCTGGCGAGGGGAGCCGGGGATTTAAACGACTCAAAAGGGCCCAGCCCAATAGATAATAACATACGATTTCAAGCACACTGGGTGTGAAGGTTTTAAGGGCTGCAAAGGGCAAATCGGATAGAAAGCCGATCACCGCCAAGACCCTATCCAGCACAAAAACACAAATTTTGACACCGATCAATGCCAGCGAACTGCTGAACGGATAAACGAAAAGGGCCAGCAGCCCGCAGGGGATTACGCCAAAGCCCACCAACGGCACAATAATAAAATTGGCCAGCAGCCCGATCAACGATATCTGATTGAAATACACCATTACCAGCGGCAGCGTTCCGCAGATGGCAAAAACAGATACCAGGAAAAAAGCCACTAGTTTGTGGCGCAGCTGAAGATCGAGTCCCCCTGTTGCGTGGGGTTTGTCAATCGTTCTCGTCTGCCCGATTCGGTCCATACCATATAAAATCGATAGAACCGCCATAAACGAAAGTTGAAACGAGATCGAAAAAAGAGACGGGGGATGAACCGTCAGGATAATAAAGGCAGCCAGTGCAAGGATATTGAGCGCATCGCGCTCGCGTTCAACCACAAAGGTGAGCAAAAAGGCGCACACCATGATGACCGCCCGTTGGGTCGATGGCGACATCCCCGAAATCAACCCGTAGATGCAAACCGGAAACAACGAGAGGATCGCAGCCCCTTTATGTGTCCAGGCCCGCCAGAGCAATGGCCGCACAAATCGTAAACACCTTTGAAAAAAGAAAAATGCCACAGTCGCAACAATACCGATGTGAAGACCTGAAATGGCCAGAACATGCCCGACACCGGTACGGTTAAATTGATTGCGCAACTCTGAGGATATTCCCGTGCGATCACCAATGATCAGGGCTTTTAGAACCGCGGTCGATGGCTTCTGACCGGCAGTGTCGATAAGAGTCGCCATCGCCCGGCGCGCCCCGTTGAGGCGGTCGGACAGACCCGAGGGCACGTTTTTCTGCACAACCCGCAGGCGCTTGCCCTGGGTATAGGTAGTGCGCCAGATGCCCTTAAAGGCCATGTAACGCTGATAATTAAAACCACCCGGGTTGTTGAAGTTACGCGGCTGCCGCAGGCGGCTGCGAAATACCACGCGATCCCCTTCAGCAATCTGAGGCCCCCTGCCGCGCACCGACACCCAAATCTTTCCGTGCACCGGATACGATGTATCGTTGTATGCGAGGCTATCGGCCAGTAAGATAAATTTTTGATGATACTTAAACTCGCGCGGATGGCTGCCCACCACACCGTTGATCTGCCAGCGGGTTTCATCTGAAAAAGAATCGACGTGATCAGCGGATAAGTTGGGTGATACCCAGGGTTGGATGGAAGCATAGCCCAGAGCGGCAAAAAGAATAATGGGAGTCCAGCGGATTGCTTGGCGGCGCCAGATGTTGATGGCTGTCCGCGCGGCGCTCAAACAGATGATGACGACAGCGCCAACGACATGGCCCTCGAATTGAGATCCCAGAAGGATGCCACCCATCACCGCAAACAGAAGGGCTGCAATGGGCCGTGAATAGAATTGGCTGACCATTTGAAACCGCTATTCTCCAGAAATAGAAGATGGGCCGACAAGCGATCATGTCATTTTCTGATCGGCGATATGAATTCTATTGTGTCGGTGACCCGCTATTTGGGATTTGATCAACGCAAGGGGTCGGCCCAAATAATGAGATGCCATTCATCCCCACTAGCGGGTCACAGTCCACCTCCGGGAAACTCTTGCGCATATCGCCTAACAGAATATAACATGCCCGCCTTGCCGCTTTAAACGACGCGTAGCAAAATGACCGCTTCCCTATTTAATGCGGTTGATGACGGCGCCCAGCTGGCTGAACTTTTTTTCGATGGTTTCATAGCCTCGATCCAGATGGTAGACGCGATTTACAACCGTCTGACCTTCTGCCACCAAACCGGCTAAAATGAGCGAGGCACTGGCCCTCAAATCGGTGGCCATGACAGGGGCGGCCGACAGACCGGGCACACCTTTTACAATGGCTGTATGGCCTGAAATTTTAATATCAGCACCCATACGTTCTAACTCGCTGACGTGGATAAAGCGGTTTTCAAAGATGGTCTCAGTAATCATACTGGTGCCGTTGGCAACGCACATCAGCACCATGAATTGCGCCTGCATATCGGTCGGGAAGCCCGGATAGGGCTGGGTTTCGACATCGACGCTGACAATTTCATCATTGCCGTGAACATGAATGCTATTTTCCTCGGTGGTGATTTTGACACCGGCGCGTCGCAGCTTGTGAATGCTGGCGCGCACATGTTCTGGATTACAATCAACCAGCGTCACATCGCCATGGGTCAACGCTGCGGCGATCATGAAGGTGCCCGTTTCGATCCGATCCGGAATAATGCGCACGGTCACCGGCTTCAAGGAGGTAACCCCATTAATCTTTATCACGGCCGTGCCGGCACCCTGAACATCGGCGCCCATTTTATTTAGCACCTCTGCCAGGGCAACGACCTCGGGCTCACGAGCCGCGTTGCGCAAAACGGTGGTCCCTTCGGCTAAAACAGCCGCCATCATTAAGTTTTCAGTCCCGGTGACGGTTACGGTATCAAAATAAATATCAGCGCCTTTTAATTGTTTGGCTTCGGCCCGGACATAACCGTGTTCGAGCTGAATATCGGCGCCCAGCTGCGCCAGTCCTTTCAAATGCAAGTTAATCGGACGGGCCCCGATAGCACATCCACCCGGAAGGGAAACGATGGCCTTTTGCAGACGGGCCAGCATGGGACCCAAAACCAATATGGAAGCCCGCATTTTTCGCACCAAGTCATAAGGGGCTTCGTAGCTCAGGACACGTCCTGTATCCACATGAACCGTATCACCGTGCGCCTCGGCACGGGCACCCAGATTGGAGAGCAGCGCTTTAATACTTTCGATGTCCTGCAAGCGCGGCACATTGGAATACGTATTGGACCCTTCGGTCAACAGCGACGAGACTAAAATAGGCAGAGCAGCATTTTTGGCGCCGCTGATACGCACCTGCCCTTTTAGCGATCGTCCGCCCTCAACAATGATTTTATCCATCAAATCCCCTCATTTAGGCTATTACAAGGATCTCATTTGTTAACCACAAAGGCACAAAGGTCACTAAGACCTTAGAAATTATTTTAAATAGAATGAATTTTTTCGTGCTTTTAAAATTTCGTGTTTTCGTGGTGAACTTTTCAGGCTTGAACGAACCTAAGCAGTTTTATAACCACAAAGGCACAAAGAACACAAAGAAAAATAATTAAAATTTGGCTTTGAAAATCTTTGTGATCTTTGTGTCTTCGTGGTGAGATTTTTACGCTTAAATAGGCATATCAAAACAAAAAAAGCGCTCCCCTGGTGCTTTGGGGGCAGCGCTTTTGGACATTTATCAATGTTTAAAATCAGTGGTGATGCTCACCATCACCTTTGGTCGCATTCAGAACCGCTTTGATAATGCAGTACGTCATGCCAAGGCCGAGTATCGTCAGGGCATACCATAGCCCCCCATGAAAAACCAAGTGACCGGCATCCCAAATCCATTCAAAATTAAACGGGAACATATCATTCCTCCAAGTAATTTCTTAACGCAAAAAATATTATAACCGCTACATCGGTCGCCTCATCACCAAAGATGATTTATTTACCACGAAAGCACGAAAGAAAGAAGACACGAAAATAAAAAGAATAAAATTTCGTGCTTTTTAGATTTCGTGTTTTCGTGATTTATTTTTTCATTTATTTCTAAATCTTGGTGCCCTTGGTGACCTTCGTGGAGATATTTGTAAAACAAAAACCACCGCTGTAACACTTGCCAATTTAACGCTTAATCTGCTCTATGACTCCGCCGGGCTGAGCTCCGGTTCGGGTCCGGATGCATCGGGCTCGGGCTCCGGGCTTGCCGCCGGCGCTGCAGCTGCGGGCTCATCAATCGGATTCAGTTCCCGTTCCTGGGGAAAGATCGGCAGATAGCGATACGATATGGATATCATGATGATGCCGTAGGCCACCGGCAATATCGTGGTTGCGACTTCCTGCCAGCTGGGCAGATAGGCAAACCATTCTTCAAAAGGCAGTACCGGAACGGCCAGCACCTGCAACACCATCACCCAGCGGTTCAAACTCACACCCAGAACACCACAAAATACGGCCACCCAAAGCAGCCCGTTTGTTCTGCGCAGCTTGGGCGTAATCAAAATGATCGCCGGCACGAGCCCGCCGACCCCGAGTTCAAGAACGAGGATCCAGAGACCATACCACGAACCCGGGCTGCTGGTGTAAAATTCCATAAAAGTGAAGCCCGTGGCGGGTGCGGTATTCGTGGCCCACCAGATGGTGTCGATAATTTTGGCAATCAGATAGGTAAATATCATCCAACCCGAAATTTTGGCCAGAAGATCAATGACATTGTCCTTAACCAGTTTTTTGCGCGTTATCGTCTCGGTGATCTTGGTAATAAAAATGGTAAAACAGGGGCCAAAGGCCGCCGCCGACCAGGTGAACAGAAAGAAAGTCCAGGGCCAGACCAGCACGCCTTCGCGAAAGCCGAAGGGGCGGCCAAACAAGACACCGGGCACGCCACCCAGCGAGCCTTGGTGGAAGAAGGACAGAAAAGCGCCGGTGGCGGCAAACACGGCCATGATCTCATGCATGTTGTGACCGAGGTGATGAAAAAACGGCATCCTGTCGAGTTTTCGGTTTTCCAGCACCATGGGGATATATTCAATCGTCAGCACGATGAAATAGCAGGTCAGACAGAAGGCTACTTCGGTCAGCATGGAATGCACATTGGCATGCCAGAAAATAAACCATCCCCTAAGCGGCTGTCCGATGTCAAAACCCAGGATCATCAGGGCGGAGCTGTAACAGATGAACCCGATGAGCACGGCATAATTGATAATATTTTTGAGTTCATCTTTACCGACCAGATATCTTAGAAAGCCGGTAAAAAAGGCGCCGCCGCCCAGGGCGATGACCGCCAGGTCGGCCCAGATCCACAACGCAAATCCATAGGCGTTGTTCATATTGGTCTGGTTGAGCCCTTTGATGTAGACCAGCAGCATGGCAAATACGCCCCAGGCCAATACCAGGCCATTGGCGCCAATCCACAGGGCAAATTGCCAGATGGGACATCGTTTAACGCCTTTGGGAATTAATGCAGTATCCATAAGTTCCGTGCTCCTAAATAAATATGGTGACGAGGATTAAAAAAATTTGTCCATCGTTTAATTAGCTGTGTGTCTTCTTTTTAAATTCACCTTCCAACCAGTTGTCGCCGGCCTTACGGACCCACTCGCGGTTGGTCAGATAATAAATTTTCGGATTGGTGCCCAGCCGCTCCAGCAGACGAAATGCCTTGGGATTTTTTGAGCGGCCTTCATGCGACGGATCCGGTTGGGCTATCTGATGCACCACGTGTTCAGGATTGTGCAAATCACCGAAGATGATGGCACCGGAGGGACAGGCCTGGGTGCAGGCGGTTTGATATTCATCTTCTTCGATCTCGCGCCGGCCTTCCACATACGCCTGGTCCAAGGCCAACTGATAGCGATGAATACAGAAGCTGCATTTTTCAACCACCCCGCGCATGCGCACCGATACGTTTGGATTCAGCATTTTCTCCATGCCATGGGGCCAGAGGGGATCCCACCAGTTAAATTGGCGCACATGGTAGGGACAGGCGGCCATACAGTACCGGCATCCAAAGCAGCGTGGGTAAATCTGGCTGACGATGCCCGTGGCCATATCATAATCTGTGGCAGTTGCCGGACAAACCGACACACACGGTGAATGCCCATGATGTCCCTCACAGTGCTGGCAGGGTCGCGGCAGAAAACATTCTTCATAGTCCGGAAACGGTTTGCCGTTGTTTAGCTTGTATACATGCATCCAGGAAACGCTGAGCATCTTATCGGTATCATCTTCGCGGAACGGAATGTTGTTTTCTGCATAACAGGCAACCATACAGGCACCGCAGCCGGTGCACTTGTCCAAATCGATGACCATGCCATATTTCTTGCCATTTTCGCTTTTCATCAGCACCCCTAAATATAAATTTTAAATTTGAAACGCTCAACTTAGTTTGGCTCTTATGCCCCAAGCCGCATTATAGCCGGAGGCCGGATCATCAAATGGACCGCTGAGCTGGTTGTAGTTCACCCCTTTGCCGGCCAAAAATCGGTCATCACGGGTATGGCCCAGGCCCCTGGGCAGCGCAATGACACCGGGCATGATCCCCTGGGTCAGACGGATCTTCACCCGGGCGGAGCCCCTCGGCGTTGCCAGGTTTGCCAGACGATTCTCTGACAGGCCAAGCTGCTGCGCAGTGGCCGGGTTAATTTCCACCAGCACATCGTTGCCTTTTAAAACCGTGTCCTCAAGGGCTTTGATCATAAACGGCGGTGAACCGATATAACCACTGGCCAAGCGCATACTATCGAACGGCACCAGCAGTAACGGATAAGTGGCCTCATCCCCCTCGGGTTTAACGGGTTCGAAGGCGGCCAGCGTGCGAATATCGTTGTTGGTAAATTCAAATTTAGTCGAATCGGTCTCAAATGCATTTGCCCATTGGGTGCCGCTGTAACTGTCATCCACCCAAAAGCTGTCTTCAACCAACCCATCCCAGCGGTCGCCCAGGGTTTCTTCCAAACAGCTGTTGTAATCATCCCATGGAAAGGCTGCGCCGATCGTGTGGCCCAGCTCTTTGGCCAGCTGAATAACGACATCGCCGACGTGACGGGTATTATAGCGCGGCTCAACCGCCGGTTGCACCAGGCTGATGATGGGCTTGGCAAAGCCATGTGCCCCCGCAATATCCTGGTAGCGTTCTAAAAACATATGATTGGGCAACAGCATATCCGCCAGAGCGCTGGTTTCGTCCATATAGGAGGAGAAACTGACGACCATTGGAATTTTTTCAAAGGCCTTGGCCACAGCGGCGCTATCGGGCAGCGAATAAGCTGGATTGGCATCGGCAATAAACAACACCTGCAGGGGGGATTCGGCACTGGCATTGATGACTTGCGGCAGCCGATGCAATAGGTATCTGGCATGGGGGTGACGGCCGGTGCCGGCGCCATCGATGCGGGATTGTTGCAATCCTTCGGCGGCAACCGCATCAATTTCCAGCTCCGGCCAATCAATGTAATCGGGTTCGGGCACCGCCCAAACACCCCCGGGCTGGTTGATATTGCCCACCAGGGCATTTAAGGTGTGCACCGCCAAAAATGTCTGTAAACTTCCGGGCAGATGGCCCTGGCCCTGACCGCAAATGGCCAGAGGGTGACGGGCAGCGGCAAAATCCCGGGCAAGCGTCAGAATCGTTTCGGCACTGATGCCGGTTATTTTAGCAGCAATCTCAGGTGGAAAACCATCGATCGTTTGTTGAAAACGGTCGGCGAGTCCGTCGGTATACCCATTGATAAAATTTCGGTTGTACAGCTGCTCCTTGATGATCACATGCGCCAGACCAAAGGCCAGAGCACCTTCGGTGCCGGGATTGATGGAAATCCAGTGATCGGCCTTGGCGGCTGTTTTTGACAGGCGCGGCTCGATTTGATCCATGCGCCCGCCAGCCTTGCGCATCTTGGATTTAGCCCGGAACATGTAGCCGGGTGAGCCCCAGCCTTCAACCAGACCGCTGCCGAAACTAAGAATAAAGTCTGCATTTTCGATATCGAATCCGGCCATGGAGCGGGTGCCTTGGGTCAGGTACAGCGCCAGCTCATATGAATCCCATATTGACGGCATTCGCCAGAAATTGGGGGACCCGTAAACGCTTAAAAAGCGGTTGAATAATGCCGGGACCGTCCCCCGATCGGATCCCGCTATCCAGCCGACGGTATGCGCCGATCCATCATCACGCAGCTGCTGTAATTGGGCGGCAATTTCGCTGATCGCGTCCTGCCACGTTATTTTTTGCCAGCGGCCGTCGATCTTTTTTAAAGGGGTACGGATACGGTTGGGACCATACAGGAGTTGGGCAGCGCTGTTTCCCAGGGGACAAAGCCCTCCATCATTAACGGGATGCCCCTCCAGGCCCTCGATTTTAATCACCCGTTCATCTACTTTTTTTACCGAAATCCCACAGCCGCCAGGACACAGGGTGCAGGCGGAACGGGTCCGGTTGATAGCACCTTTTGGCGGAATCGGTATCCAGGGCCAATTCTGACTCCAGATGGATATGTCATCGGTGACTTTCCAGGGCAACGGTGACAGCGCCGTGCCGGCGGCACCGCCGATAACGAACGCCAAGAAACTTCTTCGATCTACTTTCATTTACTTTTCCCTGTTCTGACAAAGTCATTCATCATTGGAAAAACGATCTGCCACTGATCGCCAACCCATCGACAAACCTTTATTAATGGTGGCACACAAAACAGCCCCCCCGCAAGGTTTGAACGCTGTTTTGATTGACGCCTTCATTGCGGTGGCATTCGGCACAATCATCCATTTTCATGCGATCCCAGGAGTTGCGCTTGATACCGGAAATTCTTCTGCCCCAAATATCAATGCTATACCCGGAGATGCGATTTTCTTTATAAATCGGCAAGCTTTCCGATTCGCCGATATGCCCGTGACAGACCACACAGTCAATTTCTCCCATTTTCACATGGGCCGCATGGGAGAAGAATACATTCTGGGGCTGCCGTGAATACACCAACCAGGGAACTTCCCGATTAATCGCCACAAACTCGTTTACAAACCGAGCTTCCTCAGGATCTTCGCCGTTGACCTCTTCATGGCATTCAATGCACTGCTCAAGCTTGGGTACGCCGTGATAAGAGCCGTCTTCTCTGAAAAAATGACAGCTTTCGCAACCATCTTCGACCAGCTCGTTGTGCAAAGCGTGATTGAAGTCTATGGGTTGGTTCTTCTGGGAATACAGCAGCTTGGGGAAAACCACCCATCCGACAAGCAGACTGGCAATCAGCCCGATGATGAAAAAAAGAATAATGGGGCCGCCGGCGCCGGCGCTATCGGTTTTGTCAGGTGGGGTTTTTTCAGTGGAAGGTGTTGTCGATTGTTGATCTTTCGCTATGGCCGCATTGGCTTGTTCCTCTGTCGTCATATAAACTCCATCGTTATCTTGGTTTATGGAAACAAGTCTCTACACACATTTGCCGCCCGGCACCCATTAACACCGGCAAGGGCCGAATATATAAAATTGATGCGATTACAGTGAGTTATGCGACAGGCAGCTTTCATCACATTCCGGCAAAGGTGACTCTATTACCTTAAATAGCGCGATTTTGTCAAGCAAAATCATTGGCTAAAAGCACCGTAGCTGTGTAGACCGGGTAGTAAATTGACACCAAAATAGGTAAACAAAACCGCCGCAAATCCCACCAGCGACAGATAGGCAATGCGCCGCCCCCGCCAGCCACGCATCAGACGCGCATGCAGCAAGGTGGCGTATATAAACCAAGTAATCAGGGACCATGTTTCTTTGGGGTCCCAGCCCCAGTATCGTCCCCAGGCGGAATTGGCCCAGACTGCACCACTGATGATACCGATCGATAAAAACAGGAATCCGAAAAGTGTCACTTGGTAATTGAGTTCATCCAAGATGGCCGCCTCCGGAAAAACACCCAACAACCGGTCTTTCATATCAGCCGGCATGCGACGGGTAAGGAAAACGGCAAGATAAAATATGAGGCAAAGCGGCAAGGCGATAATTATCGCCATGGCCCAGTTTCCCACCAGCAGGACCCGGCTAAAGAGCAATACGAAAACAAACAGTGTCAACGGTTTGGCAATATCCAACCAGGTTACCTCTTCCGCATCCCTTCCCTGTTTCATCAGATACATGGCACCGATACCAAAAGAGGTGGCAAAAGCTGCATAACCAATAAAGCAGGTAACCACGTGTGCAATCAGCCAGTTGCTTTTCAAGGCTGGAATGAGTGGCTGGATTTCGCTGCTAATGCCGGTTTTAAGAGAAGCGTAGGCCATTGCCAAAAAGGCGATCGGCATGGTAAATGCGCCAATAGATCGGTTGGCGGCCTTGCGCTCAATCACCAAATAAATCAATGCAATCGTCCAGGCAAAAAAGACCAATGATTCGTAAAGGTTGGAAAAGGGTGCATGCCCGATTCCCATGCGGTAGGATTCCACCCAACGTAATATAATGCCCACCGTGTTGCCCGTCAGGCCGATGATGGCCACCCATGATGCCAGTTTGCCGGCGGCCGGTTTTTTAAAAATCCATGCAAAAATATACAAAAACCCGGCCAGTCCGTAAACAAAAGTAATAATGGATAAGATAAGTGAACTGTTCATGATTGTCCTCTAGCGGTCTCTTTTTGATGACGATATGTCAACAACTCGCTATCAATGGGAAACATCTATTTATTATCAGAAGCCCTATTCGCCAGTTGGTGGGCAAGTTGTTTCACCTTTTTTTGCATTCCCATTTTGTTTTTATTGGAAGTCCCAGCAACCATCACCTGACTTTTTAGGTCATGCGGTGTAACCTCGACACAGATTTGCTGATGAGACATGAAAAATGTAATGTAAATGCCTATAATCATTAAAATAAAACCAAAATACACCACCCAGACGCCTGGGTCTCTGCTGACTTGAAGCCCGGTATAATAGCGCGGCACAAAATCGGCGATGGCGATAAACACATCACCTTTGCGCATTTTATCAAAGCTTGGAAACTTCAGGGGCAATGTCACATCAACCGGCTGGCTGTTCTGGGGGGTTAACACCCCGATAAAGGCTTCACCGATATTATGTCCTCTGAAATCGGCCTGACGCGTAAATTGTTTCAGCGTAAATGTCCCCAAATCTTCAGGGATCACGACCGGCGTACCAATGGCAGCTTTCTGACTGTAAATCATACCGGTCGCCTGACTGGTAAAGTTTAAGATGACCTCATTTGGCGGCAGGTTACCATAACTGGACTGAAAAAAACTGATGCCTTCGTAACGCAAGGGATCATTAACGATGATATCTTTTTGTTCGACGACTTTGCCTTCTTTAAGAATCGATAAGCTGGAGCGAAATTCTTTGGGGGCACCGGTATCATAAAACTCGACCTTAAAATCGTCGCAGCGGATTTCAAAGCCCAGCGGCAATATCTGATTGTTATGCCGCAACCGAATGGTGCTTGCCGAATCACCGGGGCCTAAGTTGACAAACCCCTCAAATCCGAAAATAGAGCCAATCAGTCCACCGATCAACAAGACCACAACACTCAAATGCACAACGTAGACACCCAACCGCGTCAGGCGCCCTTTTTCAGCGTATATGGCAAATCCCTGATCGGTTTCTTCCCTTCGATGGTATCGAAACCGTCGGGAGATAACCGGTAAATATCGGTCTATTAACGATGCATCGGCACCATCTGCATTAAATTCAGTCTTATTTTTAAGTTGCCGGTAGCGGGTAATGTTAAAACGCGGATTTCGGGCAAAGATAATTTTCCAGGTGGCTTGCAATCGATCAATAGAGCAGACGATGATGTTGACCACCAACAGTAGAATCAAGGCCCGAAACCACCAGGAATGGTACATGTCAAACAAACCCAGCAGTGAAAAGATTTGGTACAATGTTTCGCCAAAGGTCTGTAGATAGGCTCCTGGTGCCTCATTTTGCGGAATCAATGTACCAATGATCGAGGTCGCTGCCAGGCTCAGCAGCAGTGCAATGGTGAGTTTGACGGATGCAAACGATTTCCAGATGCGATCGATAGCAGAGAGATCATCTGTACTCTGCTTTGAATTCATGGATGATCCTTTCCAGACAAAATTGGAACTCTGTTCATATCAAATGAAGACTGTTCAAGCAACCATCGAGTCAACTAATTTAACTCCAGGGTGTTTAAAGTGGTTATCATAAGCACTATTTTGCCGATTGAAAACATGTGCGTGTTGAAAAGATCCGCATAACATGCTAGAAACGGTCTGAAAAATGCGTCATTCGCTTTGAGCCGAAAAAAGCATTTGATTAAATCACTTTAGATATGAACGAAAGATATGGGTGGCAACAACTGTTTGCTGCCCGCAAAAAATGGTTTCGGTATAAAAAAAATAGTCTTCTGCTGCCCGATATGAAGGGTGGCACGCAGAAGACTATTTTGTTTGAGAAGTTTAACTTCGCCGCAAGGTTGTGCGGATCGGCGCTGGTTTACTTTTTCACATAATGGCCGCGAGATTTGGCACGCACCATTTGTTTTTTTGAAAGTTTATACAGTGCATTGCTGAGCTGCCGGGAGTCAAGACCGGTTCTTTTTTTCAAGGTGGCAATCGAAACCCCTTTGGGGCTGCGACGAATAACACCGTAAACCCTATCCAGTACCGTCTTACCCCGGGCGGGTGAAGTTCTTTTGCGAACAGCGGCTTTGCGAGCTGTTTTTTTACGTCTGGCGGGTGCTGCTTTTTTTGCCGGTTGGAGTTTGTCAACCTGTTTGGTAATTCTATCTACCTGCTTAGACAGGCTGGCAAGGGATCTTGAGATTGTTTTCAATTGCGTTTTTATTCTCTTCATTCTATTTGTCCCTCCCTCTTGGAAACATTTTTATATGAAGAACAACTACTCGAAGGGTAAGACAGCATCGGCAAAAGTCAATATGAGCGAAGATAATGGAGAAAAGTAATATCGAGTTTGAAAAACACTATGCGCAGGCTTTGAATCCAGCTCAACTGGAAGCGGTTACTCATACAGAGGGGCCTTTGCTAGTCATCGCCGGTGCCGGAAGCGGTAAAACAAGAACGCTGACCTATCGGGCGGCCTATCTGGTAGAAAAAGGTATACCTCCGGCTGCTATTCTTCTGTTGACATTTACGCGTAAGGCCTCCCAGGAAATGCTTCGTAGAGCTTCACAACTGCTTGATGAGCGTTGTGGGAAAATAGCAGGCGGTACATTTCACTCCTTTGCCAATGCAACACTGCGTCAATATGCTTCCTATATGGGTTTGAATCCCGCCTTTGGAATCTTAGATCGCAACGATTCAGAAAGTTTAATCGGTCTGTTGCGAAAAGAATTGCAGCCTGCCACCCAGCATCGATCGTTTCCCAGGCGCAAAACTTTGGTAGACATTTTTAGCCGGGCCGTTAACAAGGGATTGTCACTTGAAGAGATAATTGAGATCGACTACCCCCATTTTGAATCTCATATGGAAACCATCAATCGTCTTTATCAGTTATTTGAAATCCGCAAAAAGGAACACCACTTTCTCGACTACGACGATTTGCTCGTCTACCTGCGCCGTTTATTGAGTGATTATCCTGATGCGCAAGATCGTATCGTCTCACGATATCAATATATCATGGTGGACGAATATCAGGACACCAATACCATCCAGGCAGAAATATTGTACATGCTGACCCGCTCAAACCAAAATATTATGGTTGTGGGTGATGATGCACAAAGCATTTATGCCTTTCGTGGCGCCAATTTCAGAAACATTATCGACTTTCCAAAGCAGTTTCCAGACACGCGAATCGTATCACTGGAAGAAAACTATCGCAGTAATCAACCGGTATTAACCTTAACCAATACCATCATCGAACGCGCCCGGGAAAAATTTACCAAAAATTTGTTCTCGCAAAAAAAAGACGGCGCCAGACCGGTAATGGTGAATGCCGAAGATGAATACAGCCAATCCCGCTTTGTCGTGGATCGGATCAAAGATTTTCAACGACAAGCAGTGCCTTTGGATGAAATCGCTGTTTTGTTTCGCGCCAGTTTTCATTCTTTTGATCTTGAGATTGAACTCAGCCGGGAGGGCATTGCCTTTGTTAAGATGGGTGGATTTAAATTTGTTGAGTCAGCGCATATAAAGGATGTCTTAGCGCACCTGCGTGTAATGGCCAATGTCTATGATCGCATCAGCTGGTACCGGATACTACTGCTCATTGAAAAAGTCGGGCCCAAGACGGCCCAAAAAATTTTTGAAGCCACTCTGGCAGAAAAAGCGGGCTACACCGGATTGCTATCGGCCGATGTGGCCAGTAACAAAGGACTTGAGCGCCTTAAAACGCTCATTGCAGACCTGGACAGCGAACCGATGACCGTTTGTGAAATGGGACAAGCTATTGTTGATTATTACATGCCGATTTTAAAAAATAGCTATGATGACCACCCGCGTCGCGCTAAGGACCTGGAGCATCTCGTTGATATAATGGATCGTTACAAAAGTCTCGACGCCTTTTTAACGGACATGGCATTGGAACCGCCGACAACCAGTTTTGAAAACTCACTATACGCGGAGACACTGGATACGCAGCGCTTAACACTGTCAACGATTCATTCTGCCAAGGGATTGGAGTGGCGCACCGTTTTTGTTATCTGGACGCTGGACGGCAGATTTCCTTCGGTGCATTCCTTGCATAAAGAAGACGAGCTTGAAGAAGAGCTTAGATTAATGTATGTCGCCGCCACCCGGGCTAAGGAGAATTTGTTTTTTTCGTATCCGAGTAATGTATATGATCGCAGTACAGGATTGATCTTGAACCAGCCATCCCGTTTTCTTGATAACATCCCCGATGATATCCTTGAAAAAGGTTATGAATACCGCTAGTCTCTAAAAAATCCCCACCATATAAATACGGCCAGCCCGGCAATGGACAAAATGGCGATGAGGTAGCCCGCCCAGTCAAAGGGTCGTGTGGCAAAACCGAGCTTATCGACCTCGCCCAGCTTGGTATTACACGACGGACATTTCTTTGTATGCAACGGCAGGTACGTGTAACACTCGGGACATTTTTTAGTCATATGGCGAGAGCTGCCGGAGTGGCTGTAAGGTGCATCATCGTGCATCTTGATTCTCCTATTGTTACCTGAATTTTACATGAAAATTAATGCGAAATATAGATTGCATTTAAGAGTAGCACGTCAAGCAATTTATAGAAGCACGCCAAAATACATTTTTTGTATAATGGATGAATATCCTTTTATCGCATTAATTTTCACCCTTTGGGCTTCGCTTTCAGCTACGCCCCAACAAGTCGGGCGAGCCGGAGGCTTTCATCTGCTGTGTTATTCAGGGCGAAGCATAGATTAACTATAGCTTCGCCCTGAAGTGCCTTGCATATGAAAACCTCCGACTCGTGTAAAATTCAGGAATAAACGCCTAACCCGTCGTAAAATTGCTGGCCATCTGCTGATATATTCAACTTTTCCAGAAACCATCTTCGATAATTATTTCGCTTTGATCTTTTATGCGGGTCAGCCACGCTTCAACTGTTTTAAAGCCTTTTTGCTGCAACAGACGTGCCTTAATATCTGCTTTGTCTTTTTCAAATCCTTCTGTAGAAGGTTCTTTGCGCTCTCGAAAGCCGATCACGTAATAGCCTTTTTGACCCTTGATGGCATCTTGGTGAAATGAATTGCTTTCTGAAAGCTTAAAGGCCGCCTGCGCAATACTGGGTTCGTAGCCAATACCGGGTATCGAAGCGCTACGCTTGAAAAACCCCGTGGTTTGCGGTTTCAGGTTGAACTTACCGGCGACGGTTTCAATGGATGCTGAATCTTTTAGCTCTGCTATAATAGACTGGGTTTGTCGCAGGGCTTCGGCATCCTGTTTTTCTTCAATGAGATCTTTTTTGACGGCAGATTCGACGTCCTTAAGCTCCGGAATCTGAGCCGCGCGTTTTTCAATGGCCTCAATCAAATAATACCCACCACCGATATCCTGAATTTCACTAACCTCATTGAGAGGCAATTTAAATGCCGCCGCTGCCAACTGCCGGGCGTTTTGGGTCCCTGGCGGTCCTTTTTTCTCGGTGAAATAATCTGTCTCGATCAAATTTATATTGCGCGCTTTAGCCAGATCGACCAGATTTTGACCTTCAAAAGTGGCGTCAAAAACCGCCTCGGCTTCATCATAGGCCAGGTTTCTTGACCGGTCGGCTTTCAGTTTGCTTTCAATCTCGGGCCGGGCTTCATCCAAAGATTTGGTAGTGGCCGGATTTACCTGTTCGACTTTAATAATATGCCAACCGAAATCGGTGCGCACCGGTTCGCTGATGTCACCGGCTTGCATGGCAAAAGCCTTATCTGAAAAGGGCTTCACCATATCTTGCCGGCGAAAAGTTCCCAGATCGCCGCCTTTTGTTTTGGTGGGACCTTCTGAATATTGCTTGGCAAGTTCGGCGAAATCCTGACCGGCCTTTGCCAGTTTATAAACCTCGTCGATTCTTAAACGGGCCTCTTCGACTTTCTCAGATGTTGCGTTCTGATCGACTTTGATTAAAATATGCCGTGCCTGAACCGTTTGCGGACTTTTAAATTGTTCCAGATTGCTTTCATAATAATCGGCAATATCTTCTTCTGAAACCGTCACTTTGGTCACATAGATTTCAGGGTTAAGATACACATAGCGAACTTTAATTTCAGGATCTGTTTTATATTTTTCTTTATGCGTTTCAAAATAGGCCTCGATCTCATCCGTTGTGGGTTCTATGTTTTTGATCTGCTGTGGTTCCAATAAAACATAATCAATATCGACTTCGGCATTGTTCCATTTGTACCACTGCTGCGCTTCAATATCGGACACTTTGATAGTACCGGCAATAAAATTCTGCAGCTTATTCATCGTGATCGCTTCGCGCTGCTGGTTTTCAAAGGTTTCAGGGGAAAGCTGGTTGCGGCTCAGCGTGTTCAGATAGCGCTGGTTGTCAAACACACCGGCAGTCTGAAAGGCGCCGATGTTGCCAATGGATCGGGTAAGCTCTTCATCCGACACCTTTATTTTGAGTTTTTCGGCCGCTTGAAGCATCAGCGCCCGGTCAACCAGCTGATCCAGCGCGCGCTTTGGCAGATTTAACGATTGGATCAGCTCGTCATTGACATTGTTGCCGAATGACTGCCGCACCTGTTCAACAAGGTTAGTATATGTGCTGCGATAGTCATCCAATGTAATGATAGTTCCGTTGACCTCGGCTACTCGGCTGGATCGACCGGAGGTGTATCTTTGAACGCCCCAGGGGATAAACACAACGATAATGGCTGCCAGCATAAATTTGATAATCCAGCTGCTGGCATGCTTACGCATAATACTTAACATTTAATTCTTCTCCTAATTAGATTCAAAGGATCAAGGTTCACCCGTCTTCGCTCTATTGAGCTTCGCCGCGGCAGGCAAGGTTCAAAGCTGGAATAACCCTGAACGGGGAACCTTGAACTGGGAACCTTTACTCTAGTAAAAATACCATGAAAATACAAAAGAAAGAAAGCACAAAATTAGGTAATAAGGGTTAACGGCTTTTCCTGTTTGTCAATTTTGGTCCCAACTGTCTCGGAGCAGTAAGCGCACAAGTATTCGTACTTGTCACCTTCAGGCAATACGAGCAAAAGCCGTTTGCGAACCGGTGCGGATTGTTTACATTTCGGGCAATAAAGCTCGGTGGCATCAAATTCCTTGTACACATCCGAGTTGGTGGGTTCACCCCAGAACCCGTTTGGTGAAATTGTATGGCGTTTCATTCTTCTTTCCCGATTGGCTCTAGCATCTGATCTATTTTTGTATATATGGCCGACAAAACCAAATAATATATAACATACCAATAATATTTATTATTTAAATTTATGTCAACCCACCTTATCCGCCGTGGCACCACCGGCAAATCACTGCGATAGAGATTGTAAAATGGCGCTGCCACACCCTTTTCACCAAATATAGTTGTTGACACTCCAAAAACCAAATGCTAAATAATTTCGCTCGTGTGGGGCTGTAGCTCAGCTGGGAGAGCGCATGACTGGCAGTCATGAGGTCGTCGGTTCGATCCCGATCAGCTCCACTTTTTTTTCGTGCGGTAGGGGTTAGCCGGTGGCTAACCCTCTTACTTTCTAATGAGGCGCTTCTGATATCATTCCTGCCCCGTGCGCGTCAAACTGAAAAATCGGTGCTTAAAAAATCTGGTTCTATTTTACAGACCCAACACCTTCACCCCGGCTGCATGATGATGGCAAAACATCATATTGGATATCTGGCATTCGCATCAATAGTGGGGATTGGGGTGTTGCTGCTAGTGATGGTTATGAGATCCGATGATGCCAGGGTTCAAAGCAAGTTTAAAAAAACTGTGCGGCCCGCGACCGCAGTCCAGTCGCAGACGACGCTGGTTCATTTATATTTTTCCGATAAAGACAATCAATTCCTCATGGCTGAAAATCGTGTTTTGCAAATTTCCGAAGATCCTGAATTTTTAGCCAGAAGTATCATTGAAGCGCTCATAAAAGGCCCTCAACAAGGGTTGGCACGCACCCTTCCGGCGGCAACCGCTGTTCGGACAATTTTTGTCACCCCGGAAGGTATATGTTTTGTTGATCTCACATCTGCTATCACTGAAAGTCATCCGGGCGGCATCCAGGCTGAATTACTGACGATCTACTCAATCGTGAATTCATTGGTACTGAATGTGCCCAAGATTAAAGCGGTCAAAATTCTGATCAACGGGAATGAAGCCAAGACCCTCGCCGGTCATATTGATTTGCAGACAGCCATTAAAGCGAATATGTTATTGATACGATGAAAGCGAACGTAAAAATCGGAAATATCCGCAATATCGGCATCATCGCCCACATTGATGCCGGTAAAACCACGGTTACCGAGCGGATTTTATATTACACCGGTCGCTCCCATAAAATCGGTGAAGTGCATAACGGTGAGGCGGTGATGGATTGGATGCCCGATGAACAGGAAAGAGGCATTACGATTACTTCTGCCGTCACCACCTGCCACTGGCAAAATACGGAAATTCATATCATCGATACCCCCGGGCATGTTGATTTTACCATCGAAGTCGAACGTTCATTGCGGGTACTCGATGGCGCCATCGGTGTATTCAGTGCGGTTGAAGGCGTCGAACCTCAGTCTGAAACCGTGTGGCGCCAGGCCGATAAATACAAGGTGCCCAAAATCGCATTTATTAACAAATTGGATCGCATTGGGTCTGATTTTTTCGGCACCGTCAAGATGATTGAAGAGCGCCTCAACGCCCATCCGCTGATCTTGCAGCTTCCGGTTGGATCAGAAGATAATTTCAAAGCCGTTATCGACCTGATCGAGATGAAGCAGATCGTGTGGGATGCAGATACGCTTGGCGCCGAATTTGAAGAAGAGGAGATCCCAGCCGAGCTTGCGGCCACGGCCGCAGAATACCGCGACAAACTGCTTGAAACCGTGGCGGAATTTGATGATGACATCATGGAGTCTTATCTGGCCGAAACTGCTGTTGATACAGCTGCATTGCTCGGGGCCATACGTCAAGCCACAATTGATTTGAAACTAGTGCCATTGCTGTGCGGTGCGGCTTTAAAAAATAAGGGTATTCAACCACTGCTCGATGCCATTACCCAATTTTTGCCCAGCCCGTTAGACATTCCACCGATTGAAGCAATGCACCCTGATTCCGGCCAGATGATTCAATGCCGCCCCAAAGATTCCGAACCGCTGGCGGCCCTCATCTTCAAGGTGTCGATGATGGAGGGTCGCAAATTATCCTACATCCGGATCTACAGCGGAAAAATAAAGACCGGTGGTGAGGTTTATAATCCGGCTCGCAATGAAAAGGAAAAGATCGCGCGTATTCTAAACATGCATGCCAACCGACGGGAACGGGTGGCCACCGCAGGGGCAGGGAGTATTGTCGGGATTGTGGGCCTCAAGGACTCTTCTACCGGCGAAACGTTATGCAACCAAAACAATCCGATTTTACTCGAAAAAATAGAATTTTATGAACCGGTTATATCCATTGCGGTGGAGCCCAAGACCCATGCGGATCAGGAAAAAATGGATACGGTTCTGGCCAAATTTGTGGCAGAAGATCCGACATTAGTCGTTCGCAAAGATGAGGATACCGGTCAAACCATTCTATCCGGCATGGGCGAATTGCATCTTGAGATTATCATCAGCCGCATGCAGCGCGAGTTTCACACCAATGTGAACGTAGGCAAGCCTCAGGTCGTTTACCGCGAAACGATCGAAAAACCAGCGACAGCCACCACCGTCTTTGACAAAGAAATTGCCGGGCAGCGCCATTTTGCCGACGTGTCGCTGAGCATGACCCCGCTGCAGCGGGGAAGCGGCAATACATTTGTGGCCGACATCTCAAGTGATGACCTACCGGATATGCTCATTGCTGCAATTGAAAAAGGTGTTTGGGAATCCCTCGCAAGCGGATCGTTGATGGGATATCCAGTGGTGGATGTTGAGGTTAGACTGACAAATGCCAATTATAAGGAATCGTTGGGAACTGAACTGGCTTTTACCGTCAGCGCCTCTATGGCATGCAAAGACGCTATGAATGCAGGCAATCCGTTTTTGTTGGAGCCGATTATGACCGCGGAAATTTATGTGCCCGAGGCTTTCATCGGCGATGTCATCGGCGAATTGAATTCGAGGGGCGGTAAAATAGAATCCATTGAACACAAAGGCGGGGTTCAGGTGATCAATGCGACCGTGCCGTTGTCACAGATGTTCGGCTATTCGACAAACCTGCGTTCCGCAACCCAGGGCCGGGGAACATTTTCGATGCAGTTTTCCCATTTTGACCGCAGTTAGCAATCATCCGCAGAGGATTATTATCCTTGTCTTTTCAGCTTCTTAGCCAGGGCTTTTTCCAGCTTTTCTAAGCGCTCCTCTATGGTGGCCCGCCGTTCTTCATCCTGGGTATACTTCAGGGCCTGTCGATATTGCACGACGGCCGTCTTGAAGTCTCTTTTACGGTAATGGTAGATTCCCAGGTAATAATGGGCATCGGCCAAATTCCCCTGTTTGCCGAGGCTTTGACCCAGAATATAGTACACTTTAGTATAGCCCGGATTTTTTTCGATGACCTCCCGCAAAACAGCAGAAGCCTCATCGTAGGATCCCATGGCCATGTAAGTCTGTCCCAGAAAAACGCCGCAATCAGGATCATCCGGCATCCTTTTACGGGCTGTTTGCAGCATTTTTAAGGATTGCTCGAGTTGACCGTCCAAGTAATAAACCCGGCCGACATCCCGCAACATGTACGGATCAAAGGCGCGCTTTTGCAATGCTGTTCTGAGGTGTTCAATGGCTTCGGCTCTGCGGCCGACCCGGGCCAAAATGAGCCCGTAACGGTAATGGGCCATGGGATCTTCAGGATGTTGCTTCACCTCTGTTTCAAGAAACTTTAAAACCAGATTCTCATCACCATACTGGGTGATCAAATAGGTGTGCGCTCTGATGAAATCATCGGGATTTACCTGATGCTGTGTTTTAGTGCTTTTGGGCGTGCTCGCCAACTGGGAATCAAGATAGGCAATACGTTCATCGATGGCCGGGTGGGTCCGCATATAGGTCGGAATCTGTTCGGTACCGAACCACTGTTTGCTGCGCATCTTTTTTAAAATCTTAAGCAGCCCCTCGCCGTTGTAGCCGGCATCATTCAAATAGATCAACCCCAGCTGGTCGGCCTGTATTTCGTTATCACGGCTATAAGACAATTCAGCAGCCGCACCGGCAGCCTGGCTGCCCTGGGTCAGAGCCTGCCCCGCTTCAGCGCCTCCAGCCGCACCGATGAGCACACCGGCTGCAATACCCGCCATGGTCGCCCAGCCAATTTTCTTGGATCTTTCGATCTTCTGAGAAATATGGCGTGCATTCACATGGGCAATTTCATGGGCCAAAATACCGGCCAATTGCTCCTCATTGTCCATGGCTGCCATCAAACCGCTGTTAATAAAAATATAGCCGGCTGGAATGGCAAAGGCGTTGTAAGTATCGACATTGACAACATGAAATCTATAGTTAAACAAAGGCTCTTCTATAACCGATACTATGCGGTTGCCGACCTGGTTAACATAGTCCACAATGACCGGATCGTCGATCATTTCATAATGACTGTAAATGTAGCCCAGGATGGAGCGGGACAACTTTTCTTCCTCGCTGACGGTCAGACCCGAAGAAAGTCGTGTTCCCAGCGGAGCGAGCAAAAAAATAGCCGCCAACCAAATGGATATGAGTTTTCGAATCATGGGTATTCAATCAATTCAGGTTCATAAGATTTGGGTATTATACCATTTAAGGGGGTAAATACAAGTCTGACCGGAGTTCTTCAAAGCTTTAAAATTCTTTTCAAACCTCAAATTTTATGTTAGATCATCCGGATTATGGCCAAAATCATTTGTATCGCCAACCAGAAAGGGGGTGTGGGCAAGACGACCACCGCCATAAACCTGGCGGCTGCCCTGGCCGTTTCAGAAAAAAAAACACTGCTGGTCGATTGTGATCCTCAGGCCAATGCGACGTCAGGATTAGGCATCGATCGATCCAGACTCGAAAAAACACTTTATCACGGTATGCTGGGCCGGGCCGGTGCATCGAACTTAATCGTCGATAGTGAAATTGACACCCTAAAGGTGATTCCTTCCGATGTGGAGTTGATTGGATTTGAGGTTGAAATGATGTCCAATCCCGATCGCGAAAAGGCCCTTAAGAATTTAATCTCAGGCCTCAACCAAACCTTTGACTATATTTTTCTCGACTGCCCGCCGTCTTTAAGCCTGTTAACGATAAATGCCCTCACCGCAGCGGATTCTGTATTAATTCCGCTTCAGGCCGAATACTATGCTCTGGAAGGCCTGGGGCAGCTTCTCAATACGGTCAAGCGGATCAAACGCAACCTCAACCCGGATTTAAACATCGCCGGAATTTTATTAACCATGTTCGACAAGCGCACCAACCTTGCCTACCAGGTGGCAGCAGAAGCACAAAAATATTTTGAGGCTTTGGTTTTTAAAACCATGGTACCCCGAAATGTGCGTCTAAGCGAAGCGCCCAGCTTTGGAAAACCCATTCTGCTTTATGATGCGACATCCGCTGGTGCCCGAAGCTATTTTGAGCTGGCCAAAGAAATATTAAAAACCAACGGCCTTCCCGATTGAGTTGACACCCAATCGGGAGTTATTGGTTATTGGTTATTAGTTGAGTCCCTGTTTAAATATTATCCGTCATCGAAGGATATTATTTAGCGCTGCAAGGCGTTTTCGATCATCAAAACAAATAACGAATAACTGATAACCAATAACTTTTTAAGAGGTGGTTTCGTTCAATTCATTTCGGTAAGCAAAAAAAAGTTTTGTTCACATTGAAAGCGACTGGGAAACACGATGCAAAAGAAAAAAGACCCTGAAAAAACC
>JASFEV010000029.1:0-24442 GCA_050124655.1 Desulfobacterales bacterium
ATGATCAATGATAAAAATGATAAAAGCAGATAACCTGGATCGCATTGTCCTCGTGTGAAGGCGAGTTGTTGACATCATCAGGAAAATGAAATCAATCAACGCAAACGAGATGACAGTTGAGAGGCCCGCCATCCAGGGTCTGGGAAGGTCATAAAGTGATTCATTTATGTGTGTCCGCAGGGCACTTTTATTTAGATGGGGATACTTTCACGGTTTTATCCACCAGGTCTGCAGCGGCGGCCTTGGGTGGGTCCGTTGATTTGATTTTGAGGGTATGTTTTCCGATGGTTAATACATCCTGGGCCACTAGTTTCGCTTTTTTAATATCTTTGTCGTTCAACAAGGTGCCGTTGGTGCTATCAAGGTCCACCAATTCATAGCCGTCTGGCAGCTTGATAATCTTGGCATGTTCTTTTGAGACCGCCAGATTATCAATGATGATGTCGTTATTGTTGCCACGCCCGATGGTGATTTCGTTTTTGTCGCTTTTAATCTGTTTCAGCGTTTTGTCTTTGAACCTTAACTCCATTTCCAACATCGTAACGACCTCCTGATAAGATGGCCCTAATTAAACGGCTTGTTGACTTTATTCTAACATGTTTTTCGATTCCCTGCAGCACTATTCTAAGCGCTGCTTATTTCTTGCCGGCAGCGATTAACTTCTTTGATGACCTGGTCGGCGGACTGATAACGCTTGCTGACCCCTTTGTGTAACAATTTTTCAATTAATTTTATGCAACATTTTGGTGTCTCGGGGGCAACCTGCGACAACGGCGCGTAGTTGCTATGGGTAATGGCGTACATTAAAGCCGTCATGTTTTCGCCTTTAAACGGTTTTTCAGCACTGAGCATTTCATATAAAACAACGCCCAGCGAGAAGAGATCCGTTCGGCCATCTACTTTTTTCCCGGCCACCTGTTCCGGTGACATATAGTTAGGGGTGCCGAATATCACGCCCGTTTCTGTCTTGGTTGACGAACTCATGACCCGCGCAATACCAAAATCGGCCACCTTGATCTGATCATTTTCCAGCATGATGATGTTGGCCGGTTTGATATCCCGATGGACCACGCCCTCTTGATGGGCATAGGCGAGCGCTTCAGCTGTCGACAGACCCACACTGAGAACGCGATCGACCGGGAGCAAATGGTCTTTACGGCAAAAATGCGTCAATTCTTTGCCTTTTAGCAACTCCATGGCGATGTAAGCCATGTCATGATCTTCGCCGACATCATAAATTGTAACAATGTTGGGGTGGGAGAGTTTTCCGGCGGCCTCGGCTTCCCGGAAAAATTGATCTTTAACGTCATCAAGCTGTTGAGCCTCGACTTCACTATAACTAAGCGTTTTGATGGCCACCTCACGATTGATGCTCGGATCTTTGCCGAGATAAACGGTGCCCATGGCACCATGACCCAATTCTTTAATAATCTCATAACGGCCCAGGGTGGGTTTGGTGGTTGAATCGGCCCATATAATGCGGTTATCCTTTTTTTTCTGACCAACCGGCATCGCCAGTGTCTGTTCGTATTTCTGAAGTTGCTTTATTCTGCGCTTGATATCCTTAAAAGAACCGGCCTTTAAAATATGATTGTAAACCGCCAGCGCTTTGTTAAACATTCTTTTGCGCTCGAAATCCAGTCCCAGGTTATAGAGCAATGCTTTTACCGATTTGTCGTTAATCGGGCATTTTAAAAATTTTTCAAAAGCCATATCCAGCATTCCCTGGCCTTGCAGTGACAGCCCCAACGACTTGTTTAATTCGACACTTTCATCTTTTTTTGCATCAGAAATTCGCAATCGACCGGTGAGCGCAAAACCGACAACGGCAAACAGTGTCGGCGTAATGCTCCGCAACCATTGGCCTTGTGTAACCAACAGCAACACGGCAACACCCATCCAGGTGGCCAGGAATATGGCAAAGATGAGCATTCCAATGCGCGGTGGCACCTTGGGAATGACGATCAACAAAAAAAAGCCAAAATATAAGAGCACCAAAATCTCTATAAATGAAAACCAAGCGGGCCTGGAGATATGTTGGTGATTGATGATGTTTTCGACAGCGCAGGCAGTGATTTCCAATCCCGACGCCGAATGCCGTCCCGGTAATTGATAGCGGGGGGTGAAGGCCTCGGCGGATAAACCCAGTAAAACGATTTTATTACGAAATTTTTCGGCACTAATATTACCTTCAATGATATCGGCTGCTGAAATTTTATGAATGTTGTTCTCCTGACCGCTGAAATCGATCAGCATATGATACTGGTCGATGGTGGGGACAGACAGCTGCTTAATGTGCAGACCGGATGGATGCTTACGGACGTTTCTGGTGCGGGCACCATGGTATTTCAGGGCCACCTGCAAGGCCAACGAAAGAAATTCTCTATCTTGAAAGCCGATCAACAACGGTAAACGACGGATTCTATGATCCGAATCGGCAATCAGATTAATGTGTCCTAAGGCACCCGACTTTCTTGACAGTTCGCGATAGGGTTGTTGAATCTGTGAGACTCGAATCGGTTTGGCGGGGCGCATATTTGACCAAAATGCAGCCGCCTTGACCGGTAGGTTCTGCGCGGCTGGTTCTTTTCTAAACTCGATTGAGTTCATTTTCAACCAATCCGACAGCACAGGTGTCGTCGTATCATCATCAGTGCTATCAAAAATGAAACGAAGGGGTAGGACCACATTGCGCGCCGTGCGGACGGCAGATATGAGTTGGGCATCGTGATCCAGCCGGCTTTGCGATTGTGCCAGAAGCCCGTCAAGTTTTTTAAGCGCTTGCTTTTTTGGGGTTGGCGGATTTTTGCGAAGTGTTTCTCTGAGATGTTGAATTTCAGCGCTGCTCACATTCAACTCTCGGTTGCGGTATAAAATAGTGATGCCGAGGGTATGGGCGCCGCTTTTTGAAAGGGTGTTGATGATCTCCGCCAGATATGAGCGCGGCCAGGGCCAATCACCAACTTTATTAAGGCTGTTATCATCGATGGCGACGATGAATACCGGCCTGCCCGCCGTCCTGTGCCTGAGCGTCGACATCAAATCATATGCCTTGTATTCCAGGTACAGCAGCGGCCTGAAACCGAATAGCATTCCCACCATTGTTGCCATCATCAGCAAAAGGCAAGCGGACCGACTGGATCTGAATATCTGTCTGATACCCATAGGCATTTAATGTAGCGTCTTGCGCATCAAAAAACCGGCTTTTTTCAGAGAAGGCGGCCGGTAAGGGGACTGCTTATCTTAATTCGAATTCGAGTTGCCAGGACTGGTTACCGTCATTGACGATGACATCTTCCTGACGGATTTGATTGATGGAAAATCCTTCTACCGATTCGCCTTCACGAACAATACGGTTATTGATGACCGCAATCCGTTGTGCAGCGACACTAGACCAGGCAATGGCCTGCAGTTTCAGCTTGGCATTATCCAGGCGCTGATAGGATTGTGCGGCTTGAGCGGCCGTCGCTCTTGATCTTCTTGTTGACGCAGATTTAGGCGGTCGGGCTTTACGTTGCTCAGAACCTGTGGCTTTGGCCTCAGGTCTGCGGGATATACTGGATTTAGGTGAACGTTGTGTCTCCGCGGTCTGAACTTGCGGTGTCGATCTCGTTAGTCGATCTGTCGTATTCTTCTGCCTGAGGGGGCTGCGCGGCGAGGTTGCCGGCAGTCCCCCCTTGCGGACTGAGTCGCTGTCGGGCTTTACGCGGCTGCGGGTCTCTTGACGATTCTCGGAAACAGCTTGTTGACGGACCGGACGTTTCGATTCGCGGGACGGTGGCTCAATCTTGGCGCGGAAAACCGCTGGTTTTTCGGATCCACTGTGCGGCCCTGTTTTAGATATGACCCCCTCTTTTTGACTAGAGACCAGCCATCCTGCCGCGATGACAATCACCACCAATATCATCGCTATAAAGACCTTGCGATGCATCCCAATCCGGTACAGACGACCCCTTACCGCTTTTTTGGTATCAACTCTCGGCGGCCAGGATTGCGGATCGTCCGGTGGCGGATCGCTTTGGTCAACGCGTTTTAGCGCTTTTAATATGGTACTCAAATGACTAGTATCCTCGGCTTATATGCGTTCGGCACATATTTTTAATGCCATCTTATTTTATGCGCTCACGCTTGAAAGTATAAAAACACGAAAAACGGAATCTTATTTTCGTGTTTTTGCCTAAAACAACGCGTTTCAGTTTTTGCAAAGCTCAATTGAGTCAGCGTAACCGTCAATGCACTTGCTTTAGACCCTAGTTGGGTTGTTAGGGTTGGGTCAACTGCGGCATCCTAAATGAATTTTTTTCTCTATACAGAATGATTTTGGTCAGCGGGCCAACATAGCCGTCTACCGGAATTCCGTATTTTGCCTGAATAGACTTTATGGCGTTCTGGGTAAATTCATCATATTTTTCATCAATGGCTACATTCTCAAATCCGATATCCTGCAACAGCAATTTCAGTGTAATGACCGAATCCTTGTAAGATTGTGTCGGTATTGTCCCCCAGATGGAATGAAAATTTTTCCAGGGCATATAGGCAACACCAGACCAATAAAATTCCAGTTCCTCTAAATGGGTGACAATCCATTCAATATCAGTTTTGCCCTTTAACATAATCTGCTCGCCGTCTAAGCGCCACAAGGTAAGATACCCCGGATCTGGACTGCCGGGTGGATAAAATTCAAGGATGGCTGGAAGATTTAATGTTTTTAAAAATTCCATATCCGTTTCGAGACGATGGATGAACATGCCATTTGGTTTGGCAGATAGACGAAAATAGGTCTGATCATCATCGACATCCTTTAGATAAGGTGTCACCTGAGCACCCACTTGCCAGAGCTTCATCGCTTGCATGAGCGCAGACTCACGAGAGCTGCGCCCGTCCATATTCATCAGGTAATCGGCCAAGCGGACTGTCGAAACGGCACTTTCCGCTGGAAATGCTGTCACCGCATCATCTGGTTTGCTGATGGCAACGTTCGGGGTGACCTCTTCGGTTTCGGTGTTAACCGGTTCTGTTTGGGTGACGACCTTTGTTTGTAAATCAGCCGGAGCTGAGAATAGAGCCGAGAGTTTATTTCGAATGGGCAGTTGGAAGACCAAGACCAGAAACACGATGCTTAAAAGAGAAATACCGATAAGCGCCCATTTACCGGTTGTAATCCCATGGCTTTTTACTTGGCCGCGGGTGGCAAGTTCTTTTATAGATGCTCTGGCAATACTGGCTGAAATCTTGAATTGATTCAGAACAAAAGCGGTCAGCAAAGACCGGTCACAAACGATGTTGATGAGGCGAGGGATGCCTTTTGAATATTTGAAAATTTGACGATAAGCGGAACGGTCAAATTTTATCGCAGATCTCTGGGCAGCGATATGGATGCGATACTGGATATATTCCTTACATTCATTAAAGGTTAAGGGACTAAGCTGATAGCTAAGGGTGATTCTTTGGCCCACCTGCCGGAGTGCATGCGAATTAAGCATTTCCGACAGCTCCGGCTGCCCGACCAGGATAATCTGCAACAGTTTATCCCGATTGGTTTCCAGATTGGACAGCAATCGCAATTGCTCCAGAACGTTTCGATTTAAATTTTGGGCCTCATCAATCACCAGTATAACTTTTTTACCACTGGCCTTCTTTTGGATAAGGAAGGCATTCAACCGATCGATCAGATCCTTGGTATTGTCACTTCGGATTTGGATGCCAAATTCTTCAATGATGGTTCTCAGTAACTGTTTGGGGCCCATTTTCGGATTGAAAATGTAGGCGGCCTCTACACTTCCGTTTAGGCTTTCAAGAAAAGTTCTGCAGAGCGTGGTTTTTCCGGTTCCGACCTCGCCGGTGATCTCAACGAACCCGTCCCCCTGAGAGATGGCGTAGTTCAAGTGAGCCATCGCTTCCTCGTGGCTTTTGCTCAAATAAAAATAGGCCGGATTTGGCACCAGTTTGAAGGGCTTTTCTTTAAAGCCAAAAAACTTATTGTACATCAAAAACCGCCTTCAATGGTATGAAATTCTTTAAAATTTTTCATTCAGTGTCTTTAAATATTTTAGTTGAAAATGCATTATCCGTCAACCTTTCAATCCATCTGCATGCATTCAGATATAAGACTGACAGACATTCCGACAATTTTCGGTCGTCATTGGACCGTATCCGTCCGGTGTTCGGCGGTTTGACCCTTCTGGAGGAGATCTGTCAAAATACGCTGTCGTTGCTGCGGCGTCTTTTTGGCCAGTTGTCGGCATTTTTGGTAAAATTTTTCCAGATCGCCGTCGGTATCAGACAACATCTTGCTGAATGCCGGCACCCAATCATGATACGTTGACACACTGATCAGCTGGGCATTGTTTAACGGCCGATTAAACCAGGCACTGTAAGCGGCCATATCCCGGTTAGTTGATTTTATCGACTTGAATTCAGACTGCATCTGGGCGAAAAGGGCGGCCTTCTGTTTTCTTTTCTCGCTGGTTGACAGGCGGCTTTCAAACACCTTCTGCAGTTGGGCCTGGTATTTTAAAACCAGGGCCGTAAATTGTTGACGCATACGCCGTTTGCGTTCCCAGTCGGCATAACCCTGGGGTTCGTTGGTTGACAGTTGCCAGCGTTTAAGGCCTTCCTGCTCAACTGCGGTTGCAAAGCTCTCATTAAAGGCCGTATCGTCCGGAATGTAGAGCAGCCCATGGGCCAGCTCATGAAATATGAGCGCAGCGGTATCGGCCGCACTTAGATTGACAAAAGTGCTCAAGACCGGATCATCAAACCAACCGAGGGTCGAGTATGCAATCGCGCCGCCGATGTACACATCCAATCCCTTTTGGCTCAGAGTATCGCCAAAGCGCCGGGCTTCTGCCTCCTTAAAGTAGCCGCGATAAGTCACACAGCCCACTATGGGAAAGCACCAGGTTTCTGGTGACAGTGACAATTCCGGGGCGGCAAATACATTCCACACCACATAGGGACGATTCAGCGCCACATAGTTTAGATAATGATCTTTGACCGGAAGCAGGAGCGCTTTTGCGGCAAATTCTCGTAATGATTGGATAAACAGAAGCTTATCTTTTAACTCCGGCGGTGTATCCGGATTTTCGATCAGCTCAGCGATCGGCTGTTGCTTTTGCAAAATCTGCATTTGCCCGCTGATGGCCTGTTCATAATACGGCAACGATCGGCACCCGGTGCCAGCCAGTGCGAATGCAACGATCAATAGCATAGCTGTCAGCGGATTTGTTTTGTAAGCATCTGATTTTATTTTTGATGTTGGGTTCACCATGCCCGATCCTCGGATGCGTGCTGCATCCTGCTCAACATTGACCGATCGGCATATCAGATGGATAATCGTGGTGTGTAGCGTGCTTGGATTAGCGCAAATTGTTTCACAACACCCAGCCGTATGTGTTGTTTTAACAAATTTTTTCAGATTTTGCGCTAGAAAGATTTTTTAGATGAGGCTATAACAAAATTTTTCAAAAATGATGCGGTCAAATTTCCCAGCTTCCACGTCTTTTTTGATTACCTTGAGGGTCTCCAAAGGGCTTTTTGCACTGCGATAGGGTCGTTCTTCGTTGGTTAAGGCCTCGTAGCAATCGATGATACCCAGCAATTGCCCGACAAAGGATATGTGCCGGGTTCCTTTGGGGTAGCCACTGCCGTCCAGTTTTTCATGGTGCTCCAGGGCACCGCGTGCAATACGGCCGTCAATGCCACTTTTAACTTTAATAATAAATTCGCCCAGCTTGGGGTGACGCTTCATGACGCTGAATTCATCGTGAGTTAACTTGCGGGGCGCCCGCAGGATATCGTCGGGGATTTCGGCTTTACCGACATCATGCAATAAAGCGCTTAAACCCAGACGTTGGGTTTCCCTCAGTGACCTTTTCGAGTAAAAGCAAAAACCCAGGGTTAATGCCATCACATTCACTGAATGGATAACCGTGCTGTAATCTTTATATGAAATTGTAGCGATGGTTTTAACAATTTCCGGATTTTTTGAATATCCGCTCACCAGCATATCAACTGTTTTGGGCAATGCCTGCAGGGTGCCGCTGCGGGGTTCCTTCAGGGTTTCTTCCACCAGTTGGCATAGGGTCGATTTGACCGCCACTACATTTCCGGTTTTAATACTCCGGAAAATATGCTGGTTAAAACCGGCCTGCAGCTCTTTTATCGCGGTGATGCGATCTTTTCTTTGGTAATAGAGCTCAGGTGGATGCCTTTCTTCTTTCAGCCGTAAATCCGCCAAGGATTTTCCGGGCGGCTTATATAAAACAAAAGAGCCGTTTTCAACGTAATAGAGCCCAACATCCTTATAATAATTAATCTGGGAATTCCGGATGGGGATGTAATTTTTTTCCAGCAATTCCTGCGTCCTCCTTTGGTTTACTCGCGATCTGATGATGAGCCACCCGCGCAGGCGATGCGGCGCTCATTCAAAGGTGGATCCTTGAGCTTCACATTGGCCTAATTGAAGCCTTTATCGGCATATTGGGCTTAAAAGTTTATACCTGAATCGATAGGTGAATGACCATTGTTGTACGAATCGTTACAATGCATGCCGGTCTTTAATGCCGGATAAAGCTTGATATTGTAAAATAAATTAAAAAATTGAGGCCTGAACCTCTTGCCAGACGAATCCGATTTGGTATATGGTCCTGATACTCAAGACAGAGGTATCTCCCCAATTCTAATTATCCTTTACTAGAAAAATACTAGGATGCTGTCACCCAAAAAAGAATTAAATACTAGAACTGGCTTTCAAAAGGGATCGAACGGTCAAGCAGACGGCCGTATGGCTGCCGCGCATGCACTTGCTCGGGTTAAAGCATTTGCCCGCAGCTGCTTTGACACCACTTCGGGCAGTCATAAATGGGATCACACCCTCAGGGTATTGCGGCTGTGCGAAATGATCGGTCCCGCTGAAAACGCGGACATGGATGTATTAAGGCCCGCCGCTTACCTGCACGATATCGGGCGCAAATTTCAAGATGCTGCCAAAGGCGCGATTTGCCATGCGGAAAAGGGCGCCCAAATGGCAAAACCACTGATTGAAGCGCTTCCACTCTCACACGAACAAAAGCGAAACATCATTCACTGTATACGCTCCCATCGCTTTCGCAACGATCACAAACCAGCCACCACCGAAGCCAAGGTATTGTTTGACGCCGACAAACTGGACGCCATCGGCGCCGTCGGTGTGGCTCGGGCCTTTCTTTTTGCCGGCGAGGTGGGCGCACGCTTGCATAATCCTGAACTTGATGCTGAGAAAACCAGGCCATACTCGATCGACGACACTGGATACCGGGAGTTTAAGGTCAAGCTTTGCAAAATTAAGGATCGAATGTTGACGGCAGAAGGCCGCAAATGGGCGCGCGAGCGTCATGCATTCATGAATGATTTTTTTAACCGCTTTTTAGCAGAACATGAAGGAGAGAGGTAACCACTATGGGCATTAATGTCGTTGAAAAGATCGATGAATTCGTCAAAGTACAGAATATTTTGGTCAGTGTCTCCGACAAAAGCGGACTTGAACAGTTTATTCCGAATCTGGTTGAAATCAACCCGCAGATTCAGATTTATTCAACCGGCGGAACCTATGGGCGCATTCGTGAAATCCTGGGAGATTCAGCTGCCGGCCGCTTAATGCAGGTCTCAGACTACACCGGGCAGCCCGAGACCCAGGGCGGGCTGGTCAAAACCCTGGATTTTAAAATTTACCTGGGGCTGCTCACCGAGACTTACAACGATGCACATCAGGGTGACTTAAATCGCACGGGCAGCGTACCCATCGATATGGTGGTGGTCAATCTATATCCCTTCAAAGAGACGATATCACAGCCGGATGTCACGGTGGAGCAGGCCAGGGGCAACATCGATATCGGTGGGCCCTGCATGATTCGGGCCTCTGCCAAAAATTACATCCGGGTGGCATCGGTGGTTGACCCGGCCGATTACGACAAGATCCTGTCGGACCTCAAAGCCAACCAGGGCGCAACGAGCCTGGACCTTCGTTTCCAGCTGGCCCGCAAAGCATTTGATCACACGGCTGTTTATGATCGCACCATTGCCGATTTTCTGGTTTCAAAATCAATTAATGATGTCACAACTTGTTATAACCTGGATCCTGCATGAAAATTAATGCGAAATTAATATTAAGTCTTAAACAGCTTATTAATCAAGCTTTACACGCACAGCAAAATAGATGCTGTGTATAATGGATGGAAATCATTTTTTCTCATTAATTTTCACCCAATGGGCGAGCCGGAGGCTTTCATCTGCTGCGTTATCAAGGCCGAGGTATAGTTCACTATAACCTCGCCCTTAAATGCCTTGCATATGAAAGTCTCCGGCTCGTGCAAAATCCAGGTATGAATTTTAGAATAGGTTTCGAAAATTTTTAATAGCGTGGGGTTTTTGTCCTTTTAAATTTATTTTTTTCAAAAGGAGTGATGCCATGACTGAAGATCTAAAAAAAATGTATCGAACCGTGATGGATGACCATTTTCCGCCCCAGATGGAAATCAGCTTCATCGACGCGGACAAGCGCCAGACCCTTTTTTATGAGAAAGTGGTCTGGGTGGTCGATGATGTTCAAAAAGGCCTGCGCTATGGAGAGAATCCCGGCCAGGAAGCCGCCCTGTATAAGTTGGTCAACGGCAATCTGGTGCTGGGGGAAACCGAAACCATTCAGCCCGGACAATTTTTGGCATCCGATATCGAGCTGCTGCAATCCGGCAAACACCCGGGCAAGACGAACCTGACCGATGCAGATAACTCCCTTAATATTTTGCGCTATTTTGTGGATAAACCCACCGTGGTCATTGTCAAACACAACAATCCCTGCGGCGTGGCCCGGGCCGACACCCTGGTCGACGCCTATCTCAAAGCCAATATGGCCGACCGGGTGGCCGCTTTCGGCGGCTGCATCGCCGTAAACCAGCCGGTTGACAGGGCAACCGCTGAAGCCATTACCCAGCAATATGCCGAAGTTGTGGTCGCGCCCGATTTTGAGGCGGGCGTGATGGATGTCTTTTCCCAAAAGCCCAATCTGCGGGTGATTAAAATCGGCAACATTGAACGGCTACAGTCATTTGTGGGGCAAAGATGCGTTGAATTTAAAAGCTTGATCGATGGCGGCATTATTGCCCAGTGGTCGTTTGTGCCGACCACCCGTTCAAAGCAAGACCTCAGGCTGGCCGAGTGTGAGTACAAGGGGCAGCATTACAAAATCAATCGCGAGCCTACCGATAAAGAATACGACGATCTACTTTTTGGCTGGCTGGTGGAGTCGGGGATCACGTCCAACTCGGTCATTTATGTCAAAGATGAAGTCACCGTGGGGATCGGCACCGGCGAGCAGGATCGCGTGGGGGTTGCTGAAATCGCCAGAGATAAAGCCTATCGCAAGCTGGCTGACCGGTATTGTTTTGAAACCCACGGTCTTCCATACAATGAATTGACCGATGCGGACAAAAAGTCCGCCATTGACGAGCAGGTGGCCGCTGAGAAAGGCGGGCTCATCGGCGCTGCCATGGTCAGCGATGCCTTTTTTCCTTTTCGAGACGGGGTGGATGTCGGTCTGCGTCAAGGCATAACGGCCGTGATACAGCCCGGCGGTTCGGGCAACGACTATCAATCCATCGAGGCCTGCAACGAAGCTGATGCGACGATGGTTTATACTGGCCAGCGCTCATTCAAGCACTAAAACGGGGCCCCAAACCCTCATCTTTTGCCCGCTGGCGGTGTTTCAAATCGGTTCAAAATGTTACTGGTTGGCCCGTTGAGCCCGTTGCCCCGTTAGCCGGTAAAAAAAAGAATAACGGACGGTTTCCATTTTCACGGGCTTAACCGGCTCAACTGGCCAACCGGCAAACCGTTTTTATTTCATCACCTTTGAAACAACAGCCAGAGCCTGGTCGATATCTTTGGAAGTAATGTGATAATGCGTGACAGCCCGCACCCTCTGGGCAGCGACCGGCAGCATGCGAAGTCCTTCGGCATTGATTTGCTGGGTGAATTGCGCTGCGGTCATCTTCTCACTTTTCAATTCAAAAAATACGATATTGGTTCGAATCCTGTCCGGCTCGATGAATAGGCCCTGTATTTCTGCCAGACCGGCGGCCAGCTTTTTTGCATTGGCATGATCATCTGCCAGCCGTTCCACCATTTCATTGAGGGAGACAATTCCGGCGGCAGCCAATATGCCAGCCTGTCGCATACCACCGCCGAGCAACTTGCGTGCGCGTCGGGCTTCATTGATAAACGCCTGCGTGCCGCAAACCATCGATCCCACCGGTGCTGCCAGACCTTTGCTTAAGCAAAAGGAGACGGAGTCGGCTTCGGCAGCCAAATCTTTGGGCGCTACGCCAAGTGCGACAGCAGCATTGAAAAATCGAGCTCCATCAACGTGGATTTTTAATTGGTGGCGCCGGGCAATATCACCGACTGCTTGCATGTAATCAATTTCAAGAGGGCAGCCATTACAGATATTGTGGGTATTTTCTAACAAAATGAGCCGGCTTCTGGGGAAATGAACATTGTCACCGCGGATAGCTGCCTCGATATCTTCAAGCGCCATTTTACCGTCCGGCTGGTTGGGAACCGTGCGGGGATGCAAGCTGCCCACCGCCGCCGATCCGCCCTGCTCGTAAAAGAAGGTGTGGGCGTGGCTGCCCAGGATGATTTCATCGCCACGACCACAGTGGGCCAGCTGGCTGACCAAATTGGCCATCGTGCCACTTGAAACAAACAAGGCCGTTTCCTTGCCTAAACGATCAGCGGCCATTTCTTCCAGGCGGTTTATCGTCGGGTCTTCACCAAAGACATCATCACCCACTTCTGCCTCCGCCATTGCCTTTCGCATGGCTGCCGTCGGCTGGGTCATTGTGTCGGACCGCAGTTCAATCATTTGCATAATTATTCTCCTCTGAAAAATCTAAGTACAAGTTTTAATGCAGTTTTGCAAAGCCATTAATTAAAGCTGATCGGCGATTGATTATCCACTGTGTTTACTGTTATCTAAAAAATAGCCGACCTTCAAGGATTAAAGCCTTTGAGGGATTGGATATTTAAGGCATTTTCTTGACTAATGAATGGCATTAAAGGTAAACACTTAGTGAATTAATGAGAGGCGGACAATATTATTTTGTAAATAGCACGTGAGCATTCATCACCATAATAGGGAGGGTTGTCATGGCGAAATTGTTGTGGAAACCAACCGAGGAGCAAATCAAAGAGTCCAATATGTATCGTTTCATGACCTTTATTAATGAAACCTACCATCAAAATTTTACAGAATTCGGACCTCTTTATGACTGGTCGATTGAAAATATTGCTGATTTCTGGACGGCCTTCTGGGATTTTGCCGACATCATCCATTCCAAACCATATGATGAAGTTATCGATGACGTTGCCAAAATGCCCGGCGCAAAATGGTTTTCAGGGGCTAAACTCAATTTTGCTGAAAACCTGCTGCGCTACCGGGATGATCAGGTGGCGTTGATTTTCAAAGGCGAAGACCAGCCGTCCATCCGCATGACCTATGCTCAGCTTTATGATGAAGTGGCGCGCTTGGCAAAATCGCTAAAAGAGCTGGGGATCCAGCCGGGAGACCGGGTGGTGGGGTTCATGCCCAATATGCCCGAATCCATAATTGCGATGCTGGCGGCCACCAGCATGGGCGCCACCTGGTCATCCTGTTCGCCGGATTTTGGCATCAAAGGTGTGCTGGATCGGTTTGGACAGATCCAGCCCAGAGTGCTGTTTACCGCCAACGGGTATTCTTTTAAGGGTAAAAAATTGGACTCTTTAGAACGCATCGCCAATATCCTTAAAGAATTGCCGTCGATTGAGAAGGTCGTCGTCGTGCCCTACACCGAGCAGCAAGCTGATATCAGCGCCATAGAAAATGGCGTTCATTATCAGGATTTCCGGTCATCAGAATCCGGCCTGGAAATCGAATTTGAGCAGCTGCCTTTCGGGCATCCGCTTTACATCATGTATTCATCGGGTACCACCGGTTTGCCCAAATGTATGGTGCAAAGTGCCGGCGGCATTCTGGTGCATCAGTTAAAAGAACATATCCTGCACACCAATTTACAGCGTGATGATACGATTTTTTATTTTACCACCTGCGGCTGGATGATGTGGAATTGGCTGACTTGCGCACTGGGCGTCGGGGCTACCTTGGTTCTGTTTGACGGCAATCCGTTTTACCCGCACCCGGGTGCACTGTGGGAAATGGCCCAGGATGAGAACATAACGGTCTTTGGAACCAGCGCGGGCTATATTGCAGCGCTGATGAATGCCGGTGTCAAGCCCGGCAAGACCTATGACTTAACACCGTTGCGTGCTGTTCTTTCCACCGGCTCACCACTGTCGATTGAAGGCTTTGATTTTATTTACGCGGAAGTCAAGGCTGATTTGCAACTGGCGTCCATTTCCGGCGGGACGGATCTAAACGGCTGTTTTGCCTTGGGCAATCCCATGCTTCCGGTGTATGCCGGCGAGCTTCAGTGCCGGGGGTTGGCCATGGATGTAAGGGCATTTGATGAGCTGGGCAATACGCTGATCGATGAGCAGGGGGAGCTGGTCTGCTGCAAGCCCTTTCCGTCGATGCCCATCTATTTCTGGGACGATCCGGATGGTAAAAAATATCATAACGCTTACTTTGATGTGTACCCCAACATTTGGCGCCATGGTGACTTTGTGGTCGTTACTCGACGCGGCGGTGTTGTCATGCTCGGCCGGTCGGATGCGACGCTTAATCCCGGCGGAGTGCGCATCGGAACCGCAGAAATTTACCGGCAGCTGGAGCAAATGCCGGAAATCGCCGACAGTGTCGTGGTGGGTCAGGATTGGAAAAATGATGTGCGGGTGATTCTGTTTGTCAAGTTGGCCGAAGGTGTCGAACTGACGGATGACCTAAAGGATAAAATTAAACAAACCATCCGTGTGAATGCATCACCACGGCATGTGCCTGCTAAAATTCTCAGTGTGCCGGATGTTCCCTATACGCTTAACATGAAAAAGGTGGAACTGGCGGTTAAAAAAGTAATCCAGGGCCAGGAGGTGCTCAACAAGGATGCCCTCAGCAATCCGCTGGCGCTGGATTATTATGCAGACATCAAAGAACTCCAACAAGACTAAAAACTGGTTTCTAAACCTTCATCTTTTATCCGATAGCTGTGTTGTAATCCGGTTCACAATGCTCGCGTACTAGCGTGTACGCTCCGCTTTTGAACCGATTCTCAAATCGGAAAACGACAATGCCGGAATCTTTTCAGATAATACCTGTGGGTGTGGTTAGGAAAAAAGAAGAGACCGCCTGGATCGACATCCATAAGCCTTATGCTGATGCGCTGCTGGGGCTGGAAGGATTTTCCCACATCCTGGTGTTTTTTTGGTTCCATGAAAACGATACCGCTGATCGGCGTAAAACCCTGAGAGTGCATCCCCGTAAAGATGAGAAAAATCCTCTGACCGGCGTATTTGGCACCCATTCCCCTCTGCGACCCAACCTGATCGGGTTGACGCGATGTAAACTCATATCCATCAAGGATCGGCGGATCGAAATTGATGACATTGATGCTTTTGATGGAACACCGGTTATTGATATCAAGTGTTATATTCAGGATTCATTGCCCGAGTCGGAGATACGGCTGCCGCCATGGGTCTAACGAGACGCATTCAATGTTTATCAATAATTGCAGAATGGTGCCGGTAGGATACAGGAGTATTGGAGTAGCCTACTCCGCCGAAGTAGCTTCGGCTACGAAGGCCGGACTGGAGTGTTGGAGTGCTGGATTAGAGCGATTGACACTGCAAATATTCTAACAGTACTCCAATACTCCATTACTCCAGCACTCCATAGCGAAGCTTGTAAGCAATCTGTTTTTTTGAATGAATTTCCATCCATGTTAACTCGCAACCTGTAAATAGACGCCCGTAATGCTTACCGATCTATCCGGTCAAATAGAAAGAATCACCTTTACCAATGAAGAAAACGGCTTTACGATTGCCAAGGTGAAAGTCAAAGGCAAGCGTGATCTGGTCACTGTTCTCGGTAACCTGATGTCACCGATGCCGGGTGAGATTCTCGACATGCGGGGTGAGTGGGCCGTTCATCCCAAATTCGGCGAGCAGTTCAAAGTGGCTCAGTTTAAGACCAAAGTGCCGGCCACCGCCCATGGCATTCAAAAATATTTAGGATCCGGCCTCATCAAGGGACTGGGCCCGGTTATGGCCGGGCGCATCGTTGAACGTTTCGGCGAAAAAACTTTGGACGTTATTGAGAATCAGATCGGCCGTCTGGCAGAAGTCAAAGGTATCGGCAAAAAAAGCCTGGCCAATATTGCCAAAGCCTGGGAGGCGCAGAAGGACATCCGCGATGTAATGATCTTTTTGCAAAGCCATGGTGTCAGTGCAACCTATGCCACCAAAATATTTAAACGTTACGGGGATCGCTCGATTGCGGTGGTCAAACAAAATCCATACCGGCTAGCGAGCGATATTTTTGGCATTGGATTTCTAAAAGCCGACAATATTGCCAAAGAACTCGGGTTTTCAAATGACGCCCGCGTAAGAGTAGAAGCCGGCGTTGTTTATACGCTGCATCAGCTTTCAGAGGACGGACATGTATTTTTCCCGTACGAGCAGCTGATCGAACGCTGCCGCGACATTCTGGGCATAAGGCGCGAACCCATCGTTGAGGCCATCGGCAGCCTGAATGCAGACCAGCAAATCGTCATTGAAGATATTAATGAAGGCATTGAAGACTTTAAAGAAAACAACAAGGCGGTTTACCTGACCCGATTTTATCAGTGTGAAACTGGTATTGCCAACCGATTGAAGGCATTACTATCTACGCCCAAATCGATACGTACGGTTGATGCTGAGCGAGCGATTGAATGGGTCCAAAAGCAGCTTTCTTTTCAGCCGGCTCAAAATCAAAAAGATGCTATTCACTACGCTCTTGAGAATAAAGTCCTGATCATCACGGGAGGACCGGGTACCGGTAAAACCACCATTGTAAAGGCGATTCTAAAAATATTTTCACAAATGAAGATCAATATCATGCTGGCGGCACCCACCGGCCGAGCCGCCAAACGCATGAGCGAAATGACCGGATCTACCGCCAAAACGATCCACCGCCTGCTCGAATACAGCATCCATAAGCTCGGATTTCAAAGAAATGAAAAGAACCCCCTTGAATGCGAAGTGCTGATTATCGATGAAACTTCCATGATCGACACGGTTTTGATGCACCATCTGCTGAAAGCGGTGCCGGCAACCGCCAGCTGTATTTTCGTGGGCGATGTTAACCAGCTGCCATCGGTGGGTGCCGGTAATGTACTGAACGATTTAATTGCATCCGGTGCTGTGGCAGTTGTCGAGTTGACCGAAATATTCCGCCAGGCCAAAGCCAGCCGCATTATCGTCAACGCCCATAGGATCAATGCAGGCGAACTGCCGCTTGTCAGTCAATCTGAAATATCCGACCCTCAGAATGATTTTTATTTTATCGAACAAGATGACCCTGAGAAGGTTCTAGACATTATTCTGGAACTGGCCCACAGGCGAATTTCGTCGCGTTTTGGCTTCGATGCCGTTGACGACATTCAGGTGTTGACACCGATGCACAAAGGGATTGTTGGGGCCGTCAATCTCAATAATCGACTGCAAACTGTTTTAAACCCTGGAAACGGCGGTATTATTCGCGGCGACCGAACCTTCCGGGTTAACGATAAAGTTATGCAGATCCGCAACAACTACGACAAAGAAGTCTTTAACGGCGATATCGGACGCATCACCGCCATTCTACCCGAAGAACGGCAGCTAACGGTCTGCTTTGATAACCGTGATGTTGTCTATGAATTTAACGAACTGGATGAAATGGTGCTGGCCTATGCGGTTTCGGTCCATAAATCTCAAGGATCTGAATATCCGGTCGTTATCCTACCGATTCTGACACAGCACTATATCCTGCTGCAGCGGAATTTGATCTACACGGCTGTTACCCGCGGCCGCAATCTGGTGGTCATGGTGGGTAGCCGCAAGGCCTTGGCCATCGGCGTTAACAACAATCAGACCCAGCAACGATTTGCCCGTCTGCGTTATCGACTGGGCTGGCACCCTTAGTATCAAAGCTTTTATCTGGCCAACGCATATCCCTGCGGTGTGAGATAGGCCGCATAATTATCCACTTTGTCGGTGTCCACCATGCCTTTTTCAAAAAGCGATTGGATGGCGGATTTTGCATCTGCGATTGAAATCTTTAAGCGCTCTGCAATAACTGTTGTTTCAATATAACCCGGCGGTCCGGCCGCGTCCCACTCATCTGCCAGTAGAGCGAGCAGATCTATTTCTGTGCGACTTAATTCCATTGATTGACTCCTGATCATTTGTTGTTTATGATGATAGAATTAACGATATATTCATTACGATAATGTTATTCAAGCGTGGGGCCATTTTTGAGCTCATCAGGATTGATTCATCCAGCATAAAAGGAGGTTGGATATGAACAAATTCAATAAATTGTTCGTTATTGGAGTGATGGTTCTATTCGCTGGTTGTGCGGCCAAGATCGATGTTTCCCAGACGGTTAACTGGGATTACAATGTGAACTTGGATTTTTCAAAACTGCGAACCTATGACTTTAATCCGACCCCAACCACGATTAGCATCGAAGATCTGATGCTCGAGCGGATCTATGCCGCCATCAATACCGTTTTGCAGGCTAAAAATGTTCAACAATCATCCCAAAACCCCGATTTTGTCATCCACATTTATGGCGTCCGATCCAAAATATTTACCACTGCCTGGTTGGGTTTTGATTCCAATCTGATTGTTGAAAAGGGAAAACTGCGCCTGCATTTTGTGGACCCTCAAACCCATCGGGTCATATGGTGGGGTGAGGCGCGTGCGCTCTTAGATCCTGACCGGGAGCCGACACTTGAAACCCAGACGGTCAACGATGTAGTGCATCGGATTCTGCAAAAGTTTCCACCGGCGTCATCATAGAAAAATGGGGTATCGGAATTGTGGAATGTTGGAATGCTGGGGATTGACGATTAAGAACGATTGTTTTCTAAACGACCCTCATTGGGGAGTAAAATCGCAACTTCATCCAGTTTTTGTACCCAATATCCCATTTTTCCACTATTCCACCCTTCCATGAGCTGGCCAACCGCCAACACTATGGCGTTAGCGGTATTATAGCCAGATCCCATATTTGAGCAACCTAATCCCTCTATTTGGCTTTCTTGGGTTTAAATATTTTTTTGCGGGCCTTTTGGTAAAAATCGCGTGCCTTGTTTTTGATGGTCACAATGAAGGGCGTTCTGATGTGCTTATAGCCTTTGTCCGTGTAGACATTTCTGGCGTTTTGAGGCGGCGGACGGTCAGAAATGTGCTTTTCTCCATTGGCATCCGTCCAGTAATATAGCGTTATGCTGGGCTCCAGCTGCCGCCTGTGGGTTTTATCGTACCAGTCCCATCCTAAGTATCCACCGATGCCGAAAATTATGATGATGACGACGATGAGCGTTTTGCGCATTTAGCGATCTCCCCGATCCTTTCGAGATTACCGTAAACATCAACACCCTTTGAGTATTATATAAAAATAGTGATCAAAAAGCGATCTAAAGATTCAGGCCATAGTGCCGATATAAGTCTGGTGTATATGAGGGCCGATGCCCAAAAGAAAAAGGAGTCCCGCAATGGATGCAGGTCAGGTTGCCTTAAATTCTTCGATGGCCATGATTGTTCAACAGCTGCAGACAACCACTGAAATGCAGCTGGAAATGCTAAAGATAGCGGTTGAAAGTCAGCAACAAATGCTGAAAATGCTTACTGCGCCAGGGGTCGGGGGTAACATTGATGTGACCGCTTAAAACCCCTGCTGCCCAACCACCTTAAAGATCATCTGACAGCCAATGTGCGGTAAAAATAAGATGCCATTCATCATGGCAACTTGACACCTCATGGGCATTTGCCTATACTTCAGCGTTACTCAAGCGCCAATTCCATAAATCCCATGATGACAATTTTGGAACCTTCCCATGAATCTTTCAAATTTAGAAGCCATTTCGCCGGTTGATGGTCGCTATCGACGGGCGGCGGCCCCTCTGGCACCCTATTTTTCAGAAGGGGCCTTGATTAACTATCGGGTGCGGATCGAGGTTGAATATTTTATTGCGTTGTGTCGTCTTCCGTTGCCCCCCCTCAAGGGGATTGGCCAAAAGGCCTTTGCATCCTTACGCAAGCTCTATACGGATTTTTCACTCGAAGATGCCGCCCGGGTCAAGGATATCGAAAAGGTCACCAACCACGACGTCAAAGCCGTTGAATACTTTTTAAAGGATAAATTTGATGAGCTGGGTCTGGCATCCTACAAGGAGTTTATCCACTTCGGATTGACCTCCCAGGACATCAACAACACAGCCCTGCCGCTTTCCATCAAAGAAGCCTATCAGGCCGTGATCAAACCGGCGCTGGGCGAAGTGGGTGATGATCTTGAACACAAAGCCAGAGAGTGGGCCGATATCCCCATGCTGGCGCGCACTCATGGACAACCGGCTTCCCCCACCACCATCGGAAAAGAGCTGTACGTGTTTGTTGATCGACTGGCGGTTCAGATCAAACAATTAGAAACCATCCCGTTTTCAGCCAAGTTCGGGGGGGCCACCGGCAACTTCAATGCCCACCTTGTGGCCTATCCGGATATTGATTGGATCGCTTTTGCAGATTATCTGATCAACAAAACTCTGGGCCTTAAGCGCTCTAAAATCACCACTCAAATTGACCATTATGACAATCTGGCCGCATTTTGCGATAATTTTAAACGCATCAATACGATTCTAATCGACCTGGCGCGCGACATCTGGACCTATATTTCTTTTGATTATTTTAAACAGAAAATCAAAAAAGGAGAAGTCGGCTCTTCGACCATGCCGCACAAAGTCAATCCCATTGATTTTGAAAACGCAGAAGGCAATTTCGGCGTTGCAAACGGCATTTTCGAGCATCTGTCCGCCAAGCTGCCCGTTTCACGGCTGCAACGGGACCTGACGGATTCTACCGTCACCCGCAACATCGGTGTTCCGCTGGCCCATACACTTATCGGGCTAAAATCGTTGCTGCGGGGGCTGAACAAATTGATTTTAAATGCGGATGTTATCCGCGCTGATCTGCAGCGCAACTGGGCGGTGGTGGCAGAGGCCATCCAGACGATTCTGCGTCGCGAGGGCTATCCCCAGCCCTATGAAGCATTAAAGGAGCTCACCCGTACGCATACCTCTATCGATCAAAAGGCCATTGCCGAATTCATTGAAACCCTGGATGTGTCCACGGCGGTTAAGGATGAATTGCTAAAGATTACCCCTGAAAACTATATCGGCATCATCGATTTCTAAAGGTTCAGACGTTCAGGGTAAAGAAATCTGTTAGGTTCGTTTTATTTGTTTCATTGGTTTTTTTGTTGGTTTAAACCGAACCAATCGAACAAATTAAACCAATAAAACCAATTTACCGGTAAAACGACTTGCGACCTAGCTGACACCTGACACCTGGCACCCTTCTTTATCGCGGTCCCTGCAGCAGAGCGGTGGATACCCTGCCGACGAGCCCCCAGATGGCATCGGCTGAGAACAAGGCCTCAATCGATCGATCAAATAAGACCGAAATGCGGGGCTCAAATTCCGCATCCCCCTTCCAGAATAAAAAATACAGCGGCACGCGAGGAAAAGGGAAAAGCTCATAAGCGGCATCGGCCATATCCATCGAACGGCCATCCAGAAACCGGGCGGCTTCTTCAAAACCTCGTATATCCTGTCCGTAGCGTTGCAGCAGGGGATCGGTTTGCAGCACATGGGGTCCCTGGAAAAAGTGGGCCTCTTTGAGATCTTTGACGCCCACGATCTCGCGACCCAGGGGATAAAGTTGCTTGACGTTATTCAAATAAAGGAGCGTGACCAGTTCAAGGAGGGGGTCGTCTGTCCTTTCCCAGCCGCTTCCGCTAGCGCGCTTCAGACAGCGTTCAGCGACATCCACCAGCACCTCCTCGTTCAAGAATTGAAAGACCATCTGCTTGGCGGATGCCAACCTGAAAAGGGTCCAATTGCAAAGGGTGTTTAAATTTTTGTTTTGCAGCCCGTCCCAAAAATGCGGCGGCACCTCCACCGGGGATTTATCGGGCGCGAAGGCCGGCGGATTTTGGCGGCGGCGGCGGTCCTGCATCTGAAGGTAACCCGAGCTGTACGGGTAGGGTCCCTGAGAAAAATTGTCGCAGGGAAATTGAGAACAATCTCGCAGGCAGTATCCTACCTGGTTCAGGTGGGCACATGCCAGAATGGCGCAGGTACCGCCCAATAACCGTTGTTGCGCAGCCAGCTTTTGTTCGGCCTGGGAGCTGGTGCCGGGGCCGCAGCTTGAGCAGGTGCCCAGCAGGTTTAATTTGCAGATATCACAATTAATACCACAAGCGCCGGTGGGCATCGTTCAATCCTTCCGTTCAAAGGTTCAGCGTTCCAGGGTTCAGAGGTTCAGGTTTCAAGAAATAGAGGTTCGTTTTAAGCTTCTGGCTGCTTGCCGCTGGCAGCTGGCTGTCCGTCATGTTGTTCAGGCTTTTAGCCAGCAGCCAGCAGCGAGTCGCCAGTGGCCGCAGCATAGTTCGATAGAGTGAAGACGGGAACCTCCGAATCCCGGAACCCAGAACCTCTTAAACTTGACACCGGGGACATATATGCGTACTGCGCTGGCCGACGATGATTCTCTGTATTGTCGTTTGACAGCGCGGGCAGGGCTGGCCGGTGCGCCGGAAAACGTGTAGCTGATCACTGTTGCGACCCTGATGCTTGGCGATGGAATAAAAGTTGGTCTTACCGGTTCCCAAAGAGGTCCCCAGGTTTTTTAAACCCCGTTTCAGCACCCGCGGTATGGCCCGGTGGAGGGCCTGAATTTCCATTTCCGATAAAGCGGCCGCGATGCGGCAGGGGTGGATCTTTGAATCCCAAAGGGCCTCATCGACATAAATATTGCCCAGCCCGGCAATAAAGCTCTGATCCAACAGCAATGGCTTCAACAAGCGCTTGCGCGGCTTGAGAAGTTGCGCCAATTTCCTAGACGTAAATCCCTTTGCCAAAGGTTCCGGACCCAGGCGACCCAGGATGCGGTCAGCGTCAGGCACCAGGTATAGGCGGCCAAATTTGCGGGTGTCATGAAAGCGCAACTGCTGTGCGCCGCTCAGATTGAGCAGCACATGTTCGTGCTTTTGGCGGGGCTGATCTGGAGCTACCAGATGCAGCCGGCCCGACATGCGAAAATGCATCAGCAAATGGGTGTTGTTTTGGAACTTGAAAACGATGAATTTTCCGCGGCGCCGAATGGTTGATATCTTTTGGCCTTTGATCCGACTGCAAAACGCTTTAACCGATGGTTCGGCAATCGTGCGGGCCCAGAAGACCCTGGCCGCCTCAAAGCATTGGCCTTCAAGGCCGGCTGCGCGGAGGTCATTCACAATGGTCTGTACTTCCGGAAGTTCGGGCATATTCAGTCAGTTTCAGAGGACAGAAGTCAGACGACAGATGACAGATCAAAAAACCGAAGCGTGAAATCCCTTATCTGGCAGCTGATTGCTGTCTTCTGTCCCCTGTCTTCTGTTTTTAACGATTGACATCTTGGCGTCTTGGGCCTATAAAATGAGCCTGTTTCGGGTACTATAGCATAGTCCGGTATCTAAAAAAATGCTCGTTTTGTGACCATAATTGATGACAACGGATTTTACGACGATACGATAAAGGAGCGCTTATGGATTTTAGCCTTTCAACTGACCATGAGATCTTACGTGAATCGGTGCGCAGTTTCGCCGAAAAGGAGATCAAGCCGGTTGCCAGGGAGTTGGATGAAAAAGAAGAATTTTCTTATGAAACCATGCAGAAAATGGCCGAGCTGGGACTATTCGGGATTTTTGTCTCTGAAGAGTACGGCGGCCAGGCCATGGATTATATTTCCTATATCATTGCCGTTGAAGAAATCGCCCGGGTTGACGGATCGCACGCCGCCACCGTAGCCGCTGAAAACTCGCTGGGCATCGGCCCGTTATATTATTTCGGCAATGAAGCCCAAAAAAAGAAATATTTACCCAAACTGTGCAGCGGAGAGGCCTTATGGGGATTTGGCCTGACCGAACCCAATGCCGGATCTGACGCCGGCAATACCCAAACCACCGCCGTTTTAGACGGCAATGAATGGGTCATTAATGGCAGCAAGATTTTTATTACCAATGCGGCCACCGACATTACCACCGGCGCCACCGTTTTAGCCAGAACCGGCGTGCGAGATGACGGCAAGCCGGAGCTGTCCTGCATCATTGTTGAATCCGGCACACCCGGATTCACGGCCAGAGAAATGCACGGCAAACTCATGTGGCGTGCTTCCAACACCAGTGAGC
>JASFEV010000030.1:0-23395 GCA_050124655.1 Desulfobacterales bacterium
TTGGAAATTAGCCTATGAGCTGTGAGCTATGAGCTATGACCTGTTTACTGAAACCTGACACCTGAACACTGCTACTTATGTTAAGTCTTGACTACGGTACCATTCAAAGGTCTTTTCAAGCCCTTTTTCAAAGGAAACATCACACTCAAAATTCAAAAGGTCTTTGGCCCTCTCAATACCGGCCAAAGATTCGATAATATCGCCCGGCCTTTTGGGCGCATATTGTGGAGTGATGTGCCGGCCGGATAAATCACAAATTGCCTGCCAGAGCGCTTTGATACGCACTGCCCGACCCGCGCCGATATTCATGATCTGACCACGGGCGTTTGCGGCAGTCGCGGCCAGTAAATTGGCTTTAACCACATCTTTGACATAGATAAAATCTCTACTCTGGTTGCCGTCACCGTAGATAACAGCGGCCTCATCCAACAATGCTTTTGTCATAAAGATGGAGATCACACCCGAATAGGGTGAGGACGGGTCCTGCCGCGGGCCGTAAACATTAAAATAGCGTAATACAGCCGTTTCAATGCCGTACAGGTCATCATATACGTTGGCATAGTATTCGGCCGCCAATTTTTGAACTGCATAAGGGCTCATCGGTTTGGGGAGCATGTCTTCGCGTTTGGGCAAACGCGGATCATCTCCGTAAACGGCGCAGGAGCTGGAGAAAACAACCCGTTTCACTCCCTGTTTGCGTGCCGCCTCAAAGACCAGCAGTGAGCCCGTATCATTCACAGCAGCTGCGTCGACCGGATTTTCAATCGTCTGTGGAACCGATACAACCGCAGCCATATGGAAAACGACCTCACAGTTTTCAGCGGCCGCTAACAACGCACTAGCGTCCCGAATATCTTCCTGATAAAAACGAAATTTCCCCTTCAGATGGGTCAGATTGTCTATGTTGCCCGATGACAGATTATCCAATACCGTCACCCGGCAGCCGGCCTCTACCAGCGCTTCCACCAGATGAGAACCGATAAACCCGGCACCGCCGGTCACCAGTGCATTATTAAAGGATAGTTGCATTTTCAGCGTCCAATCGGTGTTTTCGCATGCGGATTTGACTCCTAACGGCTTGTACGATGTCTGAGAGTTTACGATCAAAGCCATTTGTAGTCGAACATGGATTGTTTATTTTACACCGGAAAATCGGCCCCGACAACAAACAAATTGCTTTTTAACGCCTTGCCATTTAAAACTTGGATTTGAAGCCATACCTGGACGGTTACCAACCCGTGAGGCTTAACCAGATCGTATAGGTTGCCGCCGATAACAGGGTATTGACGGAAATGGCAACCACCGCAAATTCACTGTCGCCATGCATCTCTTTGGCCATCACATAGGTTACCGTCGCTGTCGGGGCAGCCAGTAAAATGATCGCGGGCAAAACCGCTTCCGATTCAAGGTCCAACACGTAAAACAGGACCCAGCCTACAGCAGGCATCAGAAGCAGTTTTAGCAGACCGGTAGACAGAACCGCTTTTAAGCGGGCGGGCACCGTCTCAAAAGAAAGCGATGCACCGATAATCAAAAGTGCCAGCGGCAGCGCCAGGTCGCTTAAGATATCCAGACAGCGGCCCAACACCAGCGGGACGGGAAGCGCTGTCAGCGACACAACCATACCGGCCAAGGCCGATACAATGATCGGGTTGCCCATTATTTTCAAGAGCACCATGCCTCTTTTGGGCGAAGCAGCGGCACTGGGCGCATTGACCTGTAGTGCAATAACCGCCAATAAGTTTTGCAGGATCATCATGAAACCGGCCAAAATACTGGCCCGCACAAAACCATCACTGCCCAAATAATAAAAAGCCACTGCCAGTCCGATATACCCCAAATTGCCGTGAAACGAATTTTGAATAAAGGTGCCCCGATGGTCTTGGGGTATCTGCATCATAATGGCCAGAAGCCAGGCAATGGCGAATACCGTGCAAATCGACAGCAGTACCAGCAGCACGACCAGCCCGTCAAATTGATTGCCCAGAGAAGTGCGGGAGATGGACCTAAAGACCATTGCCGGTATGGCCAGATAAAACACGAGCCGATTGGCGGGTGCGATAAATTCGGTGCGCAAAAAACCAAAAACCCGAGCCAGCCATCCCAAAAGGATGATCACAAATATGGGAATAATAGTGGTTATCGTATTGAGCATGATAGCGCCAATAAAAACTATGTTTGCTTGACTTTCAAAAGGATTGGTTCTAGAATTTAGCCATTGTTTAAAAGTGAACCCGAAAACGGGTAAGCGCTATTCCAGTAAACGCTATCTTTAATACAATAGACACAAAATGTCCAAAAAATCATATATACAGCTTCAATTATTTGCCAGCCTCAAGAAATTTATGCCCCTTTCCGCCGATAACTATGCCATCGAACCCGGTATGACCGTGGGCGCATTGCTAACACAGTTGGATGTACCGAAAACTCAGATCAAATTGGTTTTCGTCGATGGCGTCAAAGTAGATCTGGCGACCACTTTGGCTGGAGGCGAAAGGGTCGGTATTTTCCCGCCCGTTGGAGGAGGATAAGCATTGGACGCCGAGGCCCTTGAAAGGATATTAAAACACGCTCAGCCCAAAGAATTCCCGAACAAAACTTCCTATAATAGTATCTCCGTCAGACACATCAGCCAGTTGTCAAAAGCCCTGAGCATCAGCGGTCGTGAGATTGAGATCATGGCCCTTGAGCACGGCGTCGTCCCCGAGCGCTATGTGCGCAATATGAAAGCATTCAGCCCGCAGAACCAGGTGGCCCTTTTAAAGGCGCGCGTCAGTATCGTCGGTCTCGGTGGATTGGGCGGTGCTGTGGTGGAAATACTCGCCCGCATCGGCATTGGTAGGCTGAATATTATTGACGGGGATTCGTTTGAGGAAAGCAATTTGAACCGCCAATTTTTGAGTACACCGGATCGAATGTCCACATCAAAAGCCGAAGCCGCCGCCCACAGAATCAAAGCCATCAATTCCGCGCTTGAGGTGAACATGCATGCCCGATTTTTGGATGCGGACAACAGCGCACAGCTGTTACGAGATTCGGACGTCTGTGTCGACTGTCTGGACAATTTAAAAACGCGCTTAGTATTGGAACGGCAGTGTAAACAGCAGGGCTCACCGCTGGTGTCTGCCGCAGTGGCAGGTGCGTCCGGACAAATGACGACTGTTTTTCCCGAAGATCAGGGCCTGGAGCTCATTTATGGGAAAGAAGAGGACATGCCGGCTAAAGGAGCAGAAGTCGAACTTGGCACACTACCGTACACAGTAACCTTTTTGGCAGCACTCCAATGTGCTGAGGTTGTTAAAATTATTCAGAATAAGTCCGGGTTGCTGCGTCATAAGCTTCTGGTGGCGGATCTGGATGATGGTGTTATTGATATCCTCGATTTATGCTAATCTATTTTCTAAAGGAAAAGGAGCACATATTTATGATGCCGCTTTACTGCCGCATAAAAACACTGACGATGGTTCTGTTTATTGCCTTGACAATCGGTTCTTGCGCTTCCAAAAATTATCTGGTGGTCAATTATCAACTCCCGTCTGAAACCATAAGAGCCAAAGAAACCGAAATTGTGTTGATCTTTAAGGATCAAAGAGCAGAACAAGCCATCGTTACCCAAAGTGCAAAAATGGCTCTCAAGGATTTTTCAGGAAATTTTGCGCTGATCGTTACGAGCGACAGTAAAAATGAACGTCTGGTGGGTGCATTTAGTCTGAGCTCTCTGATGAAAAGTATTTTCACGCAAAGATTAAAAAATGCCGGAATACGGGTTGCGTCAGAAGACCAAGGCCAAGCGACTGCCCTTGAAATCATTTTAAAAGCGTTTAAGCTTGATCTGGTAGAGCGCAAATGGGTTGTTCAAATGAGCTACCAGGCTAATTTTCTCAAGCACAATCGCTTTGTGAGCGGCGAGACCATCACCGGCAATGCTGAACGATTGCGGGTCGTCGGAAGCAAGGATGCGGAAAAGGTGATCGGAGAATTGATGACGGATGCGGTCAACCGGTTGGATTTAGATGCGCTTTTCCGATCAGCGGGCAACTGATCAGGTTCAGAAGTTCAGGATTCCCTCCCTCGCGCTGCAGGCTTCGGAAGGCAGGCTGGGTCCAAAGGTTTCAAGCCTCTGGCCTCTTGCTGCTGGCTTCTGGCAACGGATTCGTTACTTCCTGCCAGCCTGCGACGAGCTACATTCGGCCTGAGCTCATGTCGAAGGTAGCCGAGTCGAAGCAAGAAGCGAGATGCCAGCGGCCAGAACACCTGAAGCCATTAATGTTCGAATTTATACCAGACTCAACAACTCATCAATTTTCTGCCGGCGCCGGCTTGTGTCCAAAATTTCGTTTCGTAAATCTTTTTCGGTGAGCTTCATGCGATCCAGGACTTCACTGTAAAATCGATAGGCAAGTCCATCGACGCCAGTGCCAAATCCGAGCATCATGCAGATCATATCTGCCAAATACACCATGGCCGTTTGGGGATCGTTCCTAGCGGTTTCATCGGTCATATGGTGATGGCGAATGATGTAGATGAGTTGGTCACCAAATCGCCATTTCTGCCCCACCCGGGCACCCAGTTCTTCATGACTCATGCCGATGACCTCTTTTTCAGCTTCATTAAAGCTGTATCCTTTGGACCGGACCAGAATATTGATTTTTTCATAAGAAAACGCCACAAACCGGCCGATAATTAATTTTCCGATATCTTTAAGAAGCGCTGCTGTAAAAATGAGATGCTTTTGGCCCCCAAACCCATGGTTTTCCGCCAGCATTTTGGCAGTGTAAGCGGATAAGACGGCGTTCTTCCAGAGTTCACCTTCACCAAGTCCATACCCATCGGGCTTATCTTTAAAGTTTTCAGCCGTCACATTCAACAACACCAGCTCGATAATCTCATCCAATCCCAGCAAAACGATGGCATCTCGTACCGAATCGACCCGACGGGATAATCCAAAGTAAGCGGCGTTGCAAATTTTCAATATGCTGGCTGTAATAGACGGATCGTGAATAATCAGATCGGCAATATCGGACATGGCGCTGTTTTCATCTTCGGCCAGCGCCATGATCTGGGCTGCCACGGGCGGAATGGGCTTGAGCGTATCAATTGCGCTGATGATGCCGTCGATAGGGGTCATACATTCACCTTTAACTGACCTTTAGTTCGCTAATTTGACCGCAGTCATAACCGACTTGGATCGGTGGAATATGGATATGGAGGCATCCCGCATCGCGTGATTCCTCTGAAATTTAATTTCATAATGTAATTTCGACAGCTTATAGATAATATCGGCCGAACAATTAAGTAACTTGAATTAAAAATAACATCCAACTGAATCGAATCCGAATAGATGCGATATGTTTCGGAATGTTTCAAGAGTCTTTATGGGATCTTTTTAAAGGACAGAACTTTAGGCAAGGCGGCCGATAGGATTAGCCTATTGCTGCGGGTTGAAGAATTTGCCATTTTGGGCTATGTTGAGTCTTAACATTTAACCGTATGCTGCACGATCAATTCTCTCAGATAGGACAAAAGAAATGACAATCGCAAAACGAATTCAGAAGCTGGGTACCGAAACTGCCTTTGCCGTATCAGCCGAAGCGGCTGCTTTTGCCGCCAAGGGCAATAAGGTATATCCATTCCACTTAGGCGATATGAATATTTTAACCCCCGCCAATGTGATGGAAGCCGCCATCAAAGCCATGCGGGACGGCAAAACCGGCTATTGCCCCAATGCCGGCATACCGCAGTTGCGTGAAATTTTAGCCGCAGACGTGAGTGCTTCGCGCGGGGTCCCCTATACAATGGAAAATGTCGCCATTCAGCCTGGCGGCAAGCCTACCATTGGTAAATTTATCCTCGCATTAATGAATCCGGGCGACGAAGTCCTCTATCCCAATCCAGGATATCCGATTTATGAATCGCAGATCGAGTTCAACGGCGGCATCGCTGTTCCCTATAGCTATCTTGAGGGGCAGGATAACTTTGAGATTGATATGGATGCGCTTGCCAACAAAATTACGCCAAAAACCAAGCTGTTGATCCTCAACGATCTGCAAAACCCAACCGGTGCCGAATGCTCTATGGCGGAACTGGAAAAATTGGCCGCACTGGTTCGCGAGCATGATCTTTATGTGCTGTGCGACGAAGCCTATTTTGACATCCGCTATGCGGGCCAAAGTACATCCTTTGCATCATTGCCGGATATGGCTGAGCGCAGCGTCATCCTGTATACTTTTTCCAAGAAATTTGCCATGACCGGCTGGCGTTTGGGCGCCACCATCGGCCCTAAGGAAATTATCGATGTGATCGCCAAACTAAACGTTAACGATGAATCCTGCCCGAATCACTTTATTCAGTACGGCGCTATGGAAGGGCTCACCGGCGATCAGACCGAAGCAAAGCAGATTCTTGACACATTGAAAGAAAGACGGGATGCCGCCGTGGACATTTTAAATTCAATTGACGGCATTCACTGCTTCCGGCCGAATGCGACTTTTTACCTCTTCCCCAATGTAACCGCAGCCATGCAGAACAAAAATTTAAGCGACTATGATGCGTTTCGCAAAAGCGTATTGAGCGAGACCGGTGTGTCATTTTGCACACGGCTACATTTCGGCCGCCCATTGGCTGGTGAGGATAACTTTTACATCCGCCTGGCCTACTCAGGAATCGATACAGCGGAAATAAAGGAAGGCCTTGGAAAACTCAAGGCCTTCATCGAAAGCTAACTGTGCCTAAGGTCAGATAATATTTACGCGGCCTTATGCTCGTATACATGCACGTCTCTCTGGGGAAATGGGATGCTGACGCCATCGGCATCAAAGCGCTTTTTGATGGCTTCGGTAGCGTCAAAGATCACATTCCAATAATCCCCTGCCTTTACCCAGGGCCGGACAACGAAATTAACACTGCTGTCCGCCAGTTCAGATACCGCGATCTGAAATGGCGGGTCTTTGAGGACCCGTTCATCTTGGGACAAAACTTCAGAAATGATACCGCGAGCTTTGTCGATATCATCTTCGTATCCGATGCCGATAACCATGTCCGCGCGTCGTGTGCCTTTAGAGGAATAATTGATGATGTTGCCGCCGGTCATTTGGGCATTCGGGACAATAATGGTCTTATTATCGGGGGTGACCAGCTGGGTGGTAAAAATTTGAATTTCCTCTACGACACCCAGAACACCGGCACCTTCAATAAGATCACCGACCTTAAACGGCCGGAAGATGATCATCAATACGCCGGCAGCAAAATTTGACAACGAGCCTTGCAGCGCCAGGCCAATCGCAAGACCGGCGGCACCTAACACCGCAATAAAAGATGTTGTTTGAATACCCAGCATCCCTAAAGCCGCCAGGATTACAAATGTCAGCAACGCAATATAGGTTAAATTGGTTAAAAATTTTGACAGGGTGGGATCGACATCGCGTTTTTCCATTATTCTGCGGATCAATCTTCTCAAGTATTTAACGACCCAGCGACCGATGATGAAAACGGCTAACGCCGCTAAGATTTTTATACCGAATGTCGTGCCCAGTTCATACCCCTTTTCAATCAACTGCTGTAACTCCATTCTGCACCTCCTTTTTAAAGCAGTGACTCAGATTGAATGCATTTCTATCGGAACATTTGAACAATCCGAAAGAAACGTGCAATGCCGTAAAAATACTTTTTTCCATAATAGTAATTTTATTTTCATTGTCAAAAACGATTGATGGACGCTTTTAAAGAATTAAAATTTTGATCGAAACGCTTTGACTGTCGCACACATTAAAGGTATAAAGCCATACGCATAAGTCATTTTAAAAACTAGGAGGCATTAAATGGTTGGTGGATATGCGGGTAAAATTGGGTTTGTTGATTTAACCACAGACAACATTGAGATCGTAAAATTGGATGAGCAGATGGCCCGCGATTATATCGGCGGGCAGGGACTCGGCGCCAGGATTTTATATGAACGGCAGAAAAAAGGGGTCGATCCATTGGGCCCGGAAAGCTATCTGGGATTTACCACCGGGCCGTTGACCGGTACAAAGGTGCCCACCGGCGGGCGCTATATGGCCGTCTGCAAATCGCCGTTGACCGGCGGCTGGGGCGATGCCAATTCCGGCGGGTATTTCGGGGCTGAGTTGAAAGCTGCCGGTTGGGATGCCATTTTTGTCAGTGGCCAAGCGTCATCCCCAAAATATATAGCCGTAAACGATGATCACATCCAGATCAAAGATGCCGGCCACCTTTGGGGTCAGGATACCGTCGATACCGAACAAACCATCCGAAAAGAGGCCGAAGATAAAAAAATTAGGATTGCCGCCATTGGACCGGCTTCAGAAAAACTGTCATTGATCAGCGGAATTGTTAATGACGCCGGACGCGTGGCAGCGCGCTCGGGGGTGGGTGCGGTCATGGGGGCCAAAAAACTGAAGGCCGTTGCCGTGCGCGGCAGCGGAAAGGCCCGTATCGCCGATCCAGATGGATTGGCTGCACTGCGCAAGACCTTTATCACAGAAATGCGCGATATGGGCGGATTTGTCCAAACGCTGATGGATCACGGCACCTGCGGGATAACAGGGGGCGGGGTGGCCTCGGGTGTCACGCCGGTTAAAAACTGGCAACACACCGGCGAGCAGTCTTTCCCGAATCTGGAAAAAATTGCCGACGCCGATGCCATTATCGCTTATCAAAGCCGTAAATACGCCTGTGCCAACTGCCCAATTGCCTGTGGCGGCATTTTCAACGTCGACAAGGGCAAATACCCGCTGGGCGAAACCCATAAACCCGAGTATGAAACCATCGGTGCCTTCGGCACGATGTGCATGTGCGATGATTTTGAAGCGATCATTAAACTCAACGATATGTGCAACCGCAGTGGGCTGGACACCATCTCCGCTGGAACCACACTGGCTTTTGCCATGGAATGCTTTGAAAACGGCATCATCTCTGCGACCGATACCGACGGTATTGCGCTCACCTGGGGCAATGCCGAGGCCATGATCGCGATGACGGCCAAAATGGTTGCCCGCGAAGGATTCGGCGATATTTTAGCCGATGGGGTTAAAGTCGCAGCTGAAAAAATCGGAAAAGAGGCGGCTCAATTTGCAATGCACGTGGGCGGTCAGGAACCCGGCCTGCACAATGCCCTGTTTCTTCCCAGCCGCGGCACGGGTTTTGTGTGTGATCCCACACCGGGCCGCCATACCGCAGCCCCCATGGCCCGTATCGATGCGGGTCCCGGACAATGGGCCCCCTACCCTGAGATGCAGATCGGGGAATTTGACCGCTACACCTATAGCGGTAAAGGCCCGCTAAGTGCTACGGCCTCACAATATCTTCAGGTGGGCTCCAGTGCCGGTGTGTGTATCATGCCCATGATGTTTTTCGGCAATTACCCGCTGGTTGAGTTTTTCAATGCGGTCACCGGCTGGGATCTGGATGTCGCTGAAGTTCTGACCACCGGTGCCCGCATCCAGACGCTGCGCCATTGTTTTAATCTGCGGGAAGGCATTGCCCCCGCTGGTGTCAAGCTGCCCGACCGGATGGCCGGTTTGCCGCCTCAAAAAGACGGCCCGGTGGCCGGTGTGACCATCGATATCGACGAGTTAGCCCGGGAGTATCGCCAGGCCATGGGCTGGGATCCGGAAAGCGGCAAACCGCAGGAAAATACACTCGATAAACTGGGCCTAAAGCAACTGGTCAAAGCCTAAGGTTAGCCTATATAATAGGTTATTCTGTGAACGAAAATTGCATATCATACCCCTTTTTTGTTTGACATCATATGCCCGACATCACATCAGAATCGACATACATCGATCCGGTTTTCATCGTGGGAATGCCGCGGTCGGGCACCACCCTGCTTCAGGGGATTTTGAGCAATACAGGCAAATATTTTCCGATGCCCGAAACCCATTTTTTTTCACGAGTCGCATACGCGATGCCCGATAAAGGCTTTAGCGATAAGGATCGCAAAAGAATTCGACGGAAATTAATCCGCAAATCGAGAATTAAAGTAGATGAAAAGGCGCTTTTTAATTTGGATTCTCAGAAAGAGGTATTCGAATATGTCTTAGGATTGTTCAACCCGGATAAGAAAAATACATTCCTGGAAAAAACACCCAGACATGTGTTCTTCTATTCGAAAATACTCAGCTATTACCCGACAGCCAAGTTCATTTGTATGATCCGCGAGCCAAAAAATATTGTGAGTTCGCGATTAAGGAGAAGTCTAAAACAAAAAAAATCTGTCATCCGGCTATCGCTGCTATATAATAAAATAGCCGCCGTTATTTTAAACATAAAAGGCAAAGATAACGTCATGCTGGTCCGATATGAAGATTTAACTGAAGAAAAGGAGCCTTCTTTAAAAAAAATCTGTGCGTTCCTGAACATACCGTACGATCGTCAATTTCTCAAAAATGTTGTCGCGCCAAAGGAGATTGTATCTGCGCATGAATTTTGGAAGAACAATAATTTAGCGTTACAAACGATACGGGAAAACAATCCTGATAAATGGCGCACAACACTGAATATGGATCAAGCCCACCTGGTCAATTACATCACAAGATCGTATGCCCCCAAATTCGGATATTCAGCAGGATATCTATGGACGAGGGTATGCAAAGGCGTGGCCCGAGATGCCATAAGATTGCTCAAACACCAAGAGATTAAAAAAGTTATGTCTAGAGTTCATGGCTAAAATTGATTCCGGGCTTGCAGCCACGGCCAGTTCTCAGCTGTTTTAAAATGTCAATTTGACCCTTTTTAGATAATTTTGCTTTATCCATTCCATGCCCGCCCTCTGCTAAGCAAGACTAAAGTAAGACAACACTGAGGCTTTTCGCGGCCCATGTCGAACAATACCTGCAATCATATAGCCCTCAGCGACGGGCGTCGACTGGGCTTTGCTGAATTCGGTGATCTCAAGGGCAAGCCGGTTTTCTATTTTCACGGGTTCCCAGGATCGCGGCTGGAGGGGCGGCTGGCGGATCGTATTTCACGCGAAACACACATTCGCTTTATCGGTATCGATCGGCCGGGTTACGGGCTTTCCTGCCCTAAAGTTGGGCGTACGGTCATCGACTGGCCAGATGACGTCATCGAACTGGCGGATCTGCTGGACATTCAACGGTTTTCAATTTTAGGCGTGTCCGGTGGCGGACCGTATGCGGCAGCTTGTGCTTACAAAATCCCGCACCGCCTGGATGCAGTGGGCATTGTCTGCGGGATGGGACCGGTTGATGTCCCGGGATTGATGGCCGATATGCCCCGCACGTATCGCCTCGGTTTGTACCTTGCCGGCCGCCTGCCGCAAATCGTAAGTGCTTTATATCCTTTTTCGGCGGCCTTGTTTCGATATTGTCCTGAATGCATGCTCTCCCTAATATCCGGCAAAGTCGCCGCACCGGATAAAATCGCCTTGAAAAATACGGCATTGGTAGCGGTTTTGACGACATCGTTCCGAGAGGCGTTTCGCAATAGCTTGCGGTGGCCGGCAACTGATGTGGTACTATACAGCCGCCCATGGGGCTTTTCCCTATCGCATATTGATAGGGCCGTTCATCTGTGGCATGGCGCAAAGGACCGGATTGTGCCGGCGCAAATGGGGCGTTACATGGCCCAGATGATTCCCGGTTGCCGGGCCACTATCTATTCAAATGAAGGTCACTTTTCAATCATTCTGAATCGCATCGCAGAAATTTGGAAGATTTTTTGTACCTAAACGTTTGGAGGGCACCCGTTTCGTTTGGGCTTTAAGAATTTGATGGCATATGTGCGGGTCGGCAATAAAGGCTAGCTTCTTTTAAACACACGCTGCGAAACATTATCAACAAAGCGCATGATGGTATTTTTGGGCGCTTTGCTGGATAATCGTTTTATATATTCAGATGAAAATTGGGGCTCGATGACCGGTTCAGGATCCAGATGCCAATCATCGCAATCGTATCCGACGACCTGCATATAGGGTAAAAACGCCGGTTTGAACAGGGCCACATCCTCTTCAACAAACCAATGGCGCCAGTCTCCATACGCTTTTTTACGCACCACTTTTTCTTTACCGGTACCAATGGGGACCTCGGCCTCACGCTGCACGCTAAATCCTAAATAGTCATTTAAGGCATTAAAGTTTTGATTGACCATTTCCTCGTATTTAAATAGATGCCAATCACCGTCCAAGCTTTGCACGAATTCACACATATTCCCATAGCGGTTTTTTTCTTCGGCGATGACATCTTCGACACTACGCGGCCACCCTTCATATCCGGTATAACGGCAAATTTCATGAAAAGCAACTGAAGCGGGATTCTGTTCCTTTTTTAATACCAGCTCAAGATGGGCTTGATATTGCTTCTTCTGGCCCAAAATACCTCGGTGCCAACGATAGAGCATACGGCTGACAGCTGCATCTCTGGGATCGCGCGCCATCCAAATTTTACGGTCATAGTGCTCCTTTTTTAAATGATCGCGATAAAGCTCAAAATTTTTACCTTTACGCTCCTCAAATGTATGCTTGTAGACAGCGTTCTCGTATTCTCCGACATATTTGCCCGGTTTGCCTCCTGAAAATGCCTTGCAATTCGGAAGACCACCGGCCACTTTATAGACCAAGGCCGTCGTTCCTGTTTTTCCCGTACCCAAAATAAAAATCTTCATGGTGGTTCTCCGTCATTCATTCTTTCGCGGAGGCGACTATAAGCTGATGGAAACGGCAATGTCAAGGGGCATCTTGCAAATGGTTCTATTCGGCACTGATTCGAAAAAACTGCTCACAAAAACGTTCGATCTTAAGTTCGTTTGGATAACCCAACAACTGCTGAAATCGGGATGCGCGCGCTCTCATATCCTCTAAGGCCACAGCAGGATATCGATGGCGTTGAAATTCCGGTTTATTATGGGAACCGGGCCGTGAATCCTTGTACCGTTTTATCCGGGTGCGCAAGGCCCACAATGACCACCCTGCAAGGCGCTTTGCGACACCGGGTTTTGGCAGATCTTTTTGGCTCTGGGATAGTTTTTCAAGCACATCAAGCATCCGCTCGCAGGCCAGCGGTCCATCCTGCGCTGCCAGGTAATGTTGAATGAGCTGTTGGCGCTCATCCCCGCTGGCGGGCTTGAATTCACCGTTTAAAATATGTTTTAAGGTCTTTATAAGTTCATCCAAATTAAAACAGGAATGACTGGTCAAATTCGGTAATCGGTAAAAGCCGAAATCATAGGTTTCGTTGATGGACGCCCGATAGGTTATAGCCGGAATTCCCATCACCTGGGCCTCAACGCCTGTCGTGCAACTGTTGTGAACCAATGCTTTGGTGGCGAGCAACCAGGGCACCACATTCCCATCATTGGTCACTTTAACCCGCTGGCATTGGGCGGCGATATCATGGTAAATTTTCTGGCTTTCAGTCGGATGCGGCCGAACAACGATGCGGCAATTCGGAAAAGCAGCGTCAAGGGCCGGGATCATCCGCTGAAAATCTTCAAAAATGGCCTGTTTGTGATCTCGTAACCCTTCAGCATACGTCCGGCTCATGCCTTTAGCAGCCCTGCCAAATGGGGGCGGCTCGCCGGGCTTTTCAGGCGGCTTAAACAGGTTTTGGACAGGTGAAAAGGCATTGACGTGGTTAAAATTCGTATTGATCAGAATGAAATCGCCATATGTCTTTTTAATCGTATCAACATCACTTTCATAGTAGGCATGTAACTCCGGCCGGAGCAGATCATTACGCGGGTTACCCGTCACCTCGATGGCGGCATCCTCAGGTAAATAGCTGTATTGACGCCACAATTGGGCATTATCCTCGCCCCAGGCAAAAAAATACGAAACATATCGCATCGCGCTCGGCGAGAGCCGGCGTGAATAATAGGTCTCGGCTGGCAAATGCACCAGTGCCTCTTCGTCCCAGGCGGCAATGGCATGCCCCAGGTCACGCATAATCCGGAACATCATGTCGCTGGCCGCTGTAATACTCTTCGATAGATATATGCCTGGCGGAAAGGCGGTGATATTGAAATGAATTTCCCGGCGGGACCCAATATAGGATGAAAAGCCACGCCGGGCCGCAATACATGCCAGTAGGATCTTGGAATCCAGTTCGCGGACTTGATTTTCAACCGGAAGAAGTAAAGGTGTTTTATCGGTCGTCATATATGCGGTGTTCAATCGGTATTTAAATTCTGCGTTAAAAATATAAAATAGTTAAGAATAAAATGACATATGGCACACAGGTTTTTAATCAGGACGAATTTCAAACATGACGTTGGATATTTGCTCTACGTTGAATTCTTGCTTGTTACCTCTTAAATGTTGAAACTGATCTAATTTACTACGCAAATTTTCGAGCGAGATGCCTGGATAGCGGTGGCGCTGAAATTCGGGCCGATTATGGGAACCGGGAAGACTTGTCTTTATTTGTTTTACCAGATGCAGCCCACAGGTAACCGCCCAGTGCCCCAATTTGCTTTTAAAAGGTGCTTTCGCGGTTTTTTTTGGATTTCCCGAAATCGTTTCAATGACATCCATCATCCGTTCACATGCCAGAGGTCCCTGCTGAGCGGCCAGATAGTGCCGGATCAGGACCTGGCGTTCCTCACTGTCGGCAGCCCCCACTTCTCCGCTCAGAATTTCCCCCAGAAGATCTTTTAACTCCTCAAAATCAAAACACTGATGGCTCATCTTATTGGGCAACACATAAAAACCATAATCATAGTCCTCGTTGACCACAGCGCGGTAAGAAATGGCTGGCACCCCCAGCATATATGCCTCCACACCGGTAGTGCAGCCGTTGTGAATAAGGGCATTCGTTGCCATCAGCCAGGGGACCACATTACCCTCGTTGGTCACGAAAACCCGCTCACATTCAGAAGCGATTTTTTTATAGACATCATGATTTTCAGTGGGATGCGGGCGCATAACGATGTTGTATTCTGGGAACGCTTGCTCTAATTCGGGGACAAGCTTCTTAAATTGATCGAAAATCGCTTGTTTGTGGTTGCGCAGACCTTCAGCATAGTCGCGACTCATGCCCCGCGCGGCGCGCCCGAACGCCGGCTTCTGGCCCGGTATTTTAACCGGTTTGAATAGATTCATATCCGGACCGAAGGCATTGATGTGATTAAAATTGGTATTGATCAATATAAAATCACCATACTTGCTTTTAAACTGCTCAACTTCATTTTCATAAAAAGATCGCAGCTCCGGACGCAACATGTCGGTGCGTGGATTGCCGGTCACATGAATGGGTATAAAATCCGGCAGATACCTGTACTGGCGCCATAATTCCGCGTTTTCCTCGCCCCATGCAAACAAATGCGAAACATAACGGATGGATCGGGGATCCAGCCGCCGTGAAAAATAGGTTTCGGGCGGGAGGTGCACCAGGGCCTCTTCATCCCAGGTGACAATGTCATGGCCAAACTTGTTGGCCACCCGAAAAAACAGCAGGCTGCGGACCGTCATGCTTTTTGAAAGATAGATGCTGGGTGGAAACATGTCGATGTTAAAATCCATTTCCCGGCGGGATCCAATCACCGATGTAAAACCGCGCTCAGCAGCCACACAGGCAAATAAAAGCTTGGGATCGAGTTCACGCACTTGATTTTCGACGGGTATTAATAGCAGTTTCTTAGTATCTGTCATGGGTTCATATTCGCCCGCAAAGTTTTTGAAATAAGTTTTTAGAATGACAGTTATAAATTTTATAAAATATTCTTAATCATTATGAAATGTCAAGCATTTACTACCTGAATTTTGCATCAAAACAACGCTGCTTTGCAACTTTTGGGATTCAACAACAACCGCGAAATCGTGGGGTGCATTAAATGTCCGACAATGAATTTTGTTTTTATGCGTGTGCCTAAGATTCAGGATCCAATGGCTAACAACTCGGAATACATTGATATTTTTTTGGGCAGCTTGCACAAATCTCAAAATCGCCCTAAGTGCCGAATATCTCAATGTATTAAGTTATAGGTGCTTGACAAACAGGTCATTTGCAGATAGGTAGAAGCCTTTGTGAATGGGTTGCAAAGGCTTGTTCACTTTTATGTGCGCATTTAGGAAAATACGATGTACCTTTTTTTTATTCGACATTTCAATGATATTGATCATTTTACGCCCATCATATGGCGAATGCACCGAGACGGATATCCCGTCGCTGTTTATTGCATGAATCCGGATTATGATATTCATAGCGATTATCGTCTTCAGTTTCTAAGAGGGCTGGGTATAAAAGTGACATCTCTTTACGATGAATTCACCCGGCACCTTGGTTTTTTGCACCGCGTGTTGCGCTTTATTTCCCAAACCGGATTTGCGATCGCCAGAAGGCTGGACGCAAGCGCCGCCGCCTATAAATGGGTAGCCAAACTGCAACAGCGTTTTCATAAGATAGGCGTTCGATACTATAAGCGCAATCGGAAAAGATTCTACAATTCGGCCTGGGCCCGCCAAATAATTGAGCAGACCCAAGCGCAGGCGTTATGTTTTGACTGGGTGGCCCCCTGGCGCTTTGTCGTCGATGCCTTCATGCGTTGCGCCCGAGAGATGTCCATACCCGTCCTGTCTCTGCCACACGGCGTCTTGATCTATACCAACGAAGACATTAAAATCGGCTCGATCGATCAAGAAAGAAATTTTAAGAAATTTAATCGTTATGACGCGATTGCCGTCCAAAACAGCTTGTTTAAAGAGACCATTATCAAATCCGGCATCGCCAGCGACAAAATTTTTGTGCTTGGCAGCGCTCGATACTGTGATGAGTGGGTGGGACAAAATAAGAAAATACTTCCCCGACTAAAGAATCTCCAGCCCCAGAATAATATGGCGCTTAAAGTCGTTTTTATGACGACAAGACCCAATTACAAAATCCATGTCGAGCGCATGCTGAAAACTTTTGACGTATTATCGAAATTAACCGGCATCAAAGTGGTCATTAAACCCCACACGCGCAGCGGTGAAGAGGCTAAGATTTATGAAAATTTGGCCATAGCCAATGTATCTGGCATTTCTTCGGTGGAATTATGCGAGTGGGCGGATGTCATGCTCGTTATTGGTTCCAGCATCCTGATCGAGACCCTGCTGCAGGGCAAACCGGTACTATATTTGAAATATCTGCATGAAAACACAACGCTATACGAAGAGATCGGTGCCTGCTGGACGGTTCAGAACGATAATGAATTGAGTGAGGCACTGCAGTCATTGCAATCTCATAAAAACCAGGTGCCGTATTCTCAGGCGCAGGTCGATCGTTTTTTATCTGAAATAATATATGGTGGCTTGCAAAAAAGAGATGTGTTAGGAGATTACGAACAGTTTATCGTGAATACAATGCGGACATAAGCGACTTTTATGGTTACCCTCTTCAAAGCGCTTCCACGGCGTTTTATGCAAAAAGAGGGGGGTCTGGTTTAATATCTAATTGACAATGCATCACTTCTATTTCAGGATGGTGCCTGGTACAAGGGGAGTGGAGTGATCAGCAACAAAAAGCGAATCGCTGCGGGACACCAAACATGAAAGAAGATGAAATAAGGCCTCGGCAGCTGTTTAATCGATACCTCCAACTTTCACAGAAAGATATCGAGAATTTTTTTTCCGATCAGACACATTTTGTAGAAGTGCCTTGCCCGGCCTGCAACAGCAAAAAGATAACAGAGGCCTTTACCAAAAATCAGTTCAAATATAAGCTGTGCTCAGAATGTGAGTCGCTTTTTCTTTCCCCAAGACCGTCGCAGGAGATGTATGCCGATTTCTATCGCCATTCAGATTCGGTCAGTTTCTGGTCAACGGATTTTTACAAGCAGACAGCTGAAGCTAGACGACTTAAAATCTACAGACCCCGTGCGGAACGCATTGTGCGCTGGATGCGCCAATCGAATATCAGCAGCGAAAAAAACAAGCGGTTTGTTGACATTGGATGCGGTTATGGAATCTTTCTTGAAGAAATGAAACGCGTCGATTTTTTCAATCAGATCATGGGCATCGAGCCGGTAAACGAATTGGCCGGTATTTGCCAAAAAAGAGGTTTTCAGGTTTTCGAAACCTATCTGGAGACCGTTGAAAACGGCCTGCTAAAGGCAGATTTTGCCACGGCATTCGAGGTTCTGGAACATGTCTGCGATCCACAGACATTTCTAGCGGCCGCGCATCGAGTTTTGAACACGAACGGTTTCTTGATGCTCACAACGCTGACCGTTAGCGGATTTGATATTCAGATCCTTTGGGAAAAATCCAATAGTGTTCATCCCCCCCATCATATCAACCTACTGTCAGTTGAAGGAATTCGTCGGTTGGTCGAGCGGTGCCATCTGCGCCTAGTCGATTTGCGTACACCGGGCGAATTGGATATCGACATCGTCCGTAATGCACAGCGCGAAGATCCCGGTATCAAGATTCCCCGTTTTATAAACGCTATCATTAATTCATCTGAAGAGGTCCGAGCCCGTTTCCAGAATTTTCTCAAAGAAAATCTGCTCAGTTCACACTTACAGGTTATTTTAGCGCGGGAGTCAGCAGCAGTAAACAATCGATAGCCGGATAGGACGTGCAATTTGAAAATCTTTATTCTCAATTCAGATACAGTCAACCGGCTTTTTTATGGTGGACAAAGTGAAGATTTTTGACATTTCGGTACCTGTTAGTGCCGGCATGCCGGTGTGGCCCGGTGACCCCCAGGTTGTGTTGGAACGATATCGTAAGATATCCTCTGGGAGCAACTGCAACAATTCGAAACTGGCTTGCAGCGTCCATACGGGCACCCATGTGGACGCGCCGGCGCATTTCATTGAAAACGGCACGACAGTTGAAAACCTTTCATTAGATATGTTAATCGGGCCGGCCGTGGTGGCGGACCTGCCGGAAGCAGACATCATCACGCCCCAGCTGTTAGACGCTTTAGCGCTTGCGCCGCAAACAACCCGATTGCTTTTAAAAACACGCAACTCGGCCTTATGGACGGATCCCCACCATGATTTTCATCAGGATTTTGTTGCCCTCAGCCCTGATGCCGCCCGCTGGATCATCCGCCACGGTATCGGTCTGGTGGGAATCGATTATTTATCTATTCAAATGTTTAAAGACACCGAACCTTTAACACACCGCACCTTATTGGATGCGGGGGTTATTATTGTGGAAGGACTCAATTTACAAGAAGTGGCGCCGGGAAATTACCAGCTGATTTGTCTGCCCGTTAAACTGGCCGGCAGCGATGGGGCGCCCACCCGGGCAGTATTGATTGAGAAATAGACGCCAGGTGTTCAATCGAAAGATTTATTGCTTTCTTAGCAAAACATATAAAATTAACCACAAAAACACGAAAATATGCATATGAAAATCGTCGCGATTATTCCGGCCCGGATGGGCTCAACGCGTTTTCCGGGAAAGCCCATTGCTCCCATTCTGGGTCTTCCCATGATCGAACATGTCTATCGTCGGACAGCCATGTCCGCCAAACTCAGCGACGTTTATGTTGCCACCTGTGACCCGGAAATTAAGGCTGCGGCCGAGGCGTTTGGCGGAAAAGCGATTATGACGTCGGCCCTTCATGAACGCGCCAGCGACCGGGTGGCTGAGGCAGCAGCAGGGTTGAATGCGGATGTCATCGTCATGGTCCAGGGAGATGAACCCATGGTGACGCCTGAAATGATTGATGATGCAGTTTCTCCGTTCCTTAATGGTGATCAGCACATTAGCTGCGTGAATCTGACTGCCCGCATTAAAACCAAAGAAGAGTTTGAAGACCCCAATACCATTAAAGTGGTGATGGATACCGCCGGATTTGCGCTGTACATGTCCCGCGAACCAATACCGACGCTGCACCTTCAGGATTTCAATCAGATAGCGGCTTTTAAGCAGGTTTGTATCATTCCATTCTCGGCAGCTGCCCTGCAGGAATTTAGCCGGCTTGAACCAACGCCGTTGGAAGTGGCCGAATCCATTGACATGATGCGGTTTATCGAGCACGGTGCTAAAGTAAAAATGGTAGAAACACGCTTTGCAACGCAAGCGGTCGACACAATAGAAGATCTCAAGAGGGTTGAAAAATTGCTTCGCAATGATCCCTTGACCCGACAATATATCACCTCAATTGAGCGCTAGCGCTCAATTGACAGTTATTTGTTATTCGTTAATTGATTGAATATCTGCATTCGCCCTGTAGCTTAACGATACGTGAAACGCGCATTCGATAGTCAATCACTCATCCGAATAACTAATAACTTATAACTTATAACTGCTATTTGAGCTTTAACTCAAATAGCTATAGTGGAGGTACAATAAAAACGTGAAGTGGCGCGTATTGGTTTCAGCACCCTATTTTATACCCATCATTGAAGAATGGCGACCACAGCTGGCAGCAAAAGGCATCGAGTTGATCACCGCCGATGTAAACGAGCGATTAAGTGAAGCCGAATTACTACAAGTTATAACAGATATAGACGGTATTATATGCGGCGATGACCGCATCACCCGACGCGTGTTGGAATCCGCACCGCGTTTAAAGGTGATCTCCAAATGGGGCACCGGCATTGATTCGATCGATTCCGAAGCAGCTGCTCAAAGAGGGATTCCCGTCTTTCGAACGCCCAATGCATTTTCAGAACCCGTCGCCGATACCGTCATGGGTTACGTACTGACATTTGCCCGCAAACTACCGTGGATGGATCGCGATATCCGCGCCGGCCGGTGGGAAAAGCCACCATTGGTATCGCTGTTGGAGTGCACCTTGGGGGTTATCGGCGTTGGTGACTGCGGTAAAGCCGTTGTCCGTCGAGCCAACGCTTTTGGGATGCGGGTAGTGGGCAATGACCCGATTATGCCGCCGGATGATTTTTTGTCGGAAACCGGAATTGAAATGGTTGCGCTCGAAGAGTTACTAACGGCAGCCGACTTTGTTAGCCTCAATCCGGATTTAAATCCAACTTCTTTTCATTTAATCAATCAAAAACGGCTGGAGATGATGAAGCCTAATGCATTTCTCATTAATGCCTCACGGGGACCCGTCGTCGATGAGCCGTCATTGGTTCGGGCACTGCAGCAAGGACAGATTGCCGGCGCGGCTCTGGACGTTTTTGAAGATGAACCCCTGCCCGCAGACAGCCCTTTGCGCACCATAGAAAACTGCCTTTTGGCACCTCATAATGCCAATAGCAGTCCGGTTGCATGGCAAAGGGTTCACGAAAACACCGTCCGCAATCTGCTCAAGGGATTGCGGCAAGCTGTGGAAAGTTAATTCTTATATAGCGGTTATCAGAAATATATTCCGATAATCCGTCATTGCGAGGAGCTTTGCGACGAAGCAATCTTTTACAAACCCTGAGAGATTGCTTCGCTTCGCTCGCAATGACTTTTAAAGGATTCGCTAAGTCAATCGGAACATATTTTTAACAATTAGTATATCTATGAACATTTTCATGAATATGTTAAATTCAGCGAATCGATTTAACGCTATAATAAAATGAACCAACCTGAAATATCAATCATCATCCGGACCTTTAATGAAGAAAAATACGTGCCGGCATTGCTGGAGGCACTCACTTTGCAATCGCTGTGCGATTTTGAAACAATTGTTGTCGATTCGGGCTCACTGGATCGCACGCCCGAAATAGCCACCCAAAAAGCCGACCACCTGTTGCGTATTCAAAGCCACGATTTTACGTTTGGCCACTCTCTGAATGTGGGGATCCACAATGCATCCGGTAAATATATTGTCATCGTATCCGCCCACACCCTGCCGGTTGATAGTGAATGGCTGGCCCAACTCGTTAAACCCTTGTATGATGATCAAAACGCCATGGTCTATGGACGTCAACTCGGTGGCGAAACGTCCAAATTTAGCGAATCGCAGGATATGCGAAGAACCTTCGGTTCTAAACGCACAATTTTAAAACCCCCTAATTTTTTTGCCAATAATGCAAATTCCGCTATCCGCAAAGATTTATGGCAACAGCACCCCTTTGATGAAAGCCTGCCGGGATTGGAAGATATTGAATGGGCCAAATACTGGATGGAACAAGGCTACCGGGTCGTGTATGAACCCGAAGCGGCCATATATCACATCCATGAAGAAAGCTGGCGTCAGGTCCGTCGAAGATATTATCGGGAAGCCTTAGCGGCCCGCTGGATCGGCATAAAACACAGCTGGCAGGCGCTGACGACGCCCTTTGCTGAATTCAACCATATGATTGCTGATCTGGGCCGAATTCTGTTGCCTTTTCAAAACAAAGATAATCCCGTACCACAAAAAAAAAAATTGACACGAGAAACATTTCTTTTTCGATCCAACAAATGCATTGGCACGATTAAAGGTCTACTCAACGGGGCGGTAATGGAAAACCCGGTATCCAGAGAAAATATCTTTTTTGACAGAACCTGTAAAGCCGTGGTTATTCACGGCCCCGGACAGGCTTCACTGGAAGAAAGTGACATTCCGGAAGTCAAACCCGGTGATGTGCTAATCAGAGTCGCCTATGTCGCCGTTTGTGCCACGGATATCGAAATCTTTGAAGGCACCCTGGGGTATTATAAAAATGGGATGGCCAAATATCCCATTGTTCCGGGACATGAATTTAGCGGGCACATCGTGACAGCCGGCCCCAACGTCGATCATTTGCAATCCGGTAATCCTGTTGTGGTGGAATGTATCCAGAGTTGTGGGCGCTGTGCGGCATGTCGGCGGGGCAATCCGATTGGGTGCGAAATTAGAACTGAACTGGGTGTCATCGGACGCAACGGTGGATATGCCGAGTACGTGGTGGTCCCCGGGCGCTTTGCACATCAGATTCCCAAGGAATCTGACATGCAAACGGCCTGTCTCTGCGAACCCCTGGCGGTGGTTTTAAAAGGCCTGCGGCGCCTAAAGCGTTTGGCATTCTCCGGTTCGGATGTCAGACAATGCGCGGTGATCGGAGCCGGCCCGCTGGGGCACCTGTGTGCACAGGTACTTGCGCTTAAAGGACATCAGGTAACCGCGTTTGACCGCAATCCCCAACGGTTAGCATACTTTAAAAACTCAACGATAAGTACTTCTGGTGACCTAGAACGACTTAATGAATTTGATATCCTGATCGAGGTGACCGGCGATCCTGAAGCGCTGGACGTTATTTTGCATGAGAGTTCAGCCGGTGCAACGATTCTTTTATTGGGGTTGCCGTATGCGCACAGACAGTTTACCTGTGAAAATATTGTTGCCTTCGACAAAACAGTGGTGGGATCGGTGGGCAGCAACGGTGAGGATTTTGAAGAAGCCATCAGGCTTTTGCCTGAGCTGGAGACAAACGCTTTTACAGAGAAAATATTGCCGTTAGCGGAGTTCAGGGATGCCTGGGAACTGGTTAAAGCCCGCAAGCACCTCAAGGTCATTTTAGAAGTCAGTTGATTATAGCGGTTGTCGTAAATATGTTCCATTTGGCAGAT
>JASFEV010000031.1:0-23075 GCA_050124655.1 Desulfobacterales bacterium
GCAGATGCTCGCCATCGGAATGGCATTGATTGTGCGGCCGAAACTGTTGTTACTGGATGAGCCGCTCCTCGGGCTCAGCCCCATGATGCAGCAGGTGGTCGTGGATGCGGTAGCGCAGCTCAAAAAAAGCACTGGAATCACGGTGGTCATCAGTGAACAGTTTGCCCGGCCGGTTTTGCCAATGATCGATAACGGTTATGTCGTGGAAAACGGGATGTTGACCTTATCGGGCACCGGCCAGGAATTAATGGACAACCCTGAAATTAAATCGGCCTATTTTGGAATTTGACGCGTGCCTATGGATCCACATACAAGCAACCATATTTATACCGCATTTGCCGAAACGGCTGAACAACGCAAAAACAATACGGCTGTCGTATACCTGGGCACGCGGTTTTCCTACCGTTGGGTGAAAGACATGGCGGATTGTTTTGCTGCCGCCCTCACCCATGCCGGTCTTAGAGCCAGGCAAAAAATCATCATTTATATCCCCAACAGCATCCAGTGGGTGGTGGCCTGGCTGGGCATACAAAAGATGGGGGGCGTATGTGTGCCCATCACGCCCATCTACACCCCGCATGACCTCAAATACATCGCCAATGACAGCGAGGCTGAGGCCATTGTATGTGCTGATACGAATTTTGGCTATGTTACCAGCGTTCTGCCACAAACACAGCTTAAAAAGGTAATCGTCACCAAAATGGCCGATTTACTGCCCTGGTGGAAACGGAGTTTCGGCTATCTGTTTGATATCGTCCCCCGGGGCAAAATTGCCCTAGACGAAAATACCTATTCATTTCGTAAGTTATTGGCCCAACACCGCCAATCGGCACCCCCACAACCGATAGACGAATCTGACGGCAACGATATTGCTGAAATTTTGTACACCGGCGGCACCACCAAATTCCCCAAAGGGGTTCCCTTCACCCACAACCTGTTTTTGGTTTCAGCCCGGGAACAGATTACCATCAGCCATTCCCTTTTTCCGCCTGAAGAAAACGTGATTATGGGAAATGCGCCGCTGTTTCATATTCTGGGGCAAACCTGTGGCCTGGCCACCCTTTTCGTCGGCGGAACCCTGATTTTACAGCCCAAAATCAACCTGGATGCGGCCCTGGATGCCATCCAGCGTTTTAAGGCCAAAACCATGATCGGGGTCCCCACTCTGTACCGTATGATTTTAGAACACGACCGCCTCGATCAGTATGATTTAAGCTCGGTCGAATACTGGTTTAGCGCCGGTGATCTGCTGCCGGTGGAAATCGGCAGACGCTGGGAGCAGAAATTTAAGCGCAAAATTCGTCAGGGCTACGGCGCTACTGAGACCTGTGGCGGTGTATCCATGTGCCCGGTTGATATTGACATCCCGCCCAAAAGCGTCGGTCGCATCATGGCAACCAAAAAAATAAAGGTTGTAAACCCGGCCACGCTGGAACCGGTCAAGGTGGGTGATGTGGGAGAGTTGCTGGTTTCATCTGACTTTATGGTTACAAATTACTTGAATAAACCTGAAGAAACGGCTGAATCATTTATAGAAATTGATAATATTAAATGGTACCGAACCGCTGATGTCATGTCCATGGATGAAGACGGCAACCTGTATTTTGTGGACCGCACGGTTGACACCATCAAGCACAAGGGCTATCGAATTTCAGCCTCTGAAATCGAATCCATCCTTCAGGAACACCCGGCTGTGATCGGCGCCTGCGTGGTGGGCGTGCCGGATGAGAAAGTGGGTGAACGGATTAAAGCCTATGTGGTCCTCAAAGAAGACATCAAGGGTATCACCGGCTATGAGTTGATCAAATGGTGCCGCGAGAGCCTGGTAGCTTATAAAGTGCCTCAGTATATTGAATTCAGAGACATGCTGCCCAAGTCCAAGGTCGGCAAGCTGCTGCGACGTGAAATCCGGGATGAGGAAAAGCGCCGCAAAGAGACCCGATAAATTGACTGACATTCGGCTAAACCGCCAAACTGCTATGCTATTTATCAATTAACATAATAAAGAGAGGTAGAAAATGACTGAAGTAATGACAACAATTGTTGGATCGGCATCAAAACAAGTGTCTATCAGCCGTCAATTGCCGACAGCGATTATCGGTGAGCGAATCAACCCCACCGGCCGCAAAAAACTGCAGGCAGAGCTCAAAGCCGGTAATTTGGACACAGTCAAAGCCGACGCCATTGCCCAAATTGAAGCCGGTGCGGTTATTTTAGATGTCAATGCCGGAGTGCCGGGGGCAGACGAGCCGGCGCTGCTGGTACAGATGATTGAGGTATTGACCGAGCTGACCGATGTGCCGCTTTGCATTGATACGGCCAATGTCGAGGCGCTAGAGGCCGCACTGAAAGTCTATTCGGGCAAGGCCCTGGTCAACTCGATTAACGGTGAAGAGGAAAAGCTGCAGACTGTTTTGCCGTTGATCAAACAATACGATGCGGCCGTCATTGGTTTGACCATGGATGATGAGGGTATTCCCAAGACGCTGGAAAAGCGCATCGAGATCGCCGGCAAAATCATTGATCGTGCCACCCAGTTGGGCATTGCGGTTGAAGACATTGTTATCGACCCGCTGGCCATGTCGGTTGGCGCTGACGATCAGGCCGGCAAAATGGCACTGGATGCGGTCGAGGCCATTGTCCAAAAATTCGGGGTCAACATCACCATGGGTTGCAGCAACATTTCATTTGGCATACCGGATCGCGAGCTGCTCAACAGCGCGTTTTTGGCAATGGCAATCCGTTGCGGACTGACCTGCCCGATTACCAATCCACTGTTTGAAGAGGTCGTCATTTCGATTTTAGCGGCCGATCTGGCCATGGGACGCGACGAGTTTGCCACTAACTGGATTGAGGGCTTTCGCAAACGCCAGCAGGCCGCAAATAAATAAGCCCGTATCAGAACAATGATAAGCGCTTTTGCATTAATTCAGCTCGAAAAATAAAAGTTATTGCTAGGGAGGTATTTCCTTGTCGGATTCAACCGTAAAATCACTTTCATTTCTGGATCGCTTTTTAACCCTCTGGATATTTGTCGCTATGTTCATCGGCGTTGGGATCGGCTATCTTTATCCCGAGATCCGTAAAATCATTGACACCTTTCAGGTCGGCACGACCAATATACCGATTGCCATTGGTCTCATTCTGATGATGTACCCGCCTCTGGCAAAAGTTAAATATGAGCAGCTCGGTCAGGTTTTTCGCAATGTCAAAGTGTTGTTGCTGTCACTCATTCAAAATTGGGTCATCGGCCCGATCCTGATGTTTTTGCTGGCCATCACTTTTTTATCCGGCCAGCACGAATATATGGTGGGGTTAATCCTGATCGGTCTGGCCCGCTGTATTGCCATGGTGATTGTATGGAATGATCTGGCTTCAGGCGACCGGGAATACTGCGCCGGGCTGGTGGCCTTTAATTCGATTTTCCAGGTTTTGTTTTTTTCGGTTTACGCCTATATCTTCATCACGGTGGTCCCGCAGTGGTTGGGCTTAAAAGGCGCAGTGGTTGATATCTCCATCGGTCAGATAGCCGAAAGTGTTTTTATTTATCTGGGAATCCCTTTTATAGGTGGCATTATCACCCGTATCATTGGATTGAAAACAAAGGGCATCGAGTGGTATGAGCAAAAGTTCATCCCCAAAATCAGCCCGATCACCCTGTGCGCATTGTTGTTTACCATCCTGGTAATGTTTTCATTAAAGGGTGAGTTTATTGTCCAGCTTCCTTTTGATGTTATTCGTATTGCCATTCCACTGTGCATTTACTTTGTGTTGATGTTTTTTGTCTCATTCTTGTTATCCATGAAAGCCCGCGCCACTTATGAGCAATCCACCACCTTGAGTTTTACGGCGGCTTCCAATAATTTTGAACTGGCCATCGCCGTAGCAGTGGCGGTATTTGGCATCGATTCCGGACAGGCGTTTGCAGCAGTCATCGGCCCGCTGGTAGAGGTCCCGGTGCTGATCAGCCTGGTAAATGTGGCGCTGTGGTTTAAGCGTAAATACTTCCCATACGTCATGGAAGGGCCGACCGGCATTTGCCATGTTACCTGCAAACCTTAATTTGCATGAAAATTAATGCGCATATGAAAGCCTCCGGCTCGTGCAAATATTCAGGTAAATGCTGGATGCTGGCAGTTGGCTATCGACCAATCGGTCATCGGCTCCTATCCAGGTGCCAGAAGCGTTTTAACGGAACCGCTTTTTGATTTCCCGCTTCAGCAGTTTGCCGGCCGGGCTTTTGGGTAGTTCATCCACAATGAAAAATGCTTTGGGAACCTTGAAACCCGCCAGGAGCGTTTTCAGAAAGGATTTGAGTTTGGCCGGATCCGGCTGCCGGCCCTTTGGAGGAATGATGAAGGCGGTCACCCGCTCACCGTATTCTTTGTCCGGCAGTCCCACCACCGCACATTCGAGCACATCCGGATGGCTATAAAGGATCTCTTCCACTTCCCGGGGGTAAACATTTTCACCACCGGTGATAATCATATCTTTTAAACGATCGACGATGTACAAATAGCCGTCCGCATCAAAATAGCCGATATCGCCGGAGCGAAACCAGTTGCCCCAGAATGCAGACCTGGTCTCTGCCGGATGGTTCAGATAGCCTTTGGTGATATTGGGACCGCAGATACAGATTTCACCCTGCTGGCCGGCCTCTACACGGTTACCCTCAGAATCCCGTATTTGCACCTCCACCAGATCGATGGGGGTGCCGACTGAACCGACCACATGCCGATACTCGTGATTATAGGTAACCATCGCAGCGCTTTCGGTCATGCCGTAAGATTCGTAGATATCCAGGCCGGTGCGTGTCTTCCACTCCCGAACAACTTCGGCAGCCATACTGGCGGCCGCCGAAAAACAATAGCGCACGGACCTAAATTTTTGTGCCAGATCGGGCAACTCCAGCAATCGAATATAAATGGTTGGGACAGCATAGAATTTGGTAATCCGGTGGCGCTCGATGGCCGCTACGGCCTTCTTCATATCAAAAGACGGCTGAATTATCAGTCCGCCCCCGCTGTAGACCGTGGCCAGCGTGATGTGAACCTGGGCGAACACATGATTGAACGGCAAGAAGCAAAGGGCAAGGTCATTTTCCGTTGAGCGCTCATAATGGGCCACATTGAACATGGAAGTTTGCAGGTTTGCGTGGCTGAGCATGGCACCTTTGGGTGTGCCGGTGGTGCCCCCCGTATACAGGATCGCAGCTGTGTCGTGTCGATGCCGGTCGACTATTTTAAAACCGGCGTCGCCTTCCGCCACCAAACGGTCAAAGGAGATATCGCCCTTGTCAGAGACGATCAGCCCCGGATGCGCCTGGTTTTTAATGGCAATTAAATCCGCCAGCCTGTGATCGGCTGTCAGCAGCGCCTTTGGTTTACTATCCTGCAGGATTTTGGCCAGCTCAGCCCTGGTCAACAGGTGTGAAAAGCTTACCGCCACTGCTCCGGCAGCGAGCACACCAAAATAAACGGCCAGCCATTCGTAAGCGTTGGGAGCGCACAATCCAACGTGATCACCCGGTCGAATCCCCCGGCGATTTAGGGCCGATGCAATCCGTCTGGCATCCTGTTTGAATAGCGCATATGAAATGACCTTATCGCCTTCGATAACGGCTGTGCGCTCGGGAAAGTGAAAGGCTGTCTTTTCCAGATTGCTTGCGACGTTCATTTTTTTCCTTTCCAAATACTTTCAATGGATGTTAATAGCTAAATGTTGTAAGCAAACTTTAGGTAACCAATAAACCGAAATATACTCAAAAACAAGTCAAGGAATCCGTTTACCGTGTCAACCGCTGAATCGATGATGTACAAGCGTAGCGACGAATCCAAAGCCCTGATGCAGGTGGCGCTGGGAAAGGAAAAGGCTGATTTAGCCGTGATCAATGCCCGGCTGACAAATGTCTACACCGGAGAAATCTTGGAGAATCGCGCTATCAGCACCAAAGGGCGCTGGATCGCCTATGTCGGCCGGAATCCGGAAGACACCATCGGCCCCCAGACCGAGGTCATCGATGCCGGCGGGCAAACCGTTATTCCCGGCCTGATCGATGGTCACACGCATCTGTCCTGGATGTGTAAAATCGATGAATTTTTAAAATATGCGGCCACGGGCGGCACCACCACCATTGTCAGCGAAACCCTTGAAATTTTTCCGGTCGGCGGATATGCGGGCCTGATCGATTATCTGGACTCGTTTAAAAATCAACCCATTAAAATTTGGGCCACCGCCCCGGTTATGATTTCCATCAGCAAAGCGGCGCAGGGCATTTCTCAGAAAGACCTGCAAAAGCTGCTCGACCGCGAAGACATCATTGGTCTGGGCGAATCCTACTGGCAGGCCGTGCTTCAGGATCCCGACTGGCTCCTGGCGCTATTTGAGCAGACGCAACAGGCCGGCAAAACACTGGAGGGACATACCGCCGGTGCCAGCGAAAAGAAATTAACCGCCTATGTAGCCAACGGCATAACCTCCTGCCATGAGCCCATCAATGCCGATCAGGTTCACAAGGGACTGCGGCTCGGGTTGCATATCATGATTCGTGAAGGAGCAGTGCGCAAAGATCTCGAGGAAATCGCTAAAATTAAAGAACGGGGCATTGATACCCGACGTTTGGTTCTGGCGAGCGACAGCATCTCACCGGCCGACCTGATGGCAAATGGCTATATGGAGGCCATCGTTCAAAAGGCTATTGATTGCGGATTTGAGCCCATCAACGCCATTCAAATGGCTACGTTAAATGTTGCCGAGCATTTTTCATTGGACCATCTGATCGGTGGTATTGCGCCGGGAAGATTTGCTGATTTTGCCATCATCCCGGATATTGACACCATCGTTGCCCAGGTGGTCATCAGCAATGGAAAGGTGATCGCCCGCAACGGAAATTTGTTGAATGCGCCGCGATCGCATTCCTTTGCGGGCGAGAGTCTAAATACCGTTAAGTTGCCACGTGACCTGAAATCCTCAGATTTTTTCATCCGCGCCCCTGAAAATACTGACCATATAAACGTCCGTGTCATGAATATGGTTACGGATCTGGTTACCGCTGAAATCGTGGAACGAATGGCAGTCCGAGATGGACAAATACTTATTGATCCGCAAAAGGATATCAATAAAATAGCAGCTATCGACCGCACCCACAGCCCCGGGCGTATGTTTGTGGGACTGATCAAAGGATTTGGCCTCAAATCCGGCGCCATCGCCTGCAGCGCGGCTTGGGACACTTCCGATATTATCGTGGTCGGCAGCAATGACGGCGACATGGCTACCGCAGTCAATCGTATCCACAATCTGCAAGGCGGCGCCGTTGTTTGTCAGGATGGAAATATACGTGCGGAACTACCGTTGCCGATTTTTGGCATTATTTCAGACCTGCCGATGGCGGATCTCCTCCAACAATTTGGAAAAGTCACCCAGGCGGCTCAAAATCAAGGAATCCCCTTTCCTGAGCCGGTCCTGTCCCTGATAACGCTTACCGGTGCAGCGATCCCCTATTTGCGCATTTGTGAGGAAGGCCTGGTGAATTTAAAAAACGGTCAACCCGTTTCGCTTTTTGTAGATGAAGAACATTAAAAACTATATTTCTTGATCTCAAAGAATACCGTCTTAATTTTACACTAAGTGCAAAACAGCTCAATTTGGAAATGGAGGCATCTCATAATGGCTGACAAAGACAGGTTGGAAGGCAAACGAATCCTTTTGGTGGATGACGAACCGGATGTACTGGATACCTTGGTAGATCTGCTGCCCATGTGTGAGACCGTCAAAGCATCCCATTTTAAAGCGGCTAAAGATTATCTGGAATCCGAGTATTTCGATTTGGCAATTCTGGACATTATGGGGGTTGAAGGCTATCACCTGCTGGAAATCGCCAATCAAAGAGATGTAACCGCTGTGATGCTGACCGCCCATGCCCTCAGCCCGGAAAATGTTGTCAAATCTTACAAGGAAGGCGCCGCTTCCTATCTGCCCAAAGAAGAAATGGTCAACATCGCCTCTTTTCTAAACGATGTCCTCGAGGCCCAAGAACAGGGCAAAAGCCCCTGGGACCGCTGGTATGACCGCATGGGATCATTTTTCGAAAAGAAGTTTGGCCCCAAATGGCAGGACGATGAAAAGGATTTCTGGGAAAAATTTCCGTTTTATTGATTAAATTTAAATTTTTGAAATTATTACAAGTAACACCTAAAAAAACTGTGCCAGTCTTACCCTATTCTGCAACATATTCAAACATTTGAAATTTTGAAAAAGTTGTGATGCAATTTAGATACCTGTAGTTTTGCCGGTTTTTGAATACTCTCATATCAGTAGTTTTGTTTTAGGGCTTCCTAACCAGCAACTCTGAGACGCTAGTACGTGTAAAGGAACAAATCGAAAAGGCCAAAGGTCCTACCTTGATTATAATTATTCTTATTTGGTTTGATATAAATTGTTTATTTATAGAAAAGAATATATCTTAAAAACTTTATAACTATTTATTATTATAAGCAATTATTATGATATTTATTGACATGGCACAAGGTGACATGCTATCAGCTAAACGATTCAGGTGATACATCTGCCCCCCGCAGTCAAATCACCTGTTCTCTTCTTTTCACAGGCGATCCATATAAAAGGTGTGGGTCGCCTTTTCGTCTTGCCCTAATTCCATTTTCTTTTTGTTGTATTTTTGAGTCTGCAGTGGATTTAAAAAAGATTTGACCAAATTTAATCCTAAATGTATGAAATTTTCATAAAAACTAATTTTAAAGATCCCCAACTGAAATCAGATTTTCCTATCATTTAATAGAAAAGTCGAGCGGGACAATTCTATGTACAAACAATATTTTAGACTCAGGGAAAATCCTTTTAAACTTGCGCCAGATCCTGCTTATCTTTTTTTAAGCACTGGCCATGAAGAGGCTTTAGCCCATTTAAGATATGGTATTTTGGAAGGCGAAGGCTTTATTTCAATAACAGGAAAAAGGGGAGTTGGTAAAACGTTAATATGCGCTGCGTTTGTCGCAGGCCTGGGTGAAACAACCAAAGTAGCTTATTTTTCTAACCCCGTATTAAGTTCAGAACAATTGTTAAAGAAAATTCACAGAAAGTTTAAAATCAGACCTGATGAATACAATGCTAAAAGTCTTCTCGATAATTTTTATTCATTTCTAATGGAACAAAGGCGCGGTCGAAAAAGAGTTGTCCTAATTATTGATGAGGCTCAAAAGCTTGATAAAGATGCTTTTGAACAAATTCGACTGCTGTCAAACCTTGAAACCAACCGGGATAAACTTATACAGATTGTATTAGTTGGACAGCCTGAACTAACAGAGATGCTCAACTCCTATGAACTCAGGCAGATGGGTCAGCGAATATCGGTGAGCTTTAACATTAATCCGTTATCCTATAGTGAGACCAGAGAATATATTCTCTACCGTCTAAATATTGCTTCCCGAGGAACTCGGATTGAGTTTGATCAATCTGTTTTCCGTTACATTTTCAGATATTCAAAAGGTATTCCTCGATTAATTAATATTGCAAGTAACAAGATGCTCTCAACTTCATACACCTATAATCAAAAAAGGATTACAGGAGATATAGCTAAGGCTTCTATAAGAGAATTGACAGGCAAGGCGGATGGTTACAGATGGAATGATTTTTTTGTAAAGAATCAGTCAAAACTTATTATAGCTGGGTGTTGCATCAGCCTTATATTAGCAGTTGCAGCTTATTTAAAAATGCTCAGCGGCTCAGAGGTTGTTTACAATTTTGAAGAACTAAAAAAAGTAACGACATTTCAACGACAGCCTCAAAAAGTAATTAAATTGACGACCCAATCCCCAAAGCCAAGGAATATTCCGAAAATTGTCAACAAATCAACAGATTCGCGTAAATCAGAAACAAAAACAGGTCTGAAGCTATCTCAACCACAAAAAGCAGCCAGAGATACTTATGTTACAGCCAAGATGACCCACTCGGTTCAAGTTGGCGCTTTTCTCATAAAAAAGAATGCAGAAATGATAAAAAGCATATTAAGAAAGAGAGGCTACGACGCCAATATAGTAATATTTAACGACTCAAAAAAGAGGGTCTGGCACACCGTTCGTATTGGAGACTATCCTTCCCGCGAGATTGCCAGAGAGTATGCAGATGCCTTTACTGCCAAAGAAAAACGAGAATCGGCAGTAGTGCCCGTTGACAATCTATATTGAAGGGCAAATATGTAAGCATTTCTAATATTCCATGTTTTTCCAACAAAGTGCAACTATCAGAAGGCCAAGGCTACAGTCTTTCATCTGTTCTCCTCATTAACGGATGGCTTTACCATTCGCCCATGAGACATTTCATCCTTTTCGATAAGATTTAAAAATTTGCCTTAATAATTGATTGTATTGTAATCGCTTACAATATTGTTAATGTAAAACTTATGTTAAGCATTTACAACATTTCGTTTGCTTTCCTTAACAATTTATTGTAAAAAGAGAGATATGAAAACTATGGTTAACACACGCATTGAAACATCCATGAAACAAGCTTTACAAGAGGTTGCCACCGAAGAGGACCGCAGCCTCAGTTACATCATTCGCAGAATCTTGCTTGAATGGCTTAAAAAACATAGGAATTTTAAGCTGCCTGATAAACAGGGATCTAGATGAATATGGAAATAGACGATAAAATCGACGTTAAACACAAAATTGATTACCTCAAATTAGCCTTAAAAATATCAAAGATCCGTTTAAAGGGGGCTGAATCTCCCAAAGAGCTTTTACAGCAAGCTCATGAAATAGGTTGCTTAGCTGGTGTCTCTGAACAAGAATTAAATAATCTCTAAATAATCAGATATGCCAGGTTATCTTCATGCTTTCTTCTTCAGAGGGGCAGATAACCTAACAGGGGTTATCTGCTCCTCTTCCACACACTGTCCATCTCTTAAAAAAAATGACCGGCCAGATACCTTCCCTAAAAAGGGGCGGCAAAAACGGGTATCATGACCACTCATCTTAAGACAGAGCAAAATTAAAAGCCGGACAAGAACTGCATTTAACGTCAGCTCCTGCCCGGCGGAGAGATGACATCCTTTTAGCTAAATTTCATTGGCCCAGCTATTTTTTGACTGATAAATCTCGAATGGCGGCTTGGGGCGCATTTTTCTCAACCGCGGCAATGCCTTTGAGCATCGAGGCTCTGCTCGCGTATGATTGGCTTTTGCCGACAACCTGTTTGTTGGCTGCCACCAAAACAAAATAAGGCTTACCCGCCTTGGTTACTTTTTGTTCAAAGTTCGCCTTCTGGCGGCAACTGGTGCAAACTGACTTAATTCCATTTTTAGCAGCCGCTTTGCTTTTGTAAGCTTGGCTCGTCAGAACCACTTTCCCGTTGGCGGATTTGAGATTAAACGAAAACTTACCGCTCTTACCTTTTTTTAACTCGAATTTCCCGGTCATAGGACCCCCTTTTTTGCTGTGAAAGAATTATTCGGACAAGCATTCGTTATTTATAGCCAGGCACATTTGCCGAGCGAATCTGAATTCCACAATCTTCTCCAAACACGATATTATCTGCGTATCACAACTTTGCCATAGTCTCAACACTTATCATTCAAGGAAATACAAAAATGTATAAAATCCAAAAAAAATAAGCGTTATTGCAAATCAACCAAATCCGATACATTGATTTCAAGCATCTTGATACTGGCCAGTATGCGAACGGTGTTGCGGGCCAGGGCCGGAAAATCTTCGCCGATACGATTAAGGTCTTCAGCTGTTTTCTTCAGCAACTGAATTTTGGTGTTGATTGCATGTATATCAATTTGCTGTGTCATCATTTTCCCTCATTTTTATTCTTTTGGGCGTAAATCCTTGAAGCGCTTTGCCTTAACCTCATACCTGGGCAATGTTTCACAACCGCAGATTTCAATATCATAGCGCAGGTTGGTCTTCAGCCTGAGCTGGTCCACCAGCTCGTTTTCAATCAGCGTACATTGGTCTTCGGCCTCGGGCAATACCTCCACTCGGAGCTTGATCTTATCGCTATCGCCCAACTTTTCCACGATGACTTCATATTCATCGCCCAATCCTTCGATGCTGTGCACCACCTCTTCGATGGCCGAAGGCGCCAGCAACACGCCTTTGACCTTGGTAATATCATCCGCGCGGCCGACCACACCCCCTTTAATTAAACGCGAGGTTCTCCCGCAGGAGCAGGTTTCGGCCGCCCATTCGATCACATCTTTAGAATCAAAGCGTACGCAAGGCTGGGCTACGCGGTCTAAGGCGGTGATGACCATCTTGCCGCGGTGTCCAGGTTCTTCAATAATTTTGCCGGTATCGACATCTTCGATCTCCACCAGAAACAACGCTTCGTTGACATGCATACCGCCGGGCTGATCCGCACACTCAAATGACCAAGCCCCGATTTCGGTTGCACCGGCGTGATCGAAAACCTTTGCCCCCCAGGCATCTTCCAGCCGCTTTTTGGTACTGGGGATGCTGGCACCGCATTCACCGGCGCAGGTGATTTTAGTGATCGGCAATTTTGCGGGATCGATATCCATTTTCAAGCGGGCCGTTTCGGCCATTCCCAGAATATAGGTGGGGGTGCCCATCATGGCGGTGGCCTGCAACTCCTGGATCTTTAAAATCCGCGCCTTGGTGTCCAGCACACCTCCTGGAATCACTTCGCAGCCGATTTTTTCAGCTGCATAATGGCCGGCCCAGAAGGCCACGAATATATTGTATCCAAAGGGGATGAAAACCCGGTCCTGCGGCCGGTATCCCTGAGCCCAGAGAATATAAGACCAGCACTCCATCCACCATTCCCAATCCTGCCAGGTGTCAGGTTGATAGACAGGCTGTCCGGTGGTGCCGCTGGTCTGGCGAAAGATGGTGACTTCATCTAAGGGTACGCACAGCGCTTCTCCGTAAGGAAAGGGTTCTTTACGCTGGATATCCCGCATCATGGACTTTTCCACTCTGGGAACCCGTCGAATGTCCTCAAACGATTGAATGTCTTGTGGCTTTATTCCGGCAGCATCGTAAAGGCCCCGGTGGAAGCTGGAGTGCTCATAAGTCCATTTGAAAATCTTTTGAAATTTACTCAGTTGCAGTTGTCTGGTTTTTTCAGGCGGCAACGTCTCCAACACCGGATTCCAATAACGCTGTTCAGAATTCATAATCTTTCCCCAATTCTGTAGGGTATGTGATATATTTAGAACCTATCTCAAAAAAGGTTTTCCGGTTGAGCCAGTTAAGCCCGTTGCGCCCGTGTAGCGGGAAATGCTGTCATATTTTATCTTCAACCGGCAAACGGGCTAACGGGTAAGGGGCTCAACCTGTAACATTCGGGCATTTTGAATCGGTTTTACGCACACCTTAATCTACATAAAAATAGATGTGTGATCCATTTATCCTGGTGAACACAGCCATTGAGCGCTAGATGCATTTTTGAGATAGGTTCTAGTGTCGTGTCCCAGAAATAATTTGCAATATTTTTCCAATTGTCAGAGTCATTGCGAGGAGTGCAACGACAAAGCAATCTGATTAAAGAGTCGTGGTGTTCATGCGTCAGAGCCGAAGCGATTGCTTCGCTTCGCTCGCAATGACGATTTTGGCGCCGCATATTTATTAAAGAAACTTAAGGGACACGATACTAGTTAAAGCGGGCCCATTGTGGTGCCGGCTTTGGTTTGGGCTTACGCCCATAAAAAATATCATCCATATATTTAAAAAGCCTGCGCGATAAATGATTGCGGCTGATGAGAAACCGTATGATCTTGTGAGGAAAGGTGTTGGCATGGCTCCAGGGGCAGACGCGCATACAGACATTGCAGTCGGTACCGACTTTACCCCAGTAGTCAAAACACGTTTCGGCATTGAGCTTCCAGCGCAGCGTTCCGTTGACTTTCGCTTGATCATCCAGCGGGATCGAGTTAGAGGGGCAGCAATCGGCGCATTTTTTACAGATCTTACAAAAGCCCTCGACACCAATATCCACCGGGCGGTCTTCAATCAGCTCAAGCTCGGTCATAACTGCAGCCAGCCTCACCCGTGGGCCGAAATCTTTGGTCATCAGATAGCCCAGTCGGCCGGTCTCTCCCAGACCGGCATCAACAGCCAGTGGAACAAGCGCGGCGTCATAGTGCCGCACGTGATTGGCTGTGGCGGCGTATCCCATATTGGCAATATAGGCCGCCAGCTGGGTAGCAATAGAAGCGCCCTGGGCATAATTGCTCATACTGGAGATCACCGTTGGCGTATGGGGTGCGGTACCCACCAGTTCAAAAGCCATTTCGGTGGTAAAGACAACCGCATACTTGTGGGTCACTTCAATCTCCTGGCCCCAATCCTGCCAGTTCTCATGAAAGATCTCGCCCCGTTTGGAATACAGCCATAGCGGATTAATCTTGGTAATGCCGACATGCTTGGCGCCCAGATTCAGGGTGTATCCTTTGATGCGTTGTGTGGCTTCCTGCGGGCTGATCTCAATTCGCTGCCCATCAAATTCCGGGTGGGCGGCCGGCTGGTAGGTTTCCGCTGCTGAAAGATTCAAAGCGATCCCCTGGGAGGACAGAGTTGCCGCAATATTGGGCCTGTCTTTGGGTTTGTCGATGGCACCGGGTTGCCCTAAGGGCCCGCCTTTTTCTCGGCGGGCGGCATCTATTTTTTCGTATGCGGGCCGCATTTTATAATAGGCCTTGTATTGTTCCGATCCCGGCCGAATCGAACGGTTTCTGGCAAAGACAATGTCTCTTTCATCAACCCTTGCGACATCACCAACGATGGCCCCGCGCGTCCCTTTCAGCGCCTTTGGATTGGTCGGTGTCTTTTTCACGAAAAGAAAAACACCAAGCCCCGCGCCGGCAAGCAAACAAATTAAAATGGCAATGCCACCACCCGTATGAAGGAACCCTACGTGCCACCCGTAAAAAAACAGAAGTGCTGCGCCCACCATGGCCAAAAACTGAAGACCGGCGAAAACCGAGGCACGTTTTTCCAATTCCCTGATGGATGATATCCAATAGCCCAAACCAACTGCCGCCTGTCCGCATAGGCCAACAAGTATCAAAAAAATAATAATATCCACCATACGCTTGCCACTCCTACGCAAATGAGGGGTCGGAGCGCTTTTACACTCAACCCCCGATCATAGCGGAATGAATTATCAGCAGCGAAATCGTGTCCGCCTCAGGCGAATTTGAATGCATTAGGGGGCGTTAGGAAAGAACAGCCCATGACCGCAAAGCGGCTTAGCGGCATCATATTGATCTTTAATCTAAGCCATTATTTTAGATACGATATCTGCTCTTTCCTTACGACCCCTTATGCATGAGTTTGCATCCGCCGGAGGCGGACTGATGATTCATTGCGCGGCTCCCTTAAAAAAGCCCTGATCCCTTAATTTAAATAATAGCAGCTTTCAAAATTGGTCGACCTAAAATACCATCCGTTCCAAAAGGAACTGTCGCTTTAAAAGGCGGGCAAATCGCTTTGAAGAAACCACCTTCCCTGTTCTTCATCATATTCCCATTTTTGGCGATCGATGAGCGTTTTGACGGTCACATCTGTCAATCGGTAGTACTGAAAATCGACAATTTGGATAATCTTGGATTGGTCTTCAGAAATAATCGTTTGTTTGACTTTGTAATTCGTCACTTTGACAGAGCGATAGTCTTCAAAATCCGGTAACACATCCTCTTGATCTGTTAACTTCTTAAAGGCATATGCGGCTTCATAATCCCCCCATCGAATAGCCCTTATATAGCCTCTGGATGTTTCGTCGAATTGACTCATCTTTTCACCGGTCTTCATTGACGCACATCCCAGAATCAGCATTACGAAAACAACATATTTAACCGCAAATTTGCTCATGTCATCTCCCTTTTTTAATGTGTAACGAAAATCACCATAACAAGAACATCCTGAAATTCGAACTTTACTGCCCTGTTTATTGCGTTGCAAGGTTATTTTTAAAATATATGCAATGTGCCAGACAGATATTGTCTGCGCAGGCAGGAATAAGCCCGCTTTCGATCCTGTGGTGGCAAAGATTGCACTTCTGGGCAATACCCTTGGCAGGGTCAAAGTCAATGGCGTCATACGGGCAGGCCTCGATACAGGCCTGGCACCCGGTGCACAGATCATAATCCATAATAACGATTCCGTCGGATCTTTTGTCAATAGCCCCATCAGGGCATGCATCGGCGCAGGGGGGCTCATCACAGTGTCTGCACAGATTGACATTAAAAACAAAACTGAGTTTCCCATCGACTGTTTTGGGACCGTCCTCTGATATGGAAATGAGCTTGACGCCGTCAGGCGCACGGTTTTCCTGTTTGCAGGCCACCTCGCAGGTCTTGCAACCCCAACAGGCCTCATGATCAATTTCCAGCGAATAGGTTGTCATGCTTCGTCTCCTAAATTCTCAGGATATATTTTACAAAGCAGTGTCCTGACGTGAGTGGCGCCCATCGCAGGGTCACACGTATCATATGCATTGTCTGTTAAGATATTGATGTTGGATTCATCCCATCCGTAGCCGGGTCCTTTTTTTTCAGGAAACCACCATGCATGTTCGGCCGAAACGACTCTGGGGTCCATGCCTTCAAATAATTTGGCCCGCTGCCTGACCTTACCGCGGGGAGATTCGATCACCACCCATTCTCCCTCAGTGATACCCTCCTTATTCGCTGTCTGGGGATGGATTTCAACAATGGGATCCCTATGCAGCTCGCGCAGCCAGGGAATTTGCCTGTTTTCGGTATGAAAAAAGCCGGGTGATCTTCTGCCGGTAATCAGGATATAAGGGTAATTTTTGAAGCGTTCAGGGGTGCTGTAAGGGCTTTCCGGCGGTTCCCGGTATTGCGGCAGGGGGTCATAGCCCCACTCTTCCATCAGGGTGGAATAGAGCTCAAACTTACGGCTCGGTGTGCTGAACCCCTTTACTTTATACTTATGGTTGATGACCTCACCCCGCAGGTAGTCCATCTTTTGAAAGTCCTGCCAGGTGATACCCATGGGCTCCAGAATCCAGTCGAGGGCTTGCTCAAAGTCATCCCACCAGTGTTCTCCCTGGCCCACGCGATGGGCCAGGTCATTGAGCATTTCATGATCGGAACGGCATTCCCCCACCTGCACCACCTTGCGCCGGGGAAGAATGTAACCGTGGCGTTTCCAGTAATCCCCGATGTAATCCATTTCAAGCCAGGTGGCCGCGGGTAGCACGATATCGGCCATTTCAGCTGTCGGTGTCATGAAAAAATCTGAAACGACCATGAAATCAATCTTTTCAAGTGCCCGGTAAACCTCTTTTGCATTGGCCCGGGTCAAAACCGGATTTGAGCTGATAAAAAAGAGCATTTTGACCGGGTAGGGCTTTTCTTCCAGTATGGCGTCCCAGACGCATTTGGGATTGATGATGGCAAAATTTCCGGCCAGGCGAAAGCGATCGCCACCCAGACGCTTTTCGCGCTGGACATCGGGCAGCATCCGGTGGGCACCAAAATAGCCCACATTTCGAATTTTAGGCGTTTGATACAGCACCTGTCCGCCGGGCGCATCGATGTTTCCGGTAATCCCCATCAAAGCCATTAACAGACGATCATTGTCGGCACAATTAATCTGCTGCTCGATGGCAACTCCCCACTGAACGGCTGCTGGTTTGGTAGTTGCGAACAGCCGCGCGGCTTCCTGGATTTTTTCTCTGGCAACCCAGGTGATTTTTTCAACTTTCTCCAGAGGATATTCGTTGACACGCTTTACAAAAGGTTCCCATCCATAGACGTGATCTTTTACAAATTCCCTGTCATAGAGTTCCTCGTTCACAATCACATTGAGCATGCCCAAAGCAAGGGCGGCATCGGTTCCCGGTCTGAGCTGCAGCCAAACGTCAGCGCGGGCAGCGATGCGCGTCAAGCGCGGATCAACAGCAATGAGTTTGGCGCCTTTATCCAGACTGACGGAAAAAGGCTCGCCCTTGTAGCAATCCGGGTTGCTGATCACCAGATTGTTACCCCAGACCATAATGCATTGCGGGTGGTTCTCATAATCCACAATGGGATTGGTTCCGCAGGTAATAATACTGGTGGCTATTCGCGGGCCATAGCAAAAGTGACCGGCGGTCAACACGTTGGGGCTTCCTAAAAGATTGGCAAAGCGATAAATGACCGCCTCATTTTCCCTGCCCGTCCCGTAGCCCATGACAATTGATTCTGGCCCAAAATCGGCCTTATACGCGAGAATTCTTTCAGCAATACAATCCAGGGCTTCATCCCATGAAACCCGCTCCCATTTTCCGCTGCCCTTGGATCCAACTCTGCGAACCGGATAGGTCAATCGATCCGGATGATATACCAGCTGGGTGGATGCAAGCCCCTTGCTGCAAAGGGTGCCGTGATTAATCGGGCAATCCGGATCACCGGCAATCTTGGCCACTTTGCCTTTCTTGGTATAGACCAGAACCCCGCAACCGCCGTGGCACATGCGGCAATGGCTTTTGACAACCCCATCAAAGCCGTAAGTCTGCATCTCTTTTTTAATATTCGAATGTCTAAAGTCGGCCATGTCTTGCTCCAGAATCTGGCTGCAAGTTTCTTTAAGAATAGCCCGTCTGTCAAGAGCTTTTCAAGATCCCGCAAAACAAGTAAACTAAAATTAAGCCTTCAGGTGTTCCTCGGTCCTATTTTAATTTTATTTTTCCGAAAAAGCTTGCCAAAATGAATTCAGTTAATTAAAAATTTTAATTTTCGCCTGAGCATTTACCTGACAATCGATCAAACGGAAAATCAAAAAATGAAAGCATGGCTTTTACCGGCTAGTATGACGCTGATCTGCTGGGGAATTTGGGGTTTTATTCCGAAAATTACCACACGCTACATTAATCCCCTGAGCGCTTCGTTCTATGAGGGCGTTGGCAGCGCTGTTTTTGGATTAGTCATCCTTTTCTTTCTCGGCTTTAAGCCCGAGGTGCACCCCAAGGGAATATCCTTGGCTTTTGCAACCGGGCTCCTGGGTATGCTGGGAGCTCTGTTTTACCTCTATGCCATGCCCAAGGGCAAGGTTTCTGTAATCGCCACCCTGGCAGCTTTAAATCCGGTGATTACCATTGGACTGGCCTATTTCATACTAAAAGAGCCCATTACCTTGAAAGAAGGAATCGGGATGATATTTGCCTTTATTGCCATCGTTTTGTTCACTGTCTAGTTGCGGGGTCAAGCCATTTTTTAATATGGTAGACATATGAATCATCCGTTACACTCATCAAAGCTCGAGAATATAAACGCACTGACATCTTATATTGCTGTAGATGCCAAAAAATGAAGAAAGGAAGCTAAGCATGGGCAAGCATATTGGAATTGTCGGCTGCAGTGCCGAAGGCGCTGCCCTGTGTTATCGAACCATATGCGGCGAGGCACCGCCTCTAATGGGAGAGCACATGCATCCTGAGATCAGCATGCATACCCATCCATTAGCAGAATACATGGTACATATCCGTGCGGGAGACTGGGAAAACGTAGCGGCGCTGATGCTGTCGTCATCTCAAAAGCTTTCTCAAATCGGGGCTCAATTTGCAATTTGCCCGGACAACACGATTCACGAAGCATTTGATTTGGTCAAAGAGCGCTCGTCCCTTCCCTGGCTCCACATTGCAGAAACAGTCGCCGATGAAGCCCGCGCCCAAGGCTATAAACATCTGGCCATTTTGGGAACCAAATACCTCATGACCGGCCCGGTCTATCCGGTCACGCTGGAAAAATTCGATATTGTCGGTCACATACCAGATGAAAACGATCGTGAACACATTGATGCGATTATTTTCAAAGAGCTTGTTAACGGGATATTTACCGAAGAATCACGGCTCTTTTTCAATGATGTTATTGAAAAACTAAAGAACCGCGGGTGTGATGCGGCAATTTTGGGATGTACGGAAATTCCATTGATTGTTGATCCGGATGACTGCCCACTGCCGGTGCTGGACTCCACCCGCTTGCTTGCCCGGGCCGCTATAGAAAAAGCCCTGGCGTAACACCACTCACAATGAGAATCGCGGGCAGTGGTGAGACGGTGACCAATGACTAAAATTGGCTTCAGATAGTATTCCATTTTTATTGGGCCTAACCGGTAACTGGCAAACCGGATGGAAATTAGCCATCAGTTGTAAATTTTTAGATTAAGCTGCTTTGAAAGGATGAAGATGAATACCGGATTGATATTGGTTGATATTCAGAATGATTATTTTGCAGGGGGCCGCATGGCGCTGGTCGGAATGGAAGAAGCCGCTGAAAATGCAAGCCAGTTGCTGGCCTATTTTCGTGACAACCAAAAACCGACCTTTCACATTCAGCATATCTCAACCAGAGAAGGCGCAACCTTTTTTCTGCCCAATACGCAGGGTGTCGAGATTCATGTCAGTGTCAAACCTGAACTTGACGACCCGGTCATAAAGAAGCATTATCCGAACAGTTTCCGCGAAACCGTTCTTTTAGATGCGCTTGAGAGGGCCGGTGTCGATAACGTGGTTATCTGCGGGGCCATGAGTCACATGTGCATAGATGCAACCACAAGGGCAGCCGCCGATCTGGGATTTCAATGCACCCTCATCCATGATGCCTGCGCAACCCGCAACCTTGATTTTGGATCCCAGAAAGTACTGGCTGAAGACGTACATGCGTCCTTTATGGCCGCTTTGAGCGCTGCCTATGCTAAGGTAATTAGCTGCAACGACTTTATTGCATGAAAATTAATAAGAGTATGAGCGAATTTAAAAAATGCACACATTGCAGCCATGAATGGCATTCACGTGAGGATTTTTTGCAGGATCCCGCAACAAATTTAATTGGATATCAGGTTAATTTTGATCATTTAAATCTCGGTTACTTTTTATTCAATCACTTAACATGCGGCACGACCTTGGGCCTGGCAGCCGGTCTTTTCAGAGATCTCTATAAGGGGCCCGTCTACAAGCAGAGACAGACCGGGACGGAAACATGCCCTGAATATTGCCTGCATGAAAAGCAGCTTGAGCCCTGCCCGGAAGAATGTGAGTGTGCATATGTGCGGGAAATTATTCAAACCGTCCGGCAATGGCCTAAAATTGGAAACGATTAAATGCTTGAATTCTTGAGTGCCGGGATTTTGCTGGGATTGGCGGCGGGTTTTGCCCCCGGTCCGCTGCTGGTTCTGGTGATATCAGAAACACTCCGACACGGCATCAAAGCCGGCCTGAAGGTTTCAATCGCGCCCCTGATTACGGACGTGCCTATTATTCTGGTCTCTTTGTTAATATTAGACAAGCTGGCTCAATTTAAATCCATATTAGGCTGCATTTCGATTATTGGCGGCTTGTTCATCCTTTATCTGGGATATGAAAGCCTGAAAACTAAAGGCGTTGAATTAAACTTGTCTTCGGTCAAAACCAGCTCGTTCAAAAAAGGGGTGATCACCAATGCCTTAAATCCCCACCCCTATGTTTTTTATATGACGGTAGGCGCACCCATCATCTATAGAAGTATCAGTCAACACTTCCTGTTCACAGTGTCGTTTGTCGGCAGCTTCTTACTTTTGTTGGTCGGCTCGAAAGTCATCCTGGCCATGGTGGTTGAGCGCTCGCGCACATTCTTGAAAGGACGCCTTTATATCTGGGTGATGCGCATCCTGGGAGTCCTTTTGATTATTTTTTCGATCGTCCTCTTCCGGGATGGACTTGAGTTATTCGGCTGGTTACAACCTAAATAAGGATGATGTCTAAATGTCAGAAACATTTCGATATGCAATTGTCCGCGCACCAGCCAGAACCTTTGATCGCGGCATTACGACGGCAAAACTGGGCCCGCCCAGCTATGAGTCGGTTTTAAAGCAGCATATGACCTATACGGAAGCCTTGAAGTCCATCGGGCTCAAGGTCATCGAGCTTGATCCTTTGCTGGCTTACCCGGATGCGCATTTCGTGGAAGATACAGCCGTGGTGACACCGGAGATGGCAATCATCACCAATCTCGGCGCGCCGTCACGCCAGGGTGAAGAAAAATCCATCGCCGGTGCTCTCGCGCAATTTCGCCCTCTCGAACATATTCAGGCACCCGGTACAGTTGACGGCGGTGATGTCCTGATGATCGACAACCATTTTCTGATCGGAATCTCGCAACGCACCAATCAGCAGGGCGCCGAGCAGATGGGCCGCATTCTTGCCAGACGGGGCAAAACCCATGCAACCGTCGCGGTGGGCACCGCTTTACATTTTAAATCCAGTGTAAATTATGCCGGCAAAAATACCGTTATTGTCACACCGAATTTTGCAGAACATGAGGCCTTAGCGGCATACGACAAAATTATCATAGACCAGAAAGAGTCTTATGCGGCCAATACACTCTGGATTAATGATCATTTGCTGGTCCCCAAAGGATTTCCGAATACAAAGACAAAGCTTGAAGCGCTGGGGCTGCCGATTATCGAGCTGGATGTCAGTGAAATGCAGAAAATGGATGGGGGGTTGACGTGTCTATCTCTTAGATTCTAGCACTCGTGCCATCCTGTTATCCCGTTGACGACAAATACTCAAAATGGTCATAATCTGCTGGTTGTGCCCGTTACCCGCTTGTCCGCCTCTGCGCGGATTAGATGCATTTTTGAGATGGGTTTTAGAAAGGAGGATTGAATTTGTTATCTGACAAACAAAAAGCCACCTACAGAGCATTTTATGATTCAGCGCGCTACAATGACATTCTGGACCCCAAAACAACCCTGATGCTGCACATGGCCTCGGCAATGGCCTTCGGGTGCTATCCCTGAATGCAGGAATACCTTGGCGTGGCCAGGGAAGAAGGGCTCAGCGATAATGAAATTGGAGCAATTTTATCCATTGTCATGGCCGTATCCGCCGGAAGGGTGCGGGCCCAATTTAAGGATGCAGATGACCTCTATGAATGATATTCGAATCGAGGAATTACGTCAGTTTGCATTTGAATTTGTGGCAGCCGAGCCGGAGCGCTTGGGCAGCGAAGGCTTCTGGCAAGAACCGTTGCTGGTTAGCGCACCGATCGACGAGCGCTTTAAAATCTTGCCGCAGATTGCGTATAAGGAGCATTTGCACCCCCA
>JASFEV010000032.1:0-23013 GCA_050124655.1 Desulfobacterales bacterium
CAAGCTGCTGACAGAGAGCTGGCCTTCGGCCACCATCTGCGAAGCAACCCGCCCGCCCATGGACTTACCGCAGGCAACAATGGTTTGCGGGCTGAATTTTGAGTGGTTGCTCAAAAAATGATAAACCCTTTGCCAGGTTTGAACCAGTTTGGCTTGAGAGTCGGGAGATTTCTTACCTTTTTCTTTGTAAAGAAAATTAAACCGTAGCGTCAGATAGCCCGCCTGGTGTATTCCCCGGGCGACGAACCGGATCAACGGATTGAACATGTCATTGGCGGCACCGTGGGCAAAAATAACGCCTGTGGTTTGATGGCGATTAAAATTATCAGGAACCGAAAGAATCCCCGAGACGCTTTCCGCCTCTCCAACCGGAATCGATAGGTTGCAGGTAATCATATTCGAATTCTTTTCTCATTAATTTTCATGCAAGATTCAAGTAGGGTGTAGCAGCGCTTTGGACCGATAGTCAAGTGCAATAAGAAGGATATTGGATATCGGGTATTGGGTATTGGGTGTTAATACAATCAGGTGTATACCATCGTTTTATTTTTTCTAACCTTAAAACGCCCGGACTTGACAAACAGCGGGGGGTGTGGTGTCAAGTCAATAAAAAATCCAAAAAGGATAAGCGCTTTTGGCTGAATTTAAGATAAAACGGCTGATATCCGGTGGATTGATCACCAATTACTTCTGTACATCCCGCTGCAGACATTGCCTGTATAATTGCAGCCCGACCTGGGAAAAAAATTATATGACCCCGCAGGTTACTGAAGAAAACCTGCGCACGATCCGGCAGCTGGGCTGCACAGCAGTGCACATCGGCGGTGGCGAGCCCCTGTTAAAGCCTCAGAAGCTCTCAGCTGTCCTCGAGGTCGCAGCCGCCGTCGGCGTCGACGTGGATTACGTTGAGACCAATTCGTCCTGGTTTAAGGATAAGGACTCGGCGGTGGCCACGCTGTCGCAATTGCGGAAAAAGGGCCTGCAGACGTTGCTGGTATCCATCAGCCCATTTCACAATGAATTTATCCCATTGGCAAAGATGAAAGGCGTTATTGATGCTGCCCGCAAAACCGGTATCGGCATATTTCCATGGATTTCGGATTTTTTAGGGGATCTTTCCCAATTGGACATGACCGGCACCCACTCGTTGGCGGAATTTGAAGCGCTGTTCGGACCGAATTATATGACGCAGCTGCCGCAACGCTACTGGATCCACCTGGGCGGCCGGGCATTGAAAACCTTCAGACCGTATTTTTCAAAGAAATCCGCAGAGCAGATCCTGAGTGAAAATGCCGGTAGTTGTGCCGCCGAGCTTCAAAACACCGGACATTTTCACTTTGATCTTTTTGGAAACTACATTCCCGGTCTTTGTTCCGGGCTTTCCATCAAAAGAGAAGATTTAAGCCGGCCGCTTGCGACCGATAAATATCCGGTTTTATATACTTTGTTTGCAAAGGGAATTCGGGGTATTTTTGAAATGGCCCAGGAAGCCTTTAACTATGTGCCCGCACAAAAACGCTATATCAACAAATGCGATCTGTGCACTGAAATCCGAACCCTTTTTGTCCACAACAATTTCGGCGGCCCCGCCGAACTCAACCCCAAAGAATTCTACTCTAATCTGTGATGTGCTTTAATTTAGCACCCCACCTAATTAAAAATCGCTAAATAGACAGGAACGTATTAGTAGATTTGGAAATGTTAAATTAGCATCCAGAATTAAGGGATTTTTTTGATGAGCCCCGCCTAGCGGCGGGATTTCACATCTAATTTTGTGATAATTAAGGTGTTCAACAGGCCGCACAAGCATTTTAGCCCTCGGCGTACTGGGTTGTACGTCGAGGGCTGAGATGCGCGGAGAACACAGCTCAGCGAAAAAATAACCATTTAGTTATTGCAACGAACGGATTCCCAACCGAGCATGGCCATCTTCCGTGCCCTCCCGCCCCCGTAATTTCCAAATTCGGCTGTTTTGCGAATGACCCGATGGCAGGGAATCACAAACGAAACCGGATTTTTGCCAACTGCATTGCCGACAGCGCGCGTGGCTTTGGGCATTCCGATTTGTACAGCCACGTCTTCGTAGGAAACCACCGCTCCCAAGGGGATCCGCAAAAGCGCCTCCCACACTTTAATTTGAAAGTTGGTGCCGCTTAAAATCAAATGAAGGGGCGTTGCATGCTTTTCGGCCAGGGGATTGAATATCCGATCTACAATGGATCGGTTGGCATGCGGGTTTTCAGATAAAGTTGCATTTTTCCAGCTGAGTTTCAGACTCGCCAGAGCCGATCGCCGCTTGCCGCTTTGGACAAAATTTAACCCGCAGATACCCCTGTTGGTCGTTGCCAGCAAGCATTCGCCGAAAGGGGTGGCATGATAACCGTAGGCAATGTCAAGACCCCGGCCTTTGGCCTTGTATTCCCCGGGGGTTACAGCTTCACAGGTAACAAACAAATCATGCAGGCGTCCGGGGCTGGTCAGGCCTGCTTCGTAGCTGACGTCCAACAGGTTAATGGATTTTTCCAGTAATGTCTTGGCGTGCTCTTTGGTTAAAAACTGCAGAAATCGCTTGGGACTGATGCCCACCCAGCGGCTGAAAAGGCGCTGAAAGTGGTATTCACTCATGTGAATCTTGTCTGCAATTTCACCCAAACCCGGTTGGGAGTGAAAATTGTCGATCAAAAACGCGATGGCTTTTTCGATTCGCTCATAATCAATGGCGGCCTGGGAAAAGGTTTCAGCGGTCATTTTGGAATCTCCTCTTTCATAGGACTTTTGCATAAAAATAAAATAGGCCATTTGAAGCGGATCTGCCACCCGATTCTTGCTATTTTTCACCATTAGGTTAGCCAGTTGAGCCCGTTGAGCCGGTTAAGCCGGTTGTAATCGAATAAATATCTGATGTCATTCTTTACGGGTAAACGGGCCAATCCCGATTTTTGTTTTTCCTCGTAAGGCCAGCTTTCATTTAAATATGGCATGTGTTACCTAACTTTCATTCATTCTTTTCACACCCCTTTTTAAATTGCAAGGCTTGTCATATTTCATAATTTATTGATATTTATTTAAATAGTTCATATTCGGCTTTTTGCACGCTTTTTGCAGAAAATAGCTTAAGAATGCCATTGCGGATGGAGAACCAGATACGGTCACCCTGGTGATTGGTGAACACGCTCAATCACCCGTCAAATTTCGGATGTTTTGGTGACGAACCAAAAATTATCTAAGGCTTTAAGAAAGTAAGGTGAGCACCATATGATTTCAGCACTGCAACGATCTTTTAAATTAGGAAGAGAATACACCAGCAACCCCGCTGCCGATCTCAAGATGAAGGATCATGAAATCATCGCCCGCTTGTATTATCTGATCACCAACCTTTCTGTGGAACAGCAAAAAGATCTATTCAGGCATTTTCTCAACGGAAGTATAGCCAACTTTTTGTTGAAAGCGGCAATTGATATGTCGACCGAACAGCAGTTTATTTTTATGAAACATATAGAGGAAATGCAGCCTAAAACCGAGCAACCGGACCGCAGAGCAGACAGCAGAAAAGATTGCCTCATAAACGTCCATTTTAAGATCCGGGGACAAAAATTCCGCAGCTATATTTTAGACATCAGTAAATCCGGTGCTTTTATCGAAACCAGCACAGCCTTTTCAAAGGGGCTGAAAATGCTGCTCACATTCTCATCTCCCGAAGACCGCCAGCCTATGGACCTCATCGGTGAAATCGTTTGGGCCGATAACCGGGGGATCGGCGTGAAGTTTCTCCATCTTAGCGCTGATCAATCCCGAAAATTAGAATCCTTTACCGAAAAAACCGACGAAGTTTTAGAAATCGCCAGTTAGTGGATTTAGTTAAATAGTTAATTGGTTGAATAGTCAATTAGTCAGAGGATTCAATCCATTATAAACGATTTAACGAATCAACTATTTGACTGATTAACTAAGTCCCGAATTACAGCGGGGCTGAATCCGCGTGAGTACAGGAAGCGATATATCTTATCGCTTCTTTTTTGGGGATCTGTTTCGCGCGCAAATGTCTTCATTTTCTTTTTCAGAAGCCGGTCGGCATATTCATATTCATCATCTTGGGGGTAATCCTGCAGGAATATTCTTTCAATTGCTGGATCACTCAAGCGTTTCTTTTTTAATGCCAGACGAATGTAGCGCCTGCCAAAGCACCTGCATTTGAGCTGCTGAATGTAAATCCGAGCCGTTCTGCGGTCATCGATGTAACCGAAATCTTCGCACTGTGCGATCACCGCGTCGATGATCTTGGCCGCATAGCCCCGCTGCTGCAACTTCCGGTTTAACTCAAAGGCTGAATGGTCGCGATTTGTTAAGATCCGAACCGCCGTATTCATGGCCTGCCGGTAGGACTCATTAGCAGCAGGTGAATAATTTTGTTTAGTGTCTTCTTTCATTTTTTCTCTGCTTGCCGCGGCGAAGCTCTCAAGAGCGCCCGTCCTCCGTCCCGCCTGTGCGGGACTACGGAGGATGGAAAGACGGGTCATCTGTCTTTAATCCGGCAACCAGGGCCCTTTGACCTGATAGCCATCGGCAAGAAGCAAACGACTCATACCCTTTAGGTGCGGCGCCCCCAGGAAAGCAACGACATCTCCCCGGGCCAGCTCAGTTTGCATCCTCTCAAAAAATATTTCATCGCGATGATCGATTATGGTGTGATGCCGGCTTGGAAACCGGATGCCGGAAAGCCGCAATTTTTCCAGATCCCCCTTTAAGTATGATTTCACGAAATCGTTTGCAAGCGTTTCCCAGTGATCGGTCTGTTTGAGAAAATGCATGATTTTTTCATGCGATATGTTTTGCAGCACCTTTATTTGCTCTTCAATGCTTTCAAGGAATACAACCTTTTTGCCCAGTTCTTGGGCAAGGTTAAATCCTTCCATATCGACCGAATATTTCCATCCATTGCGTTGCAGGTAAGTGGACCACAGGGTAAAAAACGCCAGCCAGGGCTGCATGCCTTTCACCAAGTCATAAACGGTCTGCTTCAGATCGTCCTTGCAATACTGAAAAAATTGAGTTGAATTTCTCATTCGGCAGACCGGAATCAGCGCGCCGGTGATACCGGTGATGGTTTGATCATCCAGCTCGTCAAAAAGGTGATAAGCGGATTCGGTGTCCATACCGGCTTGCCTGACCCGGGCCATGCTATCCTCGTCCAGAGGGCCTTCGAACATGACGATACGCGCATTTTGCAGGCAGCGGTGCAACGCGTTTCGAAAACTGTACGGGAAAAAATGGGCGGTGCCGACAAGCTGTGAAACGCTGCCGTTTTTTTGCACCTGCCAGATCATTTTTAGCTTTTTTTGTTTTGACTTCTTAAATAACATCGGCGCTCTTCAATCGTTGGTGCTCTATCAAAAACAAAGATAATTTCGTGGTTTTAAATCCTATCAGCTAAACTGGCGCCACGACAAAATAGATTTAAAAATAGATGGCTTTTTTAGCGCTAGTTCACACATTTCATACCGGCGGGTGGGCACAGCCCCCCATTTTTCCTTAAAACGACGAATACCGGCATTCACCCCCAATCCGAGATGAATGGTGTTCTTTTCATATTCCAGGCTCAAGTTGATCAGCTCCAATAATAAAAGATCCGAGGCGCCGACAACATAATTCTGTTTGGAATGGCATCCGATAATGTAGTTGGAAAACCCTTCAGCTTCAAGGTCAACAACATAAAAGGCGCTCAGCCTGCTTGTTTTATCCCAGGCATTCAGCACAAAAGCCTTATCTGCAGCGGCCACAAATTCCGGCATTCGAAACAATAGCCTTTGGACGCGTTTGGACAAAGGCGTGCGGGCAACAAATTCATGCATCAGCTCCTGATGGCTGCCCTGCATATTCGTTGAAACTTCCACACGCAAGTTTTGACGCGCCTTTCTGAGGTTGCGTTTCACCGAGCTGCGGATAATGGGCTTCTGCGTTTTTAGGGTAAAGTAAGCATCACTTTGATTTTCGCGGCAGGTTGTAGCCAGAGAGGATGGCATTTCCGGTGCGATTAGCGATATAAACTCGGGGCGGAAAGTTTTTTTAATTTTGGAAAAAACAGCTTGCAGGGCATCGCAAGTGAAATTATCTGCCAGGGGGTAGCCGATCAGAATTATCCAGTTTTCTTTGCGGCAAATGAAAAAATCATCGATTAAAAGAGGCTCACCGCCGGATACAAAGGTCATCAGACGAATGCAATGCTCCGGTATATAGGCCCGATCTAAAATATAGGCTTCTTCCCGAGCGCTAAGCATAGTCAAACTCTTTAGTCAGTTAACCCAATACTCGCCTTCGCGTAAGGGTTTACATTGAGGCGTAACAATCGCCAAGAGCTAAAAGCAGATCAGAGCGCGTGAAAGATTGAATCTCCATTTATTAATCAAAACGCTTCTATGCCCTACGCGCTATGCCCTGTGCTCCATGTCCTATGCGCTATGCGTCAATTCCCGTGAGGATTTACCGGAGGCGGAGCTTTATATTCTGTCTTGCTGTTGTTTTGATTCCCTCATTTTGTAAATCTGTTCGACGGCGTCTTGGGGCAGCGTTGTTATTTTTTTGCCGGTCGCTAAGGCATAATAATAGATCTGGGCCACTTTTTCCAGCAGCTCCGCATTTTTCCAGGCCTGATCAAGATCCTTTCCCAGGCTTAAGGCTCCATGGTTTTGTAGTATATAACAGTAGCATTCGTTGTCTAATTTGCTGACAACATTTTGGGCCAGATCCGTGCTGCCGGAGATGGCATAAGGGACCACATCCACGCCATCGCCGATTTCAAAAGTGATTTCATCAAACAGGGCTGGTATCGGTTTATTGATAATTGACAATATACCAGCAAACACCGGGTGGGTATGAATGACGGCATAGACATCCGGCCGGTTTTCGTAGACACTGAGATGCAAAGTCGCTTCAACCGATGGGGTCAGACGTCCTTCGATGGATGTCAATTGGTCATCAACCACACAAATATCATCCAATGTCATCTCCTGATAAGGGCGGCGCGACGGCGTTATCGCCATTATATTTTGAGCACTAAGTTTGACCGAAATATTACCCCCGCTGCCCCTGACACAACCGAAATAACCGTGTTCCGACAACCAGCGGGCACATTCTACAATGGCCTGTTTATCCTTATCAAATTGACCCATTGTCTGCTCCGATCTGTTGTTGTGCTAAATTCATAGCATACCCGTCAGGGTATGATAAATGGTTTTTCTTGACCCCAAACCGCAACCTGCGATAATGCGGGTAAAGATATCACCTATTCAGTTTGCCCGTTTGCCGGTTGAGCCCGTTGTGCCGGTAAAAAAGGGATAATGTCTGATTCAATATTTACGGGCCAACGGGTTAACGGGCCAACCGGCTCAACCCATCAATATAGAGAAAGGAGCAATATAATGCCCGATGCGGATGAAATGAAAGAAGGAAAAAAATATTTTACCGATATCCCGCAGCAAACAGAGGGATTCTTTTTGAAGGGCTCCAACGCGCTGGACTGGGGGATGAAAAACAGACTGGCCCGGATTTTCAACCCCGAATCCGGCCGTACAGTTATGCTGGCCATCGATCACGGATACTTTCAGGGGCCAACAACAGGCCTTGAGCGTGTTGATGTCAACATCCTTCCGATTGTACCCTACGCAGATACCTTGATGCTCACCCGGGGAATCCTCAGAAGTATCGTCCCGCCGGCCACCCAAAAACCGATCGTGTTGCGAGTATCGGGCGGGACCAGCATCCTTAAAGAGCTTTCCAATGAAGAGATTGCCGTGGATATCGAGGAATCCATACGTCTGAATGTTTGTGCCATGGCCGTCCAGGTATTTATCGGTGGTGAATATGAACGACAATCCATTATCAACATGACCAAGATGGTGGATATCGGTACGCGTTACGGCATTCCAACACTGGCGGTCACCGCCGTGGGCACGGATATGGCTCGCGATGCGCGCTATTTCAGGCTGGCCACCCGCATTTGTGCCGAATTGGGTGCTCATTACATAAAAACGTATTATGTCGAAAAGGATTTTGAAACCGTATGTGCCTCGTGTCCGGTACCCATTGTGATGGCGGGGGGTAAAAAAATACCGGAACTGGATGCATTGACCATGGCCTATAACGCGGTGCAGCAAGGGGCCAGCGGTGTGGACATGGGCCGTAATATATTTCAATCCGATTCTCCGATTGCAATGCTGCAGGCAGTAGCGGCAGTGGTTCACCAAAACGAAAAGCCGGATAAAGCCCTGGATCTTTACCAAACACTCAAAAATCAGTCATGAAAGTATCGGTCTGGTACAACAACGAAGACATTCGAATTGAAGAGGTGCCCCGGCCAAAACCCGGTGACAAAGAGATGCTGGTAAAAGTTATCTCATGCGGCATCTGCGGCAGCGATATCGTTGAATGGTATCGGCTGCCGCGAGCACCTCTGGTGCAGGGCCACGAAATCGGTGCTGAGGTGGTCGAAGTCGGGCAGGCAGTGGCGACATATCAGCCCGGCGACCGGGTATTTATTGCGCCCAAAGTGCCGTGTCTGACGTGTTCGTACTGTCAAAACGGCCACTATCCGGTGTGCTCAAATGTAAAAGAACGTCTGCCCGGTGGTTTTGCAGAATATGTTCTGGTCCCGGCCTCCCTGGTAGACAAGGGAACCTATCGCCTACCGGATCAAATGACATATGATCAAAGCACCTTTATTGAGCCGCTGGCCTGTGTGATCAGAGCCCAGCGACTGGCCGAGGTGCGCAAAAACCAGACGATCATGGTGATGGGCAGCGGGATGTCCGGGCTGTTGCATGTCAAGCTGGCCAAAACCAAGAATTGTCAGGTCATTGCAACGGATATCAATCCCAAAAAGCTGGAGATTGCCGGCAACATGGGCGCAGATATCACCCTGGATGCCGCAGACAATGTTCCCGAGCAATTGGCCGCAGCCAACAACCGCAAGGCGGATGCGGTATTTCTGTGCACTTCTGCAATGAGTGCTGTTGAACAGGCGTGGAATTGCGTCGATAAAGGTGGTGTGATTGTTTTTTTCGCCGTACCGCACCCCGATAAAGCCGTCACGATACCGATCAATCATTTTTGGACACGCGAAACGCGAATCATCACTTCATATTATTGCGGTCCGCCCGATATTGAAGCAGCCATAAACCTGATTGAGACCCGCACAATCGAAGTCGACGATTTGATTACCCGCCGGCTTCCGCTGCAGGATATCGCCGAGGGCTTCAGGATGGTCATTGAAGGCCAGGAGTCCCTGAAAGTCATTATTAAGCCCCATTATTGATTTTGGATTTTAGATTGTGGCCTGCGACGAGCCGTTCGGCCCTGAGCTCACGGCCAAAGGGCTCCATTCAGCCCGAGCTCATGGCCGAGGGCAGTCGAGTCGATTGCGGATTGGGCAACCTGCAGAATTGATTTTTTGTCGTCTATGAAAACGGGTGTCTCGCCTGCTACGAACAGCTTTGGATTGGAAGGATATGCTGATGATCTTAAAACATGTGGCTCTGACCTGTAGTTCCGAAAAAAATTCAGATCGACTCTGCCAGCATCTTTTGGGTCTGGAAAAAGAAGAACCCAAGACCCTTGATATTTCCCTGGCCAAGGCCATTTTTAAGGTCGACACCGAGCTGCTGATGATCAACTACCGGGGCGAAAGTGTTCATTTTGAAATTTTCATCACCGGGCAACCGGTCAAGCAGGATGATCCAATCAGCCATGTCTGTCTGGCGGTTAAGGATTTAAAAGCGTTTTTAGAAAAAAGCCACAAGCTGCAAATGGAGATCATTCAAGTCCCCAAGGGAGATAGGACGCTGACATTTATGCGGGATGATGACGGTCATCTTTTCGAGATCAAATGAAATCGCGCATTCTTAAGAATTGTAATGGCGTATCGGTGGGTACTTGCTTTATTGTTTCTGGGGACTTTGCTTGATTGTACGGGTTTCTTTGGGGGGGAAGGGCTTCACACTTGTTTTGGGCAACGGCCGCATGTCACTGATCGGCAAGCAGGTTTCGTACTCATCTTCGCTTTTCGGAATACAACATAGCCAGCGGTATTTGCTTAAATCCCATATGATCTCAGCATCTGACAAACGGGCACATTCCGCCTCGGTGATGCTTTCAGGTGGATCAGCGCTACTTCAATTACAAATAGCGAAAAAGGCTTTTCGGGTGGGCACGTTTGAAACGGTCATAGCGGCGGCAGAGCGGATACAGCACCAGTAAAACAGCCACGGTCGCCAGACCGGTCTCGGCCAGCCCGCCGGTGCGATACAACTTGAGCACCCAGGCAGCCAACATCAGCAGATGAACATGCAGAATGTAAAAGAAAAGCGGTGTGCGGCCGAACACGAGTAACGGATTGGCCGGCGATGGTTTGCGTTTCTGATATACAGCAAACAGAAACGCTAAAATCAGAAACATAAGGCCCAGTTCAAGGGCTGCAAATGAAAGGCTGGGCGGATATTTGCTCACGTGCAACCATTGCGGAATGGAATGGTCATAGCGGTATAACAGCATGTTGCCGTAATGATTAAATCCGCGAACGGTCAAAAATGTGATTAAAGAAACAACGCCTGCCTTTAAAAAAAACGCAACCGGATTAAAATCTTTTGTCACCAGCATATGGCGTGCACATACCCAGCCTAAGATCATGTACGCTAACCAGGGCAGTAGCGGATACAGCACATATACGCCTTTTGTCACCGTCCCTCCAGTAACGAAAAATGTGCCAATCAGACCTGGTCTTTGATCGATACCGGCCCACAGCGCCAGTCCCATCAGTGCTTCCCCGAAAAGAAAAAGGCCCAAACCAATCGCAAACAGGCTGCGCATCCCCAGTCTGCGGAGGGGTGCCATCAAACAAAAACTGGCACCAATGGCATAAAGTACCTGAAGAACGGTTCGGTGCCCAAAACCAAAACGCATCCAGAGGGGATCCAGCAGCATGATAAAAATGCCGCGTATGAAAATATCTTTGTCAATGGTCCGCTCTGGTTCGCCCCGGGTCTGCCGCCTGGCAACGCTCAATGCCAGCACAAAGCCGGCCAGAAATAAAAAAGTGGGGGCACACAGATGCGTCACCCAACGGAGGAAAAACTGAAGGGTTGGTATTTCAGCACCGGCTGGATACCACGCGTAAGAATCTTTGACATATCGACCGGCATTGAAAGCATGGGAAGCATGGTCCAGCGCCATGAGGACCATAACCATGCCACGCATGACATCAATGGCTGCTAAACGAGCGCTACGATGGGCTGTTGGCATTAAATTCGAAGATTCAGTCATTCACTTCTGTTCGATATATATCCACAGTTTTGCAGATAGATAATCTTTTTTTCTAGTACCCAAACCATTGGCAAAAAATGCTTAAAAGGTTTGGCCGGTTGAGTCCGCCTCCGGCGGATTAGATGCATTTTTGAGGTAGCTTCTAGTTATCAATTAAGATAGAGCCATTTAGTGGACTGTAAAGGATAAAGAATTATTATTGAGGAATGAAGAGGATTAAATCATTTTGGCATGATAATGGCATATTAATTCTAGGCCGGCCTAAACGTCTTTTGGATCAGATTTGGCTTTTTGCAAAGTAAAATGCGACTTTTATCATTATTTATTGTTATATGAATATGTTGTAAAATTTCTTGAAAAGCAAAGCATCGTGTAAATTTGCAAAAAAAGACTAAAGTATGTAACGTTTTTACCGATAATATAATTAAATCGTAATTAATTTGACACGCAGAAGCCAGTGTATTAGAATTTTTGTAAATAATGATGGTTGTGTGGTTAGAATGATTGCCGACCGATAGAATTTTTAGGAGACTGCCATAAAATGGAAATTACTCCCAAAGACACTGTCAATATTGAAGCGTATGTGAATCAGGTTCAGGAAAAGGATAAGGTTGACGCTGCATCTGAGCAACCGGAAGAGCAGCAAACCAAGGCAGACACCGTCGAGCTATCAAACGCAGCTAAAAATCTACAGGAAGCCCAAAAACAATTAGAAGCGATACCGGATGTCCGCGAGGACAAAGTTGCCGAGCTTAAAGAACAAATCGAAAAAGGAACTTACGAGATTGATGAGCAAAAAATAGCCGATAAAATGTTGAAAGAGGCACTGTTAAACGATTTGGCTTAGCTGTTTATATGCCCCATGGGCAGCAAATTATAAACTGACATAAAAGGCGATGGCGGGAAGACCCTGCATCGCCTTTTCTATTATTGGGACCTGAGTTTTGAGCGCGTTGGAGACTTTCATCCATAGCCGTGAATACGATGCATTCTGCATTAGTGCATCATGCACCTCATTCCTTACAGGCATTTTTACCAGGATAAGCGATGCTGAACGCTATTAAGAGACATTTGATCGACGGAAGGTTTCAAAAAGATTGAATGGACGCCTAAAATGGGTGAGTTTTAGGTGATATAGGCGTAATATAAAAAATTGTTTTGATTAATCGTATCGCCGGTTTTGTCGCTAAGGCTGAATGCAATTCAGACAAAAAGCGTATAATCCGAGCGGATCTTCAGCAAGTAAAATATCATCGATTTCGCTATCGAAAACCATATCGTATAGCTTTTTTGCCGGATGACGGGTCAGCTGTGAGGTGTCCAATATGCCCAAAATAAATCGATTCAGCCTTTTAATCAGTCGCTCCCTTGTTGTTGGCGGTTGTGTGATGTAGCTGGTTTCATAATCTTTTAAATCCGCCTGATCAGCAGCTGCACGGATGGTATCCTCCAGATTGCCGATTTCATCAACCAGACCCAGTTCTTGCGCTGTGATTCCGGCCCAAACGCGACCCTGGGCAATTTTTTCAACTGCTTCTGGTGCCATATTCCGACCTTCAGCCACCCGCTGGATAAAACGCCGATAGCCCTGATCGATCATCTGGTTTAGCGATTGGGCAATCAAGTCATTGAGTGGCCGACTGGGATCAAATGCATCTGATAGTTTGGTAGTACCGACACCGTCACTGGTAATACCAAGGGATTTCAGACTTTTTTCAAAAGTCGGGAAAGCGCCGAAGATCCCAATTGATCCGGTAATCGTCGTTGGTGTTGCCCAAATTTGATCGGCCTGGGCGGCAATCCAGTATCCGCCCGAAGCGGCCACCGATCCCATGGATACGAAAACCGGTTTGCCGGACTGGCGGGTCAGCTCGATTTCTCTACTAATGACTTCAGATGCGCTGGCACTGCCGCCACCGCTATCGATCCGCACCACCACGGCCTTTATCCTGTTATCTGTACGCGCTCTGACGAGCAGGTCCGAGATGGTATCGCCGCCGATTCTGCCGTTCGGCTGCTCGCCATCCATGATGACACCGCTGGCAACAATAATGCCGACTTTGTCTTTGTTTAGGTGATCTTGCTTCAAAGCGGGACGAATTTGATTAAAATACGCATCGAATGCTATCTGTTTAAAGGAAAGGCCGTCTTTATCCAAGCCGACGATGTCGATCAATTCTTGTCGAACTTGATCACGGGTCATGAGTTCATCCACCAAACCAACGTCAAAGGCGGTTACGGCGGCGTCGCCATCGGCTCTTGCCAGATAGGCCGGGAAATTGTTCACATAATCGTCTATGCTTTGCGGATTCAGGCCTCTTTGCTCGGCAACGACGCGTTTGTAATGATCCCACAAGACCTCGAGCCAAGCCAAGTTGGCTTCTTTGGCGTAATCAGACATGCTATCGCGTAAAAAAGGTTCCAGCGCTGATTTATAGGTGCCGACCCGAAACGCATGAAATTGAATTTTAAGCTTTTCCAATGCTGTTTTGAAGTACATTCGATAGAGGCCAAAGCCCTGCAACATAATTGAACCCATCGGGCTCAGATAGAGCCTGTCTGCATGGGACGCCAGAAAGTATTGACGCTGGTTATAGGAATCGCCAAAAGCAAAAATCTGCTTGCCGCTACCTTTGAAACGTTCAAGCGCAGCCCCGATGTCCTGAAGCTTGCTGATGCCGGATCTGCCCAATTTTCTCAGATCTAGCAGTATCACCTGGATGCGGTCATCATCTTTGGCATAATCGATCACATCAATAATGTCTTTTAGAAGAATATCTTTTTGGGCGGCATCGCCAAATAAATCACTGGAAAGCATCGTTTCAGTTTCTTGCTCGACGATATCGCCTTCGGGAGCAAAAACCAAAGCTGCACCATCAGGTACTTCCTCTCCGCTGTCGAAAAAAAAGATTCCAATGAAAAAGATAAGCAACAACAGAAATATCATATTACCGACGAAACGGCGCAAGACCGAAACACCGTTCCAAAAAGAGCTTAGAAATCGGCGAACTTTACCTGGTGGTTTATTCGTCATTTTTTTAAAACCTCACCTGAACTGATTTTAAAACTTTCATATAATATAAAACACTTTAAGAACATTGCATAGCAATAACCCGTATTTTTAAAAAAATAGGGCGACCTAATAGTCGCCCTATTTGAAGATACCCTTCTGTGCTATGGTCGCATTCTAATTAATGAACCGTTATCTGTTTGGGTTTTTGTTCTTCAGGTTTCGGAATTTCAACTTTCAGAACACCGTCTTTGAAATCGGCTTTGATCTGATCCGAATCCACTTCAGCAGGCAAATTGAAAGCGCGTTTGAATCTTCCGTAAGCTCTTTCACGACGATAGTAGTTTTCTTCTTTGACCTCGTTATCGTAGTTGCGTTCTCCGCTGAGGGTCAAAACCCGATTTTCAATGCCAACCGAAATATCCTTTTTGTCCATGCCAGGCAACTCGGCTTTGATGACGATTTTGTCATCATCATCGAACATATCTACAGCCGGCATCCAGCTTCCCATGCGAAGTTCGTCATCTTCACTGCCGCTGCGAAAAAACGGCTCGTTAAAGAAGCTGTTAAAGCGGTGCTGCAAAGTTGACATTTCTCTCCAAGGATTCCATCTGACTAGATTCATCATTTTATTACCTCCTTAAGTCTGAAAAATGGCTTCTTATTTACGTTTAAAAATATAATATATATGAAAATAAATTTGTCAATAAAATATTAAACTTTTTTTATTGCATTACTAAATAAGTGTATTACATTAAGGTAATGAAAATTGGGCGCACTCGATACGCTTATGGGAGGTGGTGATAAATGGAACCGCAAAAAGAAACGATGCGGTTAAACAATATGTCTTTGCCGCATCCAAAGACTTTAGACTTAAGGGGCCGACAATCGGTCAGGGCAACATTTAAGTTGTCAACCAAAGCGATTGAAGCCCTCGCTATTGTAGCAGCCCAGCTGGGCATCAAGCAAAAATCGATTTTTGATCATTTAGTAGAAGATGCTCAATCCTTGATGATGATCGCCAGGGAAATCGACAGCGCATCGCTGAAGGATTTGGAACGCATTCAAAAAACCTTTGTTATAAGCCGAAAGTCACTAAAATCTATTGAAAGGACCGCTAAGAAGGCGAACGCCTCCAGAGATGCGCTGGTTGAAATGTCCATTCAGCGTTTGATGCCAATTATCTCTCGCGAGCGTGAAAGGCATGGCATACGCAAAAGAATTTTAAATGATATTGGTAACTTTTTGGACAAAGGCCTGGAGCTTCTGGTAGAACTTGAGACGGATCTGGGAAATGATGATCCAACCACCATAAACTTTAAAAACGCCATCAAGGCTTTGGCATCGGCGCAAAGCGAAATCAGCGCTTTTGTCGACAAGGGCGCAATAATCGAAAATTTTGAATTGCCGCGTTGTGCCGTTAAGGCCAAACAGCGTAATGATTTGGGTAATGATTTAGACAACCATTCATAGCACGTAATTAGACTTAAGGAGGAATTATCATGAGTAAAATCATAGGAATAGACCTGGGAACAACCAATTCATGTGTCGCCATCATGGACGGCGGTGATGCAAAGATTATAACCAACCCCGAAGGCGGCCGTACGACACCATCCATGGTGGCTGTTTCCGACAAGGGAGAGCGCCTGGTCGGGCAAATTGCCAAAAGACAGGCCGTCACCAACCCGGAAAACACAGTGTTTGGTGTCAAACGATTGATTGGTCGCAAATATGACTCTACGGAAGTTCAAAACGATATCAAGGTGTTGCCTTACAAAATTGAGAAGGCATCCAATGGTGATGTTCGCATCAATTTGCGCGGAAAACAACACAGTCCGGCGGAGATTTCATCTTTTATTCTGGCCAACATTAAAAAAGCGGCTGAAGAATATCTAGGTGAAAAGGTTGGTGATGCAGTCATTACCGTACCGGCCTATTTTAACGACAGTCAGCGCCAAGCCACCAAAGATGCCGGTAAAATCGCCGGGCTGAATGTCTTGCGCATTATCAATGAGCCGACGGCGGCATCCCTGGCCTATGGTCTGGATAAGAAAACCGATGAAAAGATCGTGGTCTTCGACCTGGGCGGCGGCACTTTCGACGTATCGATTCTTGAAATCGGCGACGGTGTTTTTGAAGTCAAAGCCACCAATGGAGACACCCATTTAGGGGGTGAAGATTTCGATCTAAAATTAATCGATTATCTGGCCGATGAATTTAAAAAGGATCAGGGACTCGATCTGAGAAACGACAAGATGGCGCTACAGCGTCTAAAAGAGGCTGCTGAAAAAGCTAAGATTGAGTTGTCTGCATCGGTGGAGACCGACGTCAATCTGCCGTTTATCACTGCAGATGCCAATGGTCCCAAGCACCTGAATATCAGGGTCACGCGTGCCAAGCTTGAGAGCCTGGTCAGTGGCCTGCTGGATAAACTGGAGCAACCGTGCCGCACAGCCCTTAAGGATGCCGGCCTTTCTGCGGCAGACATCGATTCGGTTATCCTGGTTGGCGGTATGACCCGCATGCCCGCCGTTCAGGAACGCGTTACTAAAATCTTTGGCAAAGAACCGAATAAAGGCGTCAATCCGGATGAAGTGGTCGCCATGGGCGCTGCCATCCAGGGCGGTGTTTTAAAAGGCGATGTATCCGATGTTTTGTTGTTGGATGTAACTCCGCTTTCTCTGGGTATCGAAACGCTGGGTGGGGTGATGACCCGCTTAATTGAAAAAAATACGACCATCCCGGCCAAAAAGAGCGAAGCCTTTACCACCGCAGAAGACAACCAGCCGGCGGTATCGGTTCACGTGCTTCAGGGCGAGCGTGAGATGGCCACGGACAACAAAACCCTGGGACGTTTCGAGCTGACGGGTATTGCACCGGCACCGCGCGGAACACCCCAGATTGAGGTTTCTTTTGATATCGATGCCAATGGGATTGTAGAAGTTTCTGCCAAGGACATGGCCACCGGCAAACAGCAGTCGATTAAAATCACCCATTCTTCGGGATTATCCCAGGAAGAAATCGATCGACTGGTAAAAGATGCCGAGCTGCATGCCGAGGAAGACCGACGCAAAAAAGAGCTGGCCGATGCCCGCAATTCAGCCGACACGCTCATTTACTCCGCTGAAAAAACCCTCAGCGAATTGGGCGATAAGGTGGATGGGGGACTGAAAGCTGAAGTCGAGCAGACGATTGCCAGCCTCAAAAGAGAGATCGAAGGTGAAAACAGCGCTGAAATCAAGCGCCTGACGGAAGCATTGAACCAGGTGTCTCACAAGCTGGCCGCTTCTGTGTATCAGCAGGCTTCACCGGAGGGGCACGCACAGGATGCGTATGCCGGTAACACTCACAATCCATCGGGTGGATCGGCACAAGGCGCCGATGCAGAAGATGTTGTGGATGCTGAATACGAAGAAGTCAAATAGAAGCTAACTCAAAAATGCATCTAACGCCCAAGGGCTGCGTTCAAAACCAATTCAAAATGCTCGAATACTATCGTGTATGCTCCACTTTTGAATCGGTTTTCGCCTTGCCCTTGGGCGTGATCTACTATTTTTGAGATAGCTTCAAACTTTAAACGATCTTAAACGATCTAAGAAAGAGGCGGGGTTCCTGATGGGGCGCCGCCTTTTTTAATAAAAAAGATCTTTCTTTCAGATAAAAATCCGGTTATTTATTACCTGAGCATCGCACAAGTTGGATATCCATACATTTTCAGGTATAGGAAATGAAATCAGCATTTAAAATAATCGGGATCGCCATCCTGTTGGTTGTCGTCGTTGCCGGATTTTATTTTTATGTGGGATTGCCCGATGTGAGCGATTTAAAAACCAAAAATCCCAGATCAACGGCCTTGATGGTCCAGCGCTACAGAGAGGCCAAGAATGTTGATGCAACTTTCCGTATCCGACAAAAGTGGATTGAATTGGAAGCCATTCCCAAGTTGCTGCGAGAGACCGTCAGGGTGACCGAGGATGCCAGCTTTTACCAGCACAAGGGCGTCGACTTTGCAGAACTGAAGGAGGCCATTAAAAAAAATTGGGCAAAAAAAGAATACGCCCGCGGTGCCAGCACCATTACCCAGCAACTGGCTAAAAATCTTTATCTCTCCACTGAAAAGAGCATTATACGCAAAATCGAGGAAGTTTTGATCACCTTGAGGCTGGAAAAGGATCTTTCTAAAGATCGAATTTTTGAGATTTATCTCAACGTCATCGAATGGGGACCGGGCATATTCGGGGTGAGGATGGCCTCTGAATTCTATTTTAACAAAGACGTTGGCCAGCTAACCCTGGAGGAAATCATCCGCCTGGTGGCTGTCATTCCGCGACCGTTAAAAATTAATCCCACCGAAAATAGTGACTGGTTGAAATGGAAAGCCCGCTGGATTGTGGATGCCCTCAGACGCTACGCCTATATTGACGAGGAACAACACCAAACCATCTCCGCCCGCTTTCAATAGCCCACGCTTACAATACTTACATAATTTGCCATAGAGCACGCCTTGCCTTTTGCAAAGTTTCGGGCGGTAGTCGCCAGATCTAGGTGTTCAGCAATTCACTACTTTGGCCGCTGGCCGCTCGCCTCTGGCTTCTGGCTAAGAGCCGGTGTGTAACAACCGAAAGCCAGCTGCCAGCAGCCAGAGACCAGTAGCCAAGGCACTTCGAACTCTGAATCCGGACACCAAGATTTAAAACCTGATAATTGAATGATCCTGCTATTTATTCGTTTTACTTTTCGCCCAAAATATGTAATGCAAAATAATCAATTTATAATGAATGCCATATGATTTATTATGTATCATGTTATTCGTAATGAGGCTTGACAAAGGGCGTTAAGTCCGAAACAAGGCAGGGCAAAATGGCAAAAAAGGATAAAGATGCACCGCTTAGGGAATTGAATATACCATTGCCGTCATCTTCCGATCTGAGGGGGCGACAATCGGTTCGCGCAACCTTTAAGTTATCGGCCCGTGCAATCGATGTGCTCAGTATCGTTGCCACCCATTTAGGGATTAAACAAAAATCGCTTTTTGATCATCTGATCGAGGATGCCCGATCGTTGAGCATGATTGCGAACGAGATCGAATACGAGGCCTTTGGCTCCCTGGATCGTATTCAAAAAACATTCGTGGTCAGCCGGCGGACGCTTTCCAGCTTGGAAGAGACATCCCGCAAATTCAATACGCCGCGGGATGCCCTGGTGGAATATTCTATCCAGCGATTGTTGCCGGTGATTGCAAAAGAGCGCGAACGGCATCGCAGACGCAAGTCTATTTTAAATGATATAAATGCCCATCTGACCCAGGGATTAAAAATCCTACAGAAAGCCAAGCTACAGCTGGGTGAAGAAGATCCGGTTTTTATGCGATTCGAGGCAGCGATGCACTCCCTGGTTAATGCCCAGAGCCACATCGAACACTATGTGGAAAAAGGAAGCGTTATCGAGGACTTTTAGTTTGCCCTAGTGTAATTTTTTACGCTTATGCGGAAAGCTCAAGTGCGGCACATATAACCACGAAGGGCACGAAGTACACGAAGAGACAAAAGCAAAATTATGTGTTTTCCCTTTGTGATCTTCGTGTTCTTCGTGGTGAGAAACATATCAGGTATATTAAACGGGAGTTTCCCAGATAACCACGTAATTTTCTTATAGGCAAACCGGCGAATCCCGTTTCACGGAAACCTTCGCCGGGCAACGGGCTCAACTTACTTGGGCGCCAGCATCAGCAGCCCTTCATCGGTATTCAAATCCATTCTGAAGCGGCGCAAATAATTTAAACCCAGCAGCCCTACGTTGGGTTGATTGGGAAGATCCATCACCAGCGCTTTGACATTGTTGACTTCAAATCCCTCAAGCGTAATCGAATCCAAAACGACTTCAGGCGCAACAAGTTCGCCGCTGGCCGTATAAATCTTACGACGCGGGTTTCGCACCGAAATGACAATACCAAGCGCTCTGATGGTTGAGAGGGGGATCGTGGTCATTGATGCACCTGTATCAACGATAAAATCCTGTGAGGCTTCCTGATTGATTGAGGCTGTTACCGGTATTTGGCGTGTGCCGGGTGCAAAACGAATCACGATCTTTGACTCCTGGCCTTTTAGCTCAGAGATAACAGACTGCAGACTTCTGACCTCATTGCTAAAGGTCGGCGGATACTGTCTGGCCGCCAATAGCTGTTCTGCTGTCTCCCAATCATCTTCCGCCAGGGCCAATTTTACACCAAACAAATAAATGTTGAGATCATCCGGCAGCTGCTGGCCGCCCCGGGCATATACCTGCCAGCCCGATTGGGTATCTCCTCCTTCAAGCAGCTCATTCAGCCAGCTTTGATAAAGTCCGGAGTGAAGTTCATTCAGTTGGACTCTCTCCTGATCGTTTTTGGGCGCGACTGTTTCGATCGCGCTTTCCATTAAATCGATGGCTTCTTCCTGGCCATTAGATTGAGCCGTTAAAGCAACCACATCCAAAGTCAACGCAATATCGGCGGTCTGAGCGAGGATCTCGGCATCTAAATAATCGGTCGCCTGTTCTCCAAAGCCTTCCTGGACCGCACGTGACAGAACCAGCCGTATTTGGCCGATGACCACTTCAGGTTTCAAATAGTCAGGGGTTTGGGCGGATGAAAGCTTGGATTCAAAACGAAATGCACGGGCAAACGCATCCAATCGATCTAAATTCGAATACTCATCGCCCATCGCAAGCGCTCGCACCAACTCTTCTTCACGGCTGTTGGCAAAGCTGAGTCGATAGTAATCGTCCACGCGGATATCTGGCTTTAAATTGCGCCCCTCTTCTCCGTTCCACAAAAAAGCACCCTTGTCAGAATCACCGAAAGTCCAGCCAACCACACGATCATTTTGGATAAATACACCAGCATCGTTTATATCGTCTGAGACAGCGCCTTTAGTAAAATTGCCCTGCGCTACCACAGCTCCGATGTCAATTCGTTCCGGCGGATCCGGAGATCTGAGCGCCATCCAGGTCAACTGTGTGTCGGCCGACCAGAAATGCAAATCCGGACTGTCTATCATTTGATCTTCCCGAATTCGCCAGAGACTGATTGGCTCCAGATCGTTGATAATACCGCCTTCGATGGCATGTTGGGTACCGGAATCCATCTGAAGAATCCAGTTATATCCACCTAGTGTCTGACGGGAGGGCAATGCAATCCAGCCGCCGCCAACAACGGGTACCATTGTTTCAGAAAGCAGATTTCCAACAACATCTCTAATACGCAACAATCCGACTGGAATAGTGATAGACTCGGCCTCGTCAGCTACGCCGGCCTTCGTAAAAGAAGCCTTCTCGGGCAACGGTGCTGGTTGGTGTTTGGGTATGGATTTATCTGCAGCAGTGGGTTTGGTCTTTGGCGGTGGTGCACTCGTGCGGTTTGAATCGAAATAGAAAAAATAAAGCAGCCCCCCCACAAACAGGATAAATGCCACAGCGGGAATCCACGACCAGCTGGCCTTTGTCGCCGGTGGCTCATGCAGAGATACGCCGCAATTGTAACATATATCAGACTCAATGGGGTTTTTAACGCTGCATTGAGGACAATCGATTATATTATCATTGCCGGTTGTTTCATTATCCATCGTTACGTCCGCACCCCGAACAGCTTAAAATCAAGCTGTTTAAGACAGACTAAAGTTGCATATCTTAGACTATAGCATAAATCGCAAGGGTCGAAAAATAAATTATCTGCTCTTATAACCCAGAAACATGTTACTTGGATTCTGCAGGGTTGCGTTCTTCAACAAATAGGGTCAGCCCCTCCATTTTGATAATCTGCACCGGCTGCCCTGCCTCAATCGGTGGTCCGTCACCCATTTTTTCAGCCCGCCAGAGTTCTCCATAAACCTGCACATAGCCCGACGGTGCCAGTCGCTCTTTGGCAATACCGCGCTGACCGATCATTGACCGCGACCGGCCGGGTCGATCCCAATCATAAGCCCGCCAGACAAAAGGAAACAGCACCGCGTCTTTGATTATCCAGAAACCGATAATACTCCAGAAAAGCCAAACCGGCAGGACGACCCAATACTGGATGATAATTAAAATCAGAATAACGGCTACCAATCCCGGAATATTCAGCAGAATGTACCGGAGATATATCGGCCGTGGTATTTTCCCTATATTTAGATCCATTGGTATTTCGTTTTTCGCGCAAAGCCGCTAAGGCTTATGAGGCAATTCGAATATATTCACTTTCCATCAAATTGCGATCGGATTTAATTTGGGCAAATGCCTGGTCTAATAATTTGTGCTTGGCAGGATGATCCTTTCTCAATTTCGCCGTTTGTGTTGGACATAAGTACCAGGTGCAAATCCAGGGCCGTGTGATGCGCGGTAGCCGGCAGCCTTTGGATCCGAAGTAGCGACATGGGGTCTCTGAACTCGCCTTCGGCTGGCACGGTGGAATGGATAGTTTATTGAAATGCAAAAACAGAAGGTCTTTTAAATCGAACCAGGCATTGGCTTTTAGGCAGCAGGGATCCGGACACCAGGGGCAGCTGTGCGTACAGAGGGCATTCAAAATGGGAAAAACAGCGTTCAGACGGGATTTGAGCGTTTGCGCTTGGTCGTATAGTTGCTTCAGATCAGTGCGGTAACGCTGGAGATGATATGCTATCGCCTGATTGGCCGCCTGCCATGACAAACGGGACGCCCAGGGTATGCCGTTTTCT
>JASFEV010000033.1:0-23001 GCA_050124655.1 Desulfobacterales bacterium
ATTTTTGCGGTCTGATTCGGGTCTTTTTGCTCTTCATCGATAAACTTAAAATTGTTCCAGCCGATGCGGATCAAGTCATTGTGAGCGAGCAGATGACGCTCAATTTTCTTGCCATTGACGTACGTATTATTGGTGCTTTTCAAATCTTCGATGACATACTGCGGTTTACCACCGCTTTCAGTTGAGGCTTCAACGGTGATCACTGCATGTCGCGAGCTGACCACTGTGTTGTCGATAAAAATATCGCTTTCCGGGTCGCGACCCATGCTCATAGTGGGTTTGTCCAATTTAAATTTTTTAATGGCCACACCTTCGTGCAGCTGAACAATCATTGCCATTGATTTTCTCCTTGAACTTAATCATGTCATTAGGTTTTTGCACCAGCCGGATTCTCAACCATTTTTATACGATGGTTTCGAGCGGGCTTCCACTTAACAGTAACGGCCCAAATACCGCATTGGAAACTTCTATAAAAGACGCGTCCAGTGGATCGGTCATCTTAAAGCAGAGATCAAAATAGGGATCATCTGATTCGCCCCTGGAAAAATCATTACCGCTCCATTTACGCCGGGCCATTGCCATTGCCGCCTTTTCAGATTTGCCTTTGATCTGCTGCTGTTGAACATATTCCAGAGATGTGGTTGGAAACAGATGGAGTGGCTGTTCCAAACCCATTTTAAAGGTGTTGAGCAGGTCAGTTAAAAATGGTTGTGGCTGATCAACAGGGTGAAACTGCCAGACCGAATCTTGAAAAATCATCATACTGGTCTGCGGCCAGTCATCCTGTGCTACTTCACAAAATGCAAGATGGTAAATCCACAACTGCAACAAATCCTGCGCTCGCTGTCTGCCATATCGATACTGAACCAGCCCATGATCATAAATTTGTGGCAATCTCACCCGCAGGTTGAATTCATCGACATCGAATGGCATTTCCAATGGTCCGGCAATGGGATTTTCTTGAAAACGCTCTACCCTGTCGACAAATTGCTCCACCGCGCTGCTCATTTCATTATATAGCAAAACTCCGACGTTTCCATGTGGAAATTGACCCATGGCCATGTGGGCCGCTCGATAAGCGTCCAGATCATTGCCTGCCATGCGAGTGCTTGCCAAGCGCTGACCGACGAGAAATCGATCTAAAGCGTCTAATTCAAAATCTTCACGCTTTTCAATCAGCGCGGCAGCTTGTTCCAGATAAATGCCTAGTCGCTGTTGCAGCAGAAATTTGGTTGGATGGCTGAAAAAACGACATAAAGATTCGATATCCAAATGGCGCAATTCGGCTTTTTCCGGCCCTGTCAGGGGTATGGGGCGGCTGATGAGTACGGTATCTTTTTTGTTTTTGTAGAGACACGAAGCTGCAGAACAGTTTTCAGCGGAATAGCTGAAAAGATCAGAGTTCTTTCTATAATAGGGGGCAGCAAAGGCCTGCAGACGATGAAAACGAACCACATGTTCTCGTATTTTTCCACCCGGCAGCTGAAATCCTCTTTCAATCGTATCCAGCAGTTCGCTGACCAGAACCGATGGCGGCATGCGGCTATTATCCTGAATGCTTTGTCCCACGTAACTGATATAGAATTTTTTGCGGGCCGAAACAATCGATTCCAGAAAAAGGTATTTGTCGTCATTTCTGCGAGAGCGGTCGCTGGGTCTTGGATGTTGGGCGATCAGGTCAAATGATAACGGCTGCGAATCACGCGGGAAGGCATCTGAATTCATTCCCACCAAACAGATAATCTTGAAAGGAATACTGCGCATCGGCAGCATTGCGCAAAAGGTCACAGCGCCCGTCATGAATCCCGATCCAAACGGCAATTTATCCAAATGTTGTTCCAGGTAAAACCGAATCGGCTCAATTTCAAGCTTTTCATTGAAAACCGCATCGATCTGACACTGGCCCAATTGATTTAAAATGGATCGCATGCTTTTTATTTCGCCTTGCATGTCTTCATCCGGCAGAAAAAAATCCTTTAACATGCGTTTTAAAAGTGTGCTCCATGCCTGCAACGTTTTCGGTTCGGTCAACTCTCTGACAAACTGGAAGACAGCGTCGCTAAAATCCAAAAATTTTCCAAAGCTCTGGATTTCATTGCCCTCAACCGAATCATAAGGCAAAACACCATCAAACATCTGCTGTTGATTGCCCGGCATGGCGCAGCCCAACAGCAATCGCCGGATGCCTGCATACCAGGTATTGTCAGATACTGCTGGAAGACTTAAATTGCGTCGATGGTCTGCGTCGATGCCCCAGCGAATTCGCGTATCACGAATCCAGCGCTCGACGACTTCGATGTCTGCGCGTTTGAGTCCGAATTTTTCGCGAACACCAGGGGTCTCCAGCAGACGCATCACCCGTGCGACACTGAATCGGGATCCTTTTAGCTCCAGAAATGAAAAAAAACCGTCGATCAAATGGCCCTGCTGCCGGGCCCCCCTGTCTGCTATACTAAATGGGATATGCAGGCGCTCATCTGTCTGGCCACCAAATACCGCCTGGATGTAAGGTGAGTACGTTTCAATGTCCGGTGTCATGACCACGATATCTTTCGGTAGCAACCGCGGGTCTTCTGCAAACATGGCCAGCAGATGATCATGCAACACCTCTATTTCACGCATCGGACTATGGCAGCATTGAATTTGTATCGATGTGTCCGATTTGTCGATCGTATGCAGCGGCGCTTGGGTTGCTGCCGTCAAATAGCCGGTTGATGAACCTTTTTCAGTTGGTGCCGGTTGGCGCTCTCGCAAATTTAAAATATCGGATTGAACACAGCTCAAAAGGTTTACACACTCCGGGTCTTGATAGTTTTCGTGTACCTGAACATCAAAGTTGCTGATGACAGTATGAAAGTCTTTGCCGTGTGCACCCATAGAGGCCAGCAAGCGGTTGCCTTCATCCAGATGCAGATCCGCGACGACATCGGCTGAATGCGCGTAGATACGCCGAATGCGCTGCTTTTGCTTTTCGGAAACAATATCACCCCAGTACTCCCGACAGGGATTCAGCAGGAAAAGGTTCGTTTCAACGATTTGCGATAGGGCCACAAAGGTCTCTAAATGAAAAAGCGGCAGATACGATATGCCGAACATAAATATGCGTTGCGGCAAGTCTGAGAACAGCGCCGGGTCGGAATTCATTTTTTCAATCAAATATTGGCGTTGACGGGCGCGATGGCGGTTTTGGCGACCTTTTTGCAGTTGGCGCCAAAGCTCAGCCTGCCAGTATTCTTCAGGAAGATCAGGCTTGGCGCCCTGTTCCCAGCGGAAAACCATTTCCGGTCGAAATACCTGGTACTGATCGTAAAGATCGACCAATTTGCTTGCAATCTGCAATGCTTTGAGGCGGGTACGATCATCGGAAAGGTAGGCTTTTAACTGTTCAAACCCGGATTTGGAAGTGCATTTTGGAAGCCGTTTCATTATTTCAAACATCAGAACATCCGGATCAACGGGTGACGGTGCATCAGTGTCGCGCATGATCTCTTGGGCGAGTTGATCCAAGAATACATTCGGGAACGGAAAGTGGATGTTGGCACAAATGCCATTGTGCCGTGCAAGCTCCTGGGATATCCAGCGTTCCATACCGGCACTCTGAATGACAATAATTTCTGGTTTCAGCGCCTCCGACACAGGCGTTTTCAGCTGTTGCGCCAGCTGCGCTGCCAGAATTTCAAGCTTGTTGCTGGTATAAATATTTAGGCCAGGCATGGGATTAGTCCTGAGTATAATCCTTCACTAACCGGGTGGGTGCTATCCGGAAAACGGTAAGCGCATGAAAGGATGCCGGACGTCTTTACTTGCATCATAAGCGCGCACGGCCTGTTTTGTCAAACGGTCAAAACTGCCGACCCCCCAGCTGCAATTCTTGCTCGCTGAATCCATTTTTTTTGCGAATAAGCGCATTTTTTTCTTGATTTATATACCACATTGTCGTAAGTAAGTGCCGATCTGTGCTGGACAACCCTAACCACAGGAGGTGCCATGGCCCAGGAGGGAAAGAAACCTTTTTGGAAAAAAGCCATCAAACCCGCCATCCTTATCGCCATCGGCATCCTTATCGCCTTTCCTCTATTTAGCATGTCCTATTTTACCATGGTTCGCACTTCCACGCCTGATTTTTGCGGTTCATGCCACGAAATAAAACCTGCGGTGGTAGCGTGGCGCTCATCCACCCATACCAACAACGCTTCCGGTGTGGTTGTCGATTGTATGGACTGCCACCTGCCCGCACCCCAGGATACCTTTGACTTTTTCTTTGCCAAGACCTACCACGGCATTAAAGATGTGGCGATTCATTTCCTTACGGGTGAATATGACAGGGAAAAAGCACGCAATAGCGCCTATGAGGCTTTTGATAACAGGGAGTGCCAGAAATGCCACCGCAATTTGCTCAACATGCCCCATAAACGCGGTGCCATGCTGGCCCACCGCTCAGTGCTGTATGCCAAACCGGGATACGAGAAAAAATGCATCGATTGTCACTATGATCTGGTGCATTCTGAAAGAGGTCTGGTGATGTTTCGCCAGACCCGCAAGGTGCCTTACCAGGCTAAAGGGCTTAGACAGCTTTAAATCTGTTCTTTCTAGAAAACTTTCTTTTACCTGGAACATCAAATAATCGAAAGGAGCAGGACCCATGAGGCGAATATTGCTGTTTCTCACTATTGGTTTGCTGTCCGTCGGTCTAGTTGTTATTGCAGCCATGGCGCAGCAGCCCAATTTTGCTAAGGTCAAGGAATACCGCATCGAGCGCAGCGTCCCTCCGGAAGCCCAGGCGTGTATTGAATGCCATCGCGCAACGACACCCGGTGTTTTTGCGGACTGGGCCAAGAGCCGCCATGCCAATGCCAATATCACCTGCCTGGACTGTCACCTGGTCCAGCCCGGCGACCGGGACATCGCCCAGGACCATGAAAAGTATTATAGCCGATCGGATATGCCCTGGGGCGAAGCCAAATACAAAATGCCCATTGCCTCGATCGTCACGCCCAAGGACTGCTCCCGCTGTCACCCGGATGAGGCCACCCAGTACAGCAAAAGCAAACACGCCAACACCATCGAGATCATGTGGAAACTGGATCCCTGGTTGAACAAGGGGATGAACTCGGATAATGAGCGCAAGACCGGTTGCTTCAACTGTCACGGAACGGTGATCAAGATCGATGAAAACGGCAAAATCGATCCAGGCACCTGGCCCAATGCCGGTGTGGGGCGGCTCAATCTGGACGGCAGCAAGGGTGCCTGCACATCATGCCACACCCGCCATCGGTTTTCGGTGGCCGAAGCCCGCATGCCGGAGGCCTGCGACCAGTGCCACCTGGGCCCGGATCATCCCCAGATCGAAATCTATGAGGAGTCCAAGCACGGGACCATCTACCATGCCTACAAGTCTGAGTACAACTTCAATGCGGCTGGCGGGACCTGGACGCCGGGCGTGGATTACCGTGCCCCCACCTGCGCGGCCTGCCACATGTCCGGCTCTGGCAAAGAACCCACCAGCCACGATGTAACCTCGCGGCTCTCGTGGGAGACCCAGGCACCTCTAACGGTGCGTCCCCAGGACTTCAAAGCGTTTCCCTCCGGAACCAACTGGCAGGATGAACGCCAGAAAATGAAAAACATCTGCAGCGCTTGCCATGGCAACGCCTGGATCAATGATTTCTATGATGGTTTTGACAAGGCCGTGGAGGAATATAACGAGGTCTATTTCAAACCGGCCAAGGCCAAACTTGACGAGCTTTACGAAAAGGGCCTGCTGGATAAAACCAAGTTCTTCGATGAACGCTTAGAGGTCGAATATTACGAACTGTGGCACCATGAGGGCCGACGGGCCCGCATGGGCGCGATGATGATGGCGCCTGACTATGCCTGGTGGCACGGCTTCTACGAGTGCAAGCTGCGGTTTGCCAACTATATGGAAGAGGCCAATCATCTGATCGAAACCGGCCAAAAGGCTTACGTTGCCGAGGATTTTCCCAATGCCACCGGCAGCACTGAACGACCCAAAGCCATATTTAAAGAATAGCATCGCTTATCTTAACCTAAAAACCCTGCAGCCCGAATCGGCTGCAGGGTTTTCTTTTTGTAAGAGGGTTGGCCGGTTGCCGGTTTAGCCCGTTGAGCCCGTTAAAAATTGGATGTCATCAGGATTTATAAAAACCGGCTAACGGGCCAACGGGTAACAGGCTCAACTTTTTTGTGATAGCTTTCTATTCCCAGCGATTGTCCCCCTTATGCTCCAGATCAATCGTGTCGTCCTGATTCCCCTTTGTCTTGATATGTCCCCGCTGGACGTGGATCGTTGTCACTGTGCCCTTTTCGCTGACAAAGGCATTTAAAAGCCAACTGATGAGGCTGATCAGCAATGAGCCGAAAATAGCCGTCCAGAATCCGTATACACCAAATCCCGGGATGATGCCCGAGGCCATTTTTAACATGAGGGCGTTGATGATAAACGTAAAAAGACCCAGGCTTAATATATTTATGGGAAGGGTCAGCAATAAGGCAATCGGTCTCAAAACAGCATTTAAAATTCCAAGCACAGCCGCTGCAAAAAGCGCAGAAAAAAAACTGCTGACATAGATACCATCCAGTAAATAAGCGGTGGCGACAATGGCGGCTGTCGTTGTCAGCCATCGAATGAGAATACCGGTCATCGGCTTTATCCAATAAAAAAGCATCTCATTCATATTGAAGAGATGCTCGAATTATGGGTGGGTTTGCATTACCATTTTGAAGGGGCCATATTCAGTCGTGGCCTTCTCCAACCCGTTGATGATCGAAACTGTTTTTAGATTCACCGCTGAATAATCCGTAAGAGCCTGTAATGACTTCTAAAACGGATTATTAATTTTATCCCTCAACAGATGAGAGCATCTGAAGGTTACCACTCGGCGCTGATCTAGAATCATGTCCGCTCCGGTAGCAGGATTACGTCCGCGACGTTGATTCTTTGCCTTGACACAAAATTTACCGAATCCGCTGATCAGAACATCTTCACCTTTCTCAAGGTTGTTTTTGATCAATTCCAGCAGCGTTTCAAGCATTTCGGCGGATTTGTTTTTAGGGTATCCAAGTTGCTCATGAATGGCATCAACGATCATTGCTTTTGTGAGTGTCATAGATCACCTGCTCCTCCGAAGCGTTAATGACTTAAATAATTTTGCACGCAAGTGCTAACTTATCTAAATGGGGTTTGTCAAGAAATATCTTAAATTTAAGCAAATATTTCCTACTTTACTGCGAAAAGCATGCCAGAAAAAAATGACTATTTGAAAAATTTGTTAAATTTGTTTTTGACGTAGAGCTAAAGCGGTGGTCTGAAGCGGCAGCAATGTCTACTCGACATCTACGGTAATACGATCTTTGTTGGCCTCAAAGGTTTTGGGGCCGATTCCAGGAACCTTCATGAGATCTTCGGGCGTTGTAAACGGACCGTGATTTTCCCTGTACTCCGTAATGGCCGTGGCTTTTTTGGGGCCTATGCCTTTCAGCTGCACCAATTCCTCGGCTAATGCTGTGTTGATATTTATCGGGGAATGGTCATCAGCCTGCAGGATTGGAAGATATAGACAAATGACAAAGATGGTGGCCATAAATTGAAAAAAGAATCGTCGTTTTCGCATTTCACACCTCCATTGCGGTCGGGTTGATATTGTATCGAACCAAAATGAATCAGCCACCCGTCTGTCACAGGTGGCTGATTTGTAGAGCGCTCACATGATGGAGTATGGCGCTTATTGCGCGATGATTTGATCCTTGATTCTATCAAAAGTCCGGAGCCCGATCCCTTGAACATCCATGAGTTCTTCGGTCAGTTTAAAGGGCCCGTATTTCTGGCGATGTTCAATGATCCGCACAGCGTATTTGGGGCCGACATTTTGTAATTCAGCCAATTCCTGGACCGAGGCCGTGTTGATATTGATCCTTTCGCTCTCCTGTCCCCACACCGGACCGATAGAAAACAAAGTGAAAAGCAAGGCCGCCAATCCGACCCAAACAAATAAACGACGCATCACCATTTAATCACCTCCAGACGTCTTCAAATCATGTAGGCATATTTTATCTGAAGTGCATGCTGGCCGCAATACGGAAACTGTCGTATTTTTTTTAATACTTTATCCGTAAGCCAGGTATATGGGTATTAGGAAAGTTAGGGCGGCAATTGGGTTTTTTAAGGAAAAAGTACTACTCCCTTTGGCAAAACCCAAAGGGGTAATATTGGTTAATGGTAATTGGTTATTCGTCTTTACGAATTGATCATTGGAATCACAGCTAATCTAATAACGAATAACAAATAACGATTAACTTTCCGTTGAGCAATCATGCTCAACAGAAAAAGGTACACCAGCCTTATAACAGATTCCCTTTCCTTTGAGGCTGTAACGCTTCACAGATGCCGGTACAATCACCGAAGCTCCCTGTGGCAGTGAGATTTCCGTCTGAAGATCGCGATCGGCGATTGTCATCTGCCCTTCTGTGCAAATGATGATCTCAACATTGCGCTGCCTGGGACTTTGATAAACGCTATTGTTTTTCAAAGTAATAACCGACAAAATAAATTCTGCTGTGGGGCTTGGGTAAATCAGCTCATTTTCGACCGATGTCTCAGATGCTAAGAGTGTAATATCGCGATCTTCAAAATTTAATACCTGCAGCAATTCCGGCACATCCACATGTTTCGGCGTCAACCCACCTCGTAAAACATTGTCTGAATTTGCCATCAGCTCAATGCCCAACCCTTCCAAATAAGCATGAAGTTCGCCGGCGTCCAAATATAGGGCCTGACCCGGCTCAAGGCAGATCAGGTTCAAAAAAATAGGTGAAAGCACACCGATGTCTTCAGGATAATGGTCTGCAAGTTTTAACAACCATTCAAACTCGGCATGTTCAGCAGCCATATGTCGGGCGTTTTGCAGGGTTTCGTCAACAATCCTTTTTTGTTGATCTTGTTTTAAAGACAGTAGCGATGTGTAAAATTGCTGCAGGCCTTGTGTTGTCGGCTGTCGTTTGAAATCGGTGAGTAAGTCATTGAGCTGTCTCACATTGAGCTGCTGCAGATAGCTCAGAATTTTAGGTATCCTTCGGAATCGGCTTAAGGCCCAAAACGGGGTTAAAGCGCATATGCATTCAGGTTTGTGATTATCATCACGATAGTTGCGGTTGGCAGCATCCAGCGGGATTTTTTGCGCATTCTCGCGTTGAAAACCGCTTTGTGCTTGTTTTCTGTTGGGATGGGCCTGGATGGAAAGCGGCTTTGCGGCTGCCAGCACTTTGAACAGAAACGGCAGGCGATTATTAAACTGTTTAGCGACTTTTTTTCCTAAAATATTTTCAGGGTATTGGGCAATGAGCTGTTGCAATGAGATCCATTGACCATTGTGATAAGCCAAAGAAGGGGCTTTGGGATGCGCCCCCATCCAAAGTTCTGCCTGGGGTTGGTTTGCAAGATTTTTTTGCCCCAACAGATCTGGAATTGCACGAATCGATCCCCAGGCATATTCCTGAATGGTATTTTTCAAAAGACTGATGGAAACCATTTTTGACTCCATGTTGATGGGTAGGATTGTGTTTCATGACAAGCCTAGCAACACGGCTGTCCTTCCAGTTCAAGTATTATGGTCATTTACCGTAGCTATGTCAAAAACCGGCCATCCGTGTTTTGGGCCATTTTTGTGATTTGGGCTTTTGGGGCTATCCTGCAACCCACTGATTATTAAACAGAAAATTCCAAATACTTGACCAAAAGCCATTTTTATAATATAAATAATAATAATAGCTAGTTACTTGGTGTCCATCCCAAAATAACAAGCGTTTCAATGGTGAGCACGAATTCGCTTTTATTTTTGAAATGATCATTATTGGTGATGAGCCCCGTACTCATTTCGTTCAAAAAAAGTCAACCCAATTTTAAAATTTTGATAAATGGTTCATATCGAATCTTCGGGTATTACGGATATCGGTAGAAAAAGAGAACAGAATGAAGATTCTTTATTCTACGATGACGCTATGGGGCTTTATGTCGTTGCTGATGGCATGGGTGGGCATAATGCCGGTGAAGTGGCCAGCAGGCTGGTTGTCGAAACCATCCGTGACTACCTGAATCAGAATCCAGCCACAGAACCATTGCAAAAATCGCATAACACCGACGGAAGGCTTTCTAAGGAGGCTCGCCGATTACTCGCCGGTATACACTTGTCCAATCGTGTCGTCCACCAGGCGGCACTGCAAAACGAACTTTACAGGGGAATGGGGTCCACGGTTTCAGCCGTTTATGTCACCGACAGGACATTTATTGTTGCCAACGTCGGAGACAGCCTGGTTTACTTGATCCGCAAAGGTCAAATAAAGCTTCTATCCGTACCCCACACTTTAGTTGCCGAACAAGCCGAGCTGGATCCGGATAACGCTGAATTGCTCTGGCATAATTTTAAACATGTGCTAACCCGCGCCATGGGCGTTGACCAATCTGTTAAGGCCGACGTAAACGAAATCCCTTTTTTCAGAGACGATATTCTGGTGCTCAGCTCCGATGGCTTAACCGATAAGGCAACGCCTGAGGAAATTCTTGAATTGGTCGATGATCAGCGATCAGATCAAGCCTGTCGACAATTGGTCGAGCTGGCAAATGCGCGCGGTGGTGATGACAATATCACCGCAATTGTGCTTAAAATAAAGTCGGATGCAAATCATAACCGTGGCATTAGCGGGTGGTTGAGAAAAACGGTCTTAAAATTTCTGAACACCCGTTCGCATGCTAAATTTTAAATAAGACAACTGACCCATGCCGAAAATTACGCTTAAATTCAAAGACAATGTTTTAGCTGATTATCATTTGCCCCCGGGCTGTTCTTTAAAAATCGGTCGCCGCAAGGACAACGATCTTGTTGTTGATAATTTAGCGGTGTCCAGCCACCATGGCAAAATTGATTCGGCCGGCGATGGTTTTGTTTATATTGATCTAAAGAGCAAAAATGGCTCTTTTATCAATCAAAAACCCGTCAGCTCGCATTGGCTGCAAGACGGCGATGTCATTAATATCGGCAAGCACTCGCTGACGTTCGCCTATTTTGACAGCGAAACGCGTCCGGAAGACAAAGAACAGAGTGAAATGGAAAAAACCATGGTTATGGATACCAATGAATACCGATCCATGGTTAATCAGAACGATCCCCAGCCGACAACCCAAGATCAGCAGCAGTCAGCCACGGCAGCGCCGCCGCAAAAAGTGCCGGCCGATAAAACCCAAATGAAACCTGTCCGGGGATACATTACCTACCTTGCCGGTGGTGAAGGCACCCTTGCTCTCAAGCAAAGGGTCACTAAAATTGGCAAAGATGCCGCCAGCGATATCGTGGTCAAAAAATGGACGGTTGGAAAAACAGCTGCTACCATCAGCCGCACACGCAAAGGTTATTATTTCAGCTATGTGAGCGGTTTTGCAAAACCAAAAGTGAATGGCAAAAAAATTACGGAAGAGCGGGTAAAATTAAACGAGTTAGACATCATCCAGATTGGTTCAATCAAATTACAATTTATCGGCAAAAAGCCCAAGAAGAATAAAGCCCAGTAAGACGCCTGTGCTGATAATTGCCGATCATTGGATAGCTGAACAAAAATCAATTCTCATCGCCATGACCCTGCCCTGAATTTGTTATGCGACGTTTTCCCTTTCGTCAGGCTGTCTTCTATCAGTAGACCTGCTGAAAACTGAAAAAAGCCCCTTTTACCAATCCTTGCTTGACGAGCGATTTCATTCAGGATACCCATCTTAAGCAAATCTTGATGGCTTTAATCCGATGACCAAAAGGACGCGCTTGCAGGTTAAAGTTTCATGAAAATTGCCTTTATCCATTATCATTTGAAGACCGGTGGGGTGACCACCTGTCTAAAACAGCAACTGGAGGCCCTCAAAAACGATTGTCATATGTGCGTCATCACCGGAGAGCTGCCGCCCACCTCTTTTCCGGTAAACATTATTCACATACCGGAACTGGCGTATACCAGCGTTTATCGCAAACCATTTGAACCGGCAGATGTTGCCGCGGCAGTGGTTCGTAAAATTCGGGACCATTTTGATGGTCCCTGTGATATTGTTCACGTCCATAATCCGCTGCTGGCTAAAAATTCAAAATTTTTAGATATTCTTAAGGCCTTGCAAAAAAGAGGACTTCATCTGCTGTTGCAGGTGCATGATTTTGCCGAAGATGGTCGCGCCCAGCTATACTATAAGGAAGGCTATCCGGCAGATTGTCATTACTGTGTTGTTAACTCCCGTGATTATCGGATACTCCTGAAAAGCGGCCTAAAAAAGCCGGGACTGCATCAGCTTTTTAACTGCGTGAGCTCGCCGCAAATCCCGCCAAAGGCCGTTGCAGAAGAACCCTTGGTTGTCTACCCGATCCGGGCGATCCGTCGGAAAAATATTGGCGAAGCTTTGTTATGGTCTTTGTTGCTCGGTGATGAGATCAAACTTTCGATTACACTGCCCCCTAACAGCGCGCCGGATATCGCCAGTTATAAAAGCTGGAAAGTGTTTGCCGCCAATCATCGCCTGCGGGTTGAATTTGATAGCGGCTTAAATAGGCCTTTTGAAAACATCGTTTGCTCGGCACATTCACTATTGACCACGAGTATCACCGAAGGGTTTGGGTTTTCTTTTCTTGAACCCTGGCTGTTCGATAAATTTGTATGGGGCCGCAAACTACCCGATATTTGCATTGACTTTGAATCTCGCGGTGTTGATCTTGACCACATGTACACCCAGTTGATGGTGCCCATTGAGGGATTCGATTCGAAAGGTTTTTTCAGCCAATGGCGCAAGACCATTAAAGTTGCCGCCCGCATATATGGGGTGCAAATTGACCCGGCGCAAATACAAGATGCCTATGACGCCATCACTGAGAACGACATGATTGATTTTGGCTTGCTCGGTGAAAAATTTCAAAAACAGGTCCTGCAATACCTGCTGTCTGAAAGGGCGTATATGCAAAAACTGTTAAGCGTCAATCCGCTGCTTTCAAATTTTGGTAGCACCACCGCTCACAAGGATATCATCAAATCCAATCGTAATGCGGTTGCCGACAACTATCATATGGCCCAATATCGGGAAAATCTGCTGAAGTTGTATGCGCAGGTGGTGGCAACAAGCGTCCGGCAACGTATCGATAAAAAGAAATTACTGGCCGCGTTCTTTGACCTCAATCGCTTTAGTCTGTTGAAATGGGGTGTTGATGACCCACAGTGATCTGATCAAAACCTATGTGACGCCGCTGTCACCGCAGCCCACGGGTATGTCACCCGGCGGTCGGCTTGCGCAGAAATTGGATTGTATTTTATTTGATGTCTATGGCACACTGTTTATCAGTGCGGCTGGAGATATCAGCTTGGCCCGCCAAACATCGCCACAAATGTCAAAACTCGAACACGTATTAGCGAAATTTGAGGTGGGGATTTCACCCCGACTGCTCATCGAAAAACTGCACCGGACCATTGAAGCCCAACACCGCCAAAGCATCAATAGCGGAATCGATACGCCTGAAATTGAAATTGACAAAATCTGGCTACAAATACTGAAATGCGACAATATCGAATGCGCCCGCAAGTTTGCCATTGAATATGAGCTGATCGTCAATCCGGTATTCCCGATGCCCCATCTGTCCGAACTGCTGGCCGCATGCAGGCAGCAAAACTGCCCTATGGGACTGGTTTCCAACGCTCAGTTTTTCACACCGCTTTTGTTTGACTGGTTTTTAGGCGCTGACACCGCACGCCTTGGATTTGATTCTGAGCTTATGTTTTTATCTTATCAAATGGGATATGCCAAACCATCACGGAAGTTATTTGAGACAGCCGCCGCTGCAGTCAATGCCAAAGGCATTGCCCCATCCTCAACATTGGTCGTCGGCAATGATATGCTTAATGATATTTACCCTGCCAAAAAATTAGGATTCCAAACAGCTCTGTTTGCCGGTGATGCACGTTCGCTTCGCCTAAGAGCGGATGATCATCGCTGCCGTAATCTGTCAGCAGATCTGATTTTAACAGACCTTAAGCAGTTAATCGGGTATATCCGTTAGGTTCTGGGTTCAGAGGTTCCTGCATTTGGACTATAACGCGGCAAGCAGGGTTCAGCGTTTGGCTACTGGCTTCTTGCTGCTGGCCAGAAGCTAGGAGCCAGATGCCAGTAGCCCGCGGAATTTAATCTTTTGGGATTTGAAGATCTTTATTTTAAGAAGCGGTCCGTTTGCCAATTAACCGGAATTCGGATTCTTTTCCGATCTCGGTTACGGAAAATCAGGTACCCTTTTTCCCGGCCGTAGCGGAAAAGATCCCGGGTGAGTTTCACATCCATCGTGCAGTAATCAATAATGTCGCGGATGCGTCCCTGTTTCCACCACCTGAGGGCCTGGAGTCCATCCGCCGTCTTATTGGCATTCAGCGTTTCCTGAGCCAGATGCGCCAGAGACAATCTAAAGCCTAAATGGTTGTGAATTTCTTCGAGAATATCAAGGGTATTTAGCGAGGTAAAATCAAAACGTGAATAGCCTTGCAGCACCTGATAATCAAAGCGTTTAATGTTGAAGCCAACAATCACGTCAAAGCGGTTTAGGTGTTCAATCAGGTCCGCATTCTGATTTTCCAGGTAAGCGACAAAGGCTTTTTGGCGATCATCATAAATCACCCCACAGCTGATCCCCATTCGATCCGCATGATGCCAGCCGCCGACTTCGGCGGCGGAGCGCTGGGTTTCAAGATCAAATACACCATAGTAAAGTGTATCGGGGTTTTGTACCGGCTCTTTGCACGGTGCCTTTTCCGGGATGAGAGATATCCGGCTGTCTTGATCTGATAGATGGGTATCTTCATGATCCCGTTTTAGGGGTGTTTCACAGGCTATAAGACGCTTTAATATGAAAATAGCCCCGTGTTTATCCAGTGGACGATTCCCGGAGCCACACTGCGGTGACTGGACGCAAGACGGGCAGCCGGTTTCACAACCACATTCCAGGATAATCTTCAAAGTAGCGCGCAACAGTCGATGTGCATCTTCATAGGCTGCACGGGTCAGACCGGCTCCCCCGGGAATACCGTCATAAATAAAGATAACAGCACCTCCGACTTGAGGATGGTAATCGGTGGACAACCCTCCGACGTCGTTGTGGTCCACCATGACGAGCAGCGGAAGGATACCAATGGCGGCATGCTCGATGGCATGTAAAGCGCCCATCAGGTCCATGCCCTGGGATTCACACGTATCAAGTATCCAGGCGGGTATCTGAAACCAAAGCCCCTCGGTTTCAAATATCTGCGGCGGAAGATCCAGCGCTATTCGGTCTATAGGCCTTTGGGTCCGGATGCTCCATCGCTCATATTCATCAATTTGATCTGTTACTTTAATTTTGCCATAATAAATATTTGTTTTATAACAATTTTTTTTATTATGAACCTTTAATATTTCCGTTAATTTATGGCCCCGGACACGGGTATAATAATCCACCTGTTTCTGACGGGCGCAAATCTTTCGGGCCTCGATGTCCAGATCTGTGACTACAAAGGTGTCGCCCCTATGAAGGTAGATGGCTCCGGGATGGGTTTCGCGAAAGGCGCGATGCGCGTCGATTTCGCCGATGGGTTTGGCGGTTTGGGCAGCGATAATCTGATAGGGAATTCCAGCACCTCGCAAATGAATGTGTCGATGAGGTGCTTTGGAACCCGCATAAATGGTTTTTCCATCGGCACTTCTGAATAGCTGACCTTTGTTTTCAAGGTCAGCTAAAATTTCCGTCGCCATATCACTCGCAAGCATGGGATCAGCTGCATCCAGTGGTAATTCTGCTGCGGCGCAGATCAAATGCGGGGCCATAATTTGAGCGTTCAACGGATTGACAACTGCCGACTCTGGTTTGCGTTCAATAAAATCCTGCGGATTTCGCATAAAATACTGGTCGAGCGCATCTTGGCCGGCAATCAGGATCAGAGCGGACTCCTGACCGTTGCGCCCTACCCGGCCACCGCGTTGCCAGGTTGAGATAACCGATCCTGGATATCCCACCAACAGGCAAAGATCCAAATCGCCAATATCAATTCCCAGTTCCAGGGCACTGGTGGATATCACCGCCAGGAGTTCACCGCTGGCCAGCCGCCTTTCGATATCGCGGCGCTCCTGTGGCAGAAGACCGGCACGATAAGCGCTGATGCGATCAACATAGGGACCGGATTCGTTGCCGGCCCACATGGCGATCAGTTCGGTCAATTTACGCGACTGGGTGTAAACGATGGTCCTGAGGTTGTGCCTCAAGGCAGTCTGCAGCAAAAGAATGGCCGCACGGGCCGGTCCTAAAGTCGGGTTTAGAAATAAAAGATGGCGTCGTCCTTGAGGGGCACTGTTTTGCTTAATGACAGCAACGCTCAAACCGGTGAGCTGGTGCGCCAGTTGTGCCGGATTTGCCACCGTGGCTGAGCTAAAAACAAAAGTCGGTGTGTTGCCATAATATTCAGCGATACGCCGAAATCTTCTAAAAATTTGTGACAGATGGCAACCCATCACGCCACGATAAGAATGAACCTCATCAACAATCACCATGCGCAAGCGCGACCAAAATGCGTCCCATTTGCGATGAAAGCCCATCAATGACAGATGCAGCATCTCCGGCGTTGTAATGACCAGGTTGGGTGGGGCCTGACGGATTTGTTTGCGGCGATAGGCTGTTGTGTCGCCATCATAAATCGCCGCGGTCGGTGGCATGGGTTGCAGACGGGCAGCCAGCATTTCAAACGTTTGCAGCTGATCCTGTGCCAGGGCCTTTAAAGGAAAAATGTATAAAGCGCTTGAATCCGGATCTATTAAAAATTGCTCGAGGACCGGCAAATCATACGTCAGCGTTTTACCGCTGGCCGTCGGCGTTGCGACCATCACATGGCGGCCGCTGCGGATCAGATCGATGGCCTGCGCCTGATGCCGGTAAAGCGCTCTGATACCGACAGATTTCAGCAGAATCTCAATTGCATTCGGCCAGGGGGTTGCCGGTTCGGCCCAGCGAGCTGCTGATGCCGGTAGTGTGTGATGATACACGATCTGAGACGCCAACCGTTTTGAATTTGCAAGCGATCCTAAAAAATCGTCTATTTTGGATTCTGCCTTCATGCGATCTATAGATAATTTTTATCAGAATCCATACGGCTAAGGTCTGGCTAGGTTTTTACGCGCTCAACATATTGGCCGGTCCGGGTATCGATTCGGATAAGCTCGCCTTCCTGGATAAACGGCGGCACATTTAAGATATGACCGGTCTCCATGGTCGCTGGTTTTGAATCTCCGGAGGCGGTATCGCCTTTTACCCAGGGATCTGTTTTTATCACTTTCAAATCGATAAAATACGGCAAGTTCACTTCAATGGGTCGGCCTTTAAACAACAGCACATTGCAAACCGTGTTTTCTTTTAAAAAGTTTTTAGCATCACCGATTTGCTCAGCGGTCACAAATTCCTGTTCATAGTTGGATGTGTTCATAAAACAGAATCGATCCCCGTCTGCGTACAAATATTCCATCTCGACCTCTTCCAAATCCGCCGAATTGAATTTTTCTCCGGATCGAAAGGTTTTATCAAATTGAACACCGGTCAGCATGTTTTTTAATTTGCACTTGTAAAGCGCCTGACCTTTACCGGGTTTCACAAATTCAAACTGGACAATGACATAAGGTTCTCCGTCCAATTCGAGTTTCAGCCCTTTTCTCAAATCACCGCTTTCGAGCATTTTTTTTGTTCCTCCTTCACTGCTAAAAACTATCTCAATAATATTTTACATATCAAGTATTATCATCACGCCGGCCAGATAGCGCAATTTCAGTCTGCCGGACCTGTTCAACCAGCTGTTTGACTTTTGACAAATCTTTTTTGAACCGAATTGGCCGGCCGTTTTCATCATGCAAATTGGTTTGGGTGCAGCTATCGACACCGTCTGGTCTGACCTGGTGGATACCTTCTGCCGCGTTTTGCGGGGAAATACCGCCAGCCAGGATAACCGGAACACGTGAGATCTCAACCAGTTTTCGGGCTGTTTGCCAATTACATGTTTTACCGGTAATACCAACAAAACCCTGCACCGGCTGATGGTTATGATCACTGCCAGACGCCTTTGCCAGAAATGTATCGGTCAAGAAAAAATCGCTGGCAGATTCGAATCGTTTGGCAAATTCCAATGTCGGCACTTCATTAGCGCCTCCGACTTGCGCAATCGGAATCGAACGCATTATTTTTAGTTCTGGAAAATGGTTTTTGACAACCGCCTGTAACCGAATCAATCTATCACAAAAGTCCCATAGGCGCTCATGCCCCACCAATGCCTCACAAAAATGGACGATATCCGGTTGATAATAATCCAGTGTTCGCAGGATGGTTTCCGGATTATTATATAGCGGAATTAAACTGCTTTTGGCGGCTGAAGACCGAATGGTTCGGATGGTCTCTTTTATGGTGGGCTGCTGCCAGTTTTTACCCGAGAGGATGACGCTGCCAATATGATCCACATCTAAATCGATGAGATGCTGAGCTTCAGCCGGTGTCTGAACTTCATATATCTGTACAATTAATCGCTGCACGGACAATCTATTTAAAACAAAAAATAAAAGGGATAGAATTCATTTGAATTAAAATGTTTTATCCTTTTGAAATTTGAAACGCTCAGCTTAGGTCATAAATGGTTGACATTTAGTGCCGTCTCTAACATATTCACCCTGAATTCGCAAACCAGAGGCCGCAAAATCGTCCATTAATGGAATCTGATTAATCAAATGATACTCATTATTGACTTTGGCTCACAATACAATCAATTGATTGCCCGTCGCGTGCGCGAAAATCACGTTTATTGTGTGATTGAGCCGCCGACTATCAAAGTAGATGCCATTCGGCGTCTGAAACCTGAGGGAATCATTTTATCGGGGGGACCTTCCAGTATTTATGAAAAGGGCAGCCCCAAGGTACACCCGGCTGTATTTAAGATGGGTATACCGGTTCTGGGTATATGCTATGGCATGCAGTTTATGATGTCGTCTCTGGGTGGAACGGTTAAGCGGGCCGGACGGCGTGAATACGGTTTTGCCGAACTTCGCATCAAGAGTCAAAGCGGGATCTTTAAAGGCCTTCCCAAAAAGACGCAATGCTGGATGAGCCATGGTGACTCCATTCAGCGCCTTCCCAAGGGATTTACAATATTAGGGTCCACCGATAATACGGCCGTTGCAGCAGCGGCTCATCGCAGCAAGTACCTGATCGGTGTGCAGTTCCATCCCGAAGTGGCCCACACCCCGTTGGGCAAAAAAATACTCCAAAACTTCCTGTTCGCTGTTTGCGAATGCAAACGGTCTTGGTCGATGAAATCATTTGCCAGAGAGGCTATACAGGATATCCGACAAACGGTTGGTGACAAGAAAGTCATCCTGGGTCTAAGTGGCGGCGTGGATTCCTCTGTGACAGCAATGCTGCTGCATCAGAGCATTCACAAACAGCTGACCTGCATTTTTGTCGATAACGGACTATTGCGCAAAAACGAGGCCGACAAATTAAAAGTGACCCTGAAGCAACATCTCAACATCAACATCCGCTTCGTCAATGCCGCAAGACGATTTCTAAGGGCGTTGAAAAATATTACCGATCCAGAAAAGAAACGCAAAATTATCGGCCGCATTTTTATGGATGTTTTTGAGGCTGAAGCCAAAAAGATAGCAGACGCTGAGTATTTGGCCCAAGGCACCCTGTATCCGGATGTGATTGAATCGGTATCGGCCTTTGGCGGTCCGACGTCTGTAATTAAATCGCATCATAACGTCGGCGGGCTGCCCAATAAAATGAAACTAAAACTGATTGAACCCCTGCGGTATCTTTTCAAGGACGAAGTTCGCCTTCTGGGCAAAGAATTGGGACTGCCGGAAGATCTAATCTGGCGCCAACCATTTCCGGGTCCGGGCCTGGCCGTCAGAGTCCTGGGTGAAATTACACGCAAACGGTTGCAGATACTGCGGGATGTTGACGATGTTTTGCTTGAAGAGATTAAGGATGCCGGATATTATAAAAAATTATGGCAATCCTTTGCCGTTCTGCTGCCTCTCAAAAGTGTGGGGGTCATGGGTGATGAACGAACCTATGAAAACATCATAGCCGTTCGGGCCGTAACGAGCAAAGATGCCATGACTGCAGATTGGGCAAAATTACCGCATAAACTGCTTGGTAAAATCTCCAATCGCATCATCAATGAAGTCAACGGCGTTAACCGGGTGGTTTATGATATCAGTTCAAAGCCACCCAGTACCATTGAATGGGAATAGAATATAAGGACAGGTTATCATGATCGACGATGAACAATATCCTTCGTTTAAATTTGAAGGCGATGAGGAACCGGATTCCGAACAAACGGTATATCAAGATGATGCCAAAGATCGCCGGATCGAAAAATTAAGTCATCGGGTTACCATTATTACAATTCTGCTTCCGGTTTTAATCGGCATTATCTTCTATATTGCTTTCCGTGAGGTTACCAGCCGCGTTGACCAAAGCCAGGATGTCGGCTCAATGGAAATTCAAAACCTCACCAGTCAATTGGAAGAAAACTTTGCCGCCCTCTCCACTAAATATGGCGAGTTGGAAGCCGCATTAACTGAAAAACTGGCGAATCTTGAAAAAGTTGATAAGGCCATGAAAGCCAATTTAAAGCAGGCGGAAGATACTGTGGCCAAAATAAATGCGACCAAGGCTGATAAAAAGGATCAACAGGCTGTCGTTGCTGAAATCGATGCGGCCTTAACCCCTATCCGCAAGGAGATAGAAGATCTGGCCGCTCTGCGCAAAGAAGTAAAGGATTTGGCTTTGATGCGCAATGATCTCAAAGCCATATCGGCTGAAGTTACAGCATTGGATAAAGATTTAAAGCAGCAACTGGCAACGATTTCTGAAAACAGCAATAAGGCCTTAAACGGTTTGGCAGAAATCCAATCCGATATGACAACGTTGTCCAATCAGAAAATGGATGCAGATACGTTACAGCTAGAACTGTTGAAGGCCAGAAAAAGTTTTCAAAGAGATTTAGATGTTGCCAAATTGGCAGTTGACAAGCGACTCGAATCGATGCTGAGCAGAATAAAAGATCTGGAAAAATTAGCACAAGCGCCGCTCTCATCCCCAGGGACATCCGGCAGTATCACCGAGCAAGAAATAAAGGAATAGCATGGATCTTCAGTTGTTGACGACTATTTTAAAATCGGTGGCTGATGGTCAACTATCCGTTGCCGATGCCACTGAAAAACTGCGCCACCTGAGTTTTGAAGATATCGAATTTGCCCACGTGGATCATCATCGCTCCCTGCGCAAAGGCTTTCCTGAAGTTATTTTCGGTCAGGGGAAAACCGCGGCCCAGGTGATTGGCATCATGGATAAAATGACCCATCAGGAAAACATTTTGCTGGTGACCCGTATCGAGGCGGATAAAGCCCATACGGTCATTACTCGCTTTCCAGAAGCCGTTTATCACGAGGATGCCCGCATGATTGTGTGGATGAAAAAAAAACCGCAATTGGTCGGACGTGGCACGATTCTCGTCATTTCGGCCGGCACATCGGATATCCCGGTCGCAAAAGAAGCGGTCTTAACCGCCACGGCCATGGGAAACGAGGTCGAAACCATTTTTGATGTCGGGGTATCGGGCATCCATCGCTTGTTGGGCCACCGTGAAGCGATTGAAAAGGCGTCCGTCCTGATTGTTGCCGCCGGAATGGAGGGAGCCTTGCCCAGCGTTGTAGCCGGACTGGTCAGTCGTCCGGTGATTGCGGTGCCGACGAGTGTGGGGTATGGCGTCAGTCTGGGTGGCTTAACAGCCTTGTTTGCGATGCTCAACAGCTGCAGTTCAAATGTTGCTGTCGTTAATATTGATAACGGTTTTGGGGCGGGGTATATGGCGGCAATGATCAATCGGCCTTAAAACCTATTTCAAAAATGCATCTAACGCCCAAGCGCTGTGTTATCCAGGATAAATGGATTACACATCTATTCTTATAAACATTAAGGTGTGCATAAAACCGATTCAAAATGCCCCAATTCTACAGGTTGAGCCCGTTACCCGTTAGCCCGTTGACGGTTAAAGATAAAATATGACAGCATGTCACTCTACACGGGATCAACGGGCTTAACTGGCTGAACGGGACAACCTTTTTTGAGATAGGTTATAGAAAGGTAGGCTTTTTATGAAGACCGCTGACGCAATTACCACCTTTTCACAGAGTGAAAAAATTAAAGGAGGATTGATCTGGGTTAGTCAGGTCATCGAACTATATAAAGCCCTGCCCGAAGCAGACAAACCGGGTGCTGAAAAAGTAATTAAAACGCTGGTCGACATGATCGGCAACGAAATACTGATCTGCAAAAAATCAGCACCCAATGAACTGTGGTTGAAAGTCGAGAAAAGCATTGACACCGCCATGGTCATGATCAGTTCCGGCGTGGCGCACGAAGCGGGTTATCATCTCACCCAGGCCCTGACTCAGGTCACCACCATTGGTCAAAGGTCCATGTCGATTTTAAAAGATAACGGCCATTTGTAAATTCGTAAATTTATCGATCGGGGCATCCGTATAGCTGATGTGAGCCAGCCTGATGTGCTCTCCTTCGCCAGAGTGCCCAATCCGCCGGAGGCGGACCGTGGGGATGAATGGCGAGGAGAGTCCTCCGAAGCTTTAGCGAAGGAGGGCTAAAGGCTACGGAGAGTTCCGCCATCCTTTTCAGGATGCCCCGTCCGCCGGAGGCAGACCGCGGGAAGGCCTCACTTCAACAATGCCCTTGTACGCAATCCCGGTAACTTGTCTAATATGCTAACCAGCTTTCTTGGTGGAGGATGTAATGACACGAACACAACGGATTCTGCTTTGCGCGATCATACTTGCAGTGGACCTGGTCGTTTTTTTAAATAACCAAAATTACAAAATTGAAAAATAATATATTAAAAAAAAAA
>JASFEV010000034.1:0-22934 GCA_050124655.1 Desulfobacterales bacterium
CGGGCAGCAGCTTATCGGCATTGTCAGGGTTCACCGCATATCGCTTCAGATCCGTGTAGCCGCGTGTTAGCAAAAGCTGCTCGTCTATCAGCGATTGCCCGTTGAGCTCGCAGTTTTCAGTCGTCAGTATTTCATAGGCGGCGTCGGCCATGATCTCCGGCGTGCGGCAATTCTGGAAAAGATCGCGATTGCCCACGACAAATTCAATTGCTGCTGTTGCAATCGTCGTGCGGGGCCATAAGCAGTTGACGGCGATCCCGTAAGTTTCAAATTCTGCGGCCATGCCCAGGCTGAGCAACGTCATGCCGTATTTGGAAAGGGTATAGGGCGCGTGGTTTTTGAACCATTTAATATTCAGGTTCAGCGGGGGCGATAAACTCAAAATATGCGGGTTCGAAGATGCCTTCAAAAAAGGTAAAGCCGAATGCACACACATGAATACCGCACGTGAATTAATGCTTTGCATCAAATCATAGCGTTTGACCGTCGTTTTTTCCACCGTTGTCAAGCTGATGGCGCCGGCGTTGTTGACCAGGGCATCAATACCGCCGAATGTATCCGCCGCTGCTTGCATCATGTTCGCGACCTGGTCTTCGCTGCGCACGTCGAGTTTGAAGGGCAAGGCTTTGCCACCAGCAGATTCAACTTCCGCAGCAACCGTATGAATCGTTCCCTTTAATTTGGGATGCGGCTTGTCCGATTTGGCTGCAATGACAATGTTGGCGCCGTCGCGGGCAAAACGCACGGCCATGGCCCGCCCGATGCCGCGGCTGGCACCGGTAATGATGATAGTTTTGTTTGCTAAGCTGCTCATTATACTTCCCCCTTTTGCATGAGTTTGCATTCCGCCGTAGGCGGACTGATGATTCATGCAGCGATCATTTCACAAAATCTTCCCCGACTTCTCAATTTATCCTCTTTCTTTTTTCGGACCGATCCGGATAGATTTTGTACAGTGGGTAATCGTAAAAACCCGGAATGCCGTATATCTTTTTTCGGGCGGGATTTTGATCCAGCTCCAGCACAAACCAGCGGCTATTCTCATATGCCACCACCCACATATGACCGTTGGAGATGCCAGCGTATGCATCGCAGCCGGCAGATGTTAAAAGAGACATGAGCAGCAACGATAAACTCTTACAATCGCCTTTGCGGGTTTCAATAGTCTCTTCCACCGATTGCCATCTGTGAGGGTCGATAACATAGTTGTAGTGTCTAAGGATATATTGATAGATACGCCGAACTTTATAAGGATCTCGCGAGATGACATCTGCTCTGAGCATCGCATTGATATCGGCCACCGGCTCCGGATCGATCAAATCCTGAATGACCGTGCTGCCGTATTCCATGTCGACGATAAACTCATAACGGCCATAGGCGGTTGAATAATTGGCCTCGATTTCCGACATATTTTCCTTTACAAATGCAGCATAGCTTTCCAGATGCCATTTCTCCTCCGGGATGATGCTCTCGGTCGGAATTTTTTCCCGCTGGACAGCCGCACAGCCTCCTAAGATGAGTATCCACAGAATTGCACCAGCAAAGGCCTTATGGATCGTTTTTATCTGAGTGATCTTTTTTTTTCTGAGAGAATAAACAGGATTCACTGTTATTTTTTTGCCTTTCAAGACGATGGTGACCAGACCTATTACGACTGCGAGCAGGGCAGCAGTAGTCTTCTCAAGATAATGATGGGTTTTTCTGTGATTTCTGTGTGCTTGGTGGTGAAAGACCAGCATTCGATTTCATTTCAACCTCTATCGCTTCAATATCAATGCTCACCAGGGTGACCAGACGCAGTGGTGACCCGTCTTTTCTGCGCGGAAACACCCGCCGGCGGGTTGGAAATGGTATGCCGTTTACTTCCTTATGGTTCCAGGAGTAGTGCGCTGCTTTGGCAAAATTTCCAAAAACCAGGGCCGTATAATCGTGGCGCTTGAGCAGCCCCTCGGCATCAAAATAAAAGGTTTGTTCCGGGGAATGCGTTAATAAACCAGGGGGGAAGGTAGCCTGCAGTCGTTGCCAGGTCTCATTGTTTTCTTGCCAGGGCGGCAGTTCCTGCAATTGAATCTCCGGCCGGCACAGCAAAAAGGGAGTCGTCATGTAGTTCCACAGGGCATAGCCGGCAAAATGGATAGCATCTAAATGGTCCCACCAGATTTTGTGACGCATATCGCTGAAAACGCTGCGGGCATTGTTGCGTTGCTGAACAGATTCTCCGTTTTCCGTTTCAATACACACTGTTTCACCGGAAAAGATGCCCTGCATTCCCTCTCTTGGGTGCGGCCTAATTTGCACATGCGGCTCATGGGCGCGGATTTGGGCCTGATAATTCTTAAAGGCACCGAATTTGAAACGCAGGGGCAGCGCGATCCCACCCGTTTGGGCCTGCATGGTTATCTGTTCAACCGTCGCCCAGAGATCTATTCCCCCATGGCGCTCGATAACCCGGTCAATCAAAAATTGCCCTTTTATGTTTTGAGCCATGACGGTTTATTTATGGGCAGTATCGTTTCGCCGATGCGAGAAACCCTCAAGGAGGCTCAGTCCAATCAGAAGCAGAACCAGAAACCAGAGCAGAATTTGACCTCTTAAAGGCAGGCTTAATGCGCCGGAAAGAAGCCAGATTGCCAGTACGCCTCCGCCGCAAAGGTTGATGGCGATGGCGCCTCCCAGGCCTAAACCGCTAAAACGGCCGGATTTCCAATAACACTCCATCAGAAGGGCCAGCCCGATACCAAAAAGCACCCCACCCAGAATGGTAGCATAAAAGGCGGGAACTTCAATCGGTATTCCCAAAGTCTTTACCAGTCCGGCCGGAAATGCCATCAGCAAGATGCCCAGGATGAGATTGACGGCGGCATCCGCTTTGAGCAAAAAGGTGCGTTTCATCAGTTATCCAGGGAAGGTTAGGGTAACGCTTTCTCCCTTATCTTTGGATTTCATCTTGATCTTAAGTTCGATGCTGTCTTCACGGATACCCAGTGCCAGAGGCGATTTACCCTTGCCGCTCTCGATATGGGTGATCTCACGCACGGCGTTCATGATCTTTTGACCGATTTTAGACCCCGGCGATGGAAGCTCTGATTCCCGGTATTTGGCGGTAACCGAGACATTCCCATCTTTTGTGCGGGTGATGGATACTTCCTTGGCATTATTGTTAACCCCATGTAATGCTGCCAGGGCGAGCCATTTGACCGCCGCTTCTTCCTGATCGCTGTCTGATTTTATTTCGGACATTTCTTTGAGCGGGTCTGTGGTGGCATAACAATCACACATCTCCTGAACTTTTAAATGAATACTGCGCTTTTCTTTCATAATTGAGTCCTTCCTCTGTATTCGCGTACGTAATTTTTTGGTTAACGCTAATTTATACACGATTTAGCAAAATTCAAGACGACTTTGAGCGGCCTCCTGATGAATCGAAGCAAGATTCGATCAGATAGAGGTGAAGTTCAAACGGAGTGTTAAAACGAGTCTTCAGAAGTAAAGTCCGGCGTGGATGATGGCTCTGCTTGGCCAAATATTTCCTGATAGGCAACGGTCAGAATACAGATCTGAATGGGGATGGTCAGAACGACCCCAATACCGAAAGCAAGTGCGCCGACGCTGCCGATAATGCTGGCAATTGCCGCCAAGCCGAAAAAAGGCCAGAAATTGGTTTTGACCGTTTGGATGCTGACCTGAGACGCCGGCCAGAAAGGCATCTGTTTGTCGACAATCAGATAAAGACCGAACATCAAGAAGGTCTGGGCGGCATAGATAAAAAACAGGGAAAGCAATTGCCCGATGATAGGAAACAATCCCAGAAATAGAGATCCAATCAGGATGCCGATTCCCCAGATGATCGTAAAGAGAAATGAATCCCAAAAAAAGCTGAACCCTCTGAAAACCGCACCGGCCTCCGGTTTGGGCTCCTCTTTGCGTAAGAGCTGGAGCGCCATAATGATCAAACCGGCGAGCATGGGGCCGGTCAGGATGCCGATGCTGACCATGCTTAATACCAGCCCAATCAGCGCGGCCAGGACGAGCGTAATGAAGTTATCCTTATATAAGTTGAATCCGGCTTCAATCCATTGGCCCATAGGGACTTCTATTTTTTGCATTTCCATGCACCTCCATTTTTGAATGGTTCTTGTGTGCAGCCCATTCGTCATTCCCGCGCAGGCGGGAATCCAATCGTCTTTGAACTGGACTCCCGCCTGCGCGGGAGTGACAAAGATATTGTCAAAAATACCCGGGACACGACACTATCGCCTATGAAAATTAAGTGGCCTCATAGAATCAATTCAAATTTCTGTTCTTTTATCCGTTGACCCCATTGATGAACTTCGTGGGTTTCGCACAGGTGGAAACCATGACGCTCATAAAGGCGCTTTGCGGCATTTAAGCCCTCGAAGGTCCACAAAAAAATTTTGGGAAAATCCTTATCTTTACAAAATTGAACTGCCCGGGAAATCAAACGATTGCCTAAACCGGCCTCCTGGAAATCAGGATCGACAATAAACCAGCGCAGCCGGGCCCCCTCTGCCAGGGCATGCTGGCCGTCGATGGCCACTGCGCCTGCAAATCGCCCGTCAACAGTAGTGACCCAGAGCCCGTCCCGCTTTTCATCGAATTCACTGACGAAAATGGACAGCTCGCGGCCCACCTGGGTTTCAAATGAAACATCAAACCCCCAGTGTTCGTGATAATAGACGGCGTGGAGCTCGGTGATTTTGCCCACCACCCCCGGATAGTAGCCGTGAAATTTTATATCCGACTTGGTCATTGTGATTTATTTGATATTTGAATTTTGTAATTTGAGATTTAACGATTATGGAGTCTGCGGTACCGGAAACCGCCTCCGTTTGAACGTATCCAGCCATTGCCCGGCGCCGACCAGGGATATCAAGGCATCGTCCAGGGCGCCCAGAATCGGAATGCCGTCAGGCAAAAGATCAATCGGCGAAATCAACCAGATGATGACCAGTCCGGTTATCATAATTTTGCGGATCCAGACCGCAATTTCATCAAAAAGCGAATCAATTTTAAAGATATGATCGTGCGGTATCAGGAAGAACCCGCGCTCATCGCCGTGTAATTGCAGGACGCTATGTTCTCTGACCAGACGATGGGATAGCGTCTGGGCAATTCCCCGGATCGTCGATGGGTCAAAATTCGGGTATTGCCGGAGAACCACAGCCAGTACGCCGTCCTCAGTCACAAAACCCTTTTCGGCGGCCCGTTTCGATATCCGCAAACTGCAGATCAGCTCTGAGCGGTCATCGATGACCTTCAGACGTTGGAGGATATTTTGTTGACCGACGAGGATTGCATATCGGCTGTATTGAAGCACAATTCCAGCGATCATTGCAAGGCAGCCGATGCCGAATAATAGCGAGGGGCGTGGATCATGCGTCAGGGTCTGCATCGACGGAATCAAGAAGGCAACCACGATCAGCGCGAATCTGCGGCTGCTTTTTTGCTGGGTAAACGCAATGGCTGTAAAGAAAATGAGCAGCAAAATTGCGGGATTGCGGAATACATCCTGGATCCAGAGCGGCAAGACGCTCCCAAAGCCGATTTCGTCTTTTAAATGTGATACGTAATTCTTGAGTTGGCCTAAAAACCCGTAGGACACCTCCGGGGCTGGCGGCAGTCCGGCAATTCTACCGATTAACAATGCCAAAGGAATGATCAGCAGGAAGTGTAGAATAAGATTTATACCGCTGGGCCGCCCCAGCAAATAGCTTTCCCAACAAAATCCCGCCACGATCAGAAATGCCAGAATCCCCACAAAAATACCCTGGTTGTAAGTAAATTGTCGATCCCCATACCAGGGGTCCTGTCCCATCAAAGCAATGGCGGCAACATAGCACAAGGCTACGAAAACCCACTTGGGATCATAAATGCCGGCAACACCGGACTTAAAGATGGCGTCTGTATCCCCGCGCTTTTCTGCATCTAAAGTGGATTCGGTCATAACGCTTCAGCGTCTTTCAATTCCTTTTGCAGTTTTTTGAGTTCTGCGACCATTGCTTTGCGTTTTTGGTTGGATCCCTGGATGACCTGCTGGCCTTCAAACCAATGCCAGCGATCCAGGATATGGTTGTAGATGGATATTTTGAGACGTTTCGCTTCTTTGAGATTGGTGAGCTCATCTCGATCTAAGATATCCAATGCTTTGTCCCGGAACACCACATCGGGGTGCTTGTCTTCTCTGTAGCCGCCCAGGCGCCAGATCAACACATACAACCGGGCCTGTTGAAGGCGCAGCTTTTGATATAGATTCTCTAACAACGCCTTTTTTTGCGGGGCGCTTTCTGCTTTTTGACGGGCCTTGAGGGCCTTTGCGGCACGCTCGATGTGCCGAACCAGGGTTTCCGCTTCCAGCCGGAATTTCTGACGCCGATCGCGCGTAAAAGATCTCATCGGCTCAACGGTTGCGAGAAAAGCATGGGCCGCATAATAGTTGGCAAAAGGATCTTCCGGCAGGGCTTGCAGATAGGATTGGGTGGCGATCTTAAGTGATCGGACGCTTCCAGCATCGGACAGCAATTCCCAGTAACGATAATGAACGTTGCGCCAATCTTCCCAGTCTTGTGGAGGCACCTGTGCCAGGTTTTTTTCAGCCACCTGAATGGCTTGGCTCAATTTCCCCTCACCGAAATACAGCCGATCCATTTGACGTAAAACCTTTAGCCACGGTTTGTTGACGTCTGAAATATCTTTGCTGACCGGGTCGCCGATCGTCATGGTCCCAAGTTCCTTAGCCTGGGGCTTGAAAAATCGCTCGATCGGGAAAAGAAGAGCCACCAGAGCGGCGGCAATAATAACAAGGCCACACAGAAGCAATTTTTGCGCGGCTGAAGTTTCATAAGACCCGATTGCCAGATCGATGGCCAGGGGATGAAAGCCCTCATCGCGGGCAATGGCTATTTTCTCATCCAGCTGAATCGAATCGCTACTGGGCAAGACCACCACTGTGCTCTGGACCTCTGGTCTTTTCTCCACAGACGCCGGCAATCGCGAGTTATTTTGCTCAGAATCCATCTATGTTTAATTAATTTTCGAGGCCTCTCAAAGTTATGAGTCAATTATAGAATTGACGCCTCTTGTTCACAACTGGAATAATGGAATAGTGGAAATTTGGAGTATAGGGCTTTATACCAATCTGTTTAAAAGGCTTTTTGTCCCGACTTAACCCGTCGACGTTCCCGTTCTTCTCTTTCGGTCAGTTCCTGGTCGAGCAGTGCCTGAATGTTTTCGACGAAAAATATGCGGATTTGATATTCCGGGTTGCCAAACTGATCCGGGACGAGTGATATAAGAAAAACGTCTTTATTTTTCTGCCAGTACATGGATTGACCGCTATTATTTTTCCAGTCAATCAGCGCGGGGTCGCCGTATTTGGTTTTGAGGGTTTGGACGACATTCGCCTCATCTTCCTTAAAATCGATTTTAAACAGCAAGGGACGCTGGCTGTAATTAGAAAAGATCAGTTCGACATAATCAAAAGGCAAATCTTCTTTACGGGCATAGCGATACATGAGTTTTAAGATGTTGTGGTCGACGCGAGCCCGGGTGGGTGGATTCAATTGCATGTTTAAGGCGTGAAGGGTGGGAAAATGTTCCTGCAGAAAGCCGTTATAATTAATTTCTAGATCGAGGAGACTTCGCCTTGCAATGGCGTCATTTCCCAGTTGTCGATTCAAATTTTTACGGACGCTATCGGAAAAGCGTGAGTTTTTCCCCAAATCGAAAAATGTGAAGCTTTCAGACGTATCTTGGGTATTTTTGTCCGTGGCAGATTCTTTTTTATCACCGCAGCCGGAAAGCATCAAAAGTAGCAACGCAAACACCAGCACATACAGCAGTCGCTTTTTTGTATGATCTTGCCTGTTTCGTTCTGGTGTCATATGACCCCTTACAATTATTGTTGAGTAACCTGATTTTGCACGAGTCGGAGGCTTACATAGGCAAGGCACTTAAGGGCGAAGCGATAGTTGCCTATGCTTCGCCCTTAATAACGCAGCATATGGGAGGCTCCGGCTCGCCCAAAGGGTGAAAATAGATGAGAAATGAAAAAGATCATTATCCTGTTTTCATACTAAGTAAAATAATTTATTTATTTGTCTTAATCAAGCTCGGTGAACTAAATTCTAAGAAGATTCTCATCTATTTTCATACAAAATTCAGGTTTGATATTATAGAATGGACACCTCACCCGTCAATACTCCCCTGCATTTTCTCTTGTTTTGGGTAAAATATCCCCCATATGAAAGGGAAACAAACCGGCGGGTTTGTCTTTAAAATATTGGCGTAGTGTCGCTTCAATCACGGTGAAAGCGATTTCATCCCAGGGGATTTCGCTTTCCGAAAAAAAACGCACGTCACTGCTTTCGCTGCCGGCTTCAAAGTGGCTGTCGATCATACGGGCGCGAAACATGACATAAATCTGGCTGACATAGCTGATATTAAAAAGGGCATAGGGTGCAATAATTTCAATCCGGGCCCCGGCCTCTTCCAGTGTTTCGCGGCGTGCACCCTCTGCAACCGTTTCACCATTTTCCAGGTAGCCCGCCGGCAGGGTCCATTTGCCGAACATCGGCTCGATGGCGCGCCGGCAGAGCAAAATTTTGTCATCCATTTCCGGTATGCAGCCGACCACCACCTTGGGATTTTCGTAGTGGATGGTCCCGCACGTTGGGCACACATGACGCGGGCGATCATCACCCGGAGGGGTCTCCAATTTTACTGGTTTTCCGCAGTTGCTGCAAAAGTTCATGTCGTCTCCATGTCACTATATCTGTGCAAAAACAGCCAGCGTAATGATGATTTTTTCCGACATGCAACAGTTACGAGTTACGAGTTGCGCGTTCCGTGTTTTGAAGTATTGAACGCGTGACCCGCAACACGCAACACGCTCAATCCAAATCCAGCATCAGATAATCCGCTTCACTGGAGCTAATGGTTTCGTTATCAATACTCCCACTGACTTTCGGCAAAATGACGGAATAGGGCTCTTTTGAGCGCATTTCGATTTGACGTGGCACCGCACCTTTTTGGGCATGGCCCACACCGGTGAGGAGCACCACCACGGCCTTTGGATGTTTCTTTAAATAATTTAGCGAATAGACGGCAAATGCTGTATCCCATACCATCTGGGCCTCACAGAAATAGATAAAGTTGAGTTGGCCGTGACCGTGGCCGCCAAAGGCTTGCCGAATATAGTTCATATATTGTTGATCGACCACACAGCTAACCTCGGCCAGCTGTCCTTGCTGCTCCGGCGTTAGGGATTTAAATCCATCGCGGGCTACTTTGCGCGTGATTTCCCGTGGAACGTTCAGCCCGATCATCGGGATTTTTTGGGCACGGGCGTACTCAAAGATCATTGCATACGCCTGCCATGGGAAATTCCAGTTGTCATAATAAATTTTTTCAAAGCGTTGCGGGTCGATTTTACCGGACACCCACCGGTCCAGCTCAGGTTGGCTCTCATGGCGAAACATCTCCAAGCCGATGGCGACCTCAACCCCGGCTTCTTTGAGCGCCCGGATGACCGCCAGTTGAGCTTCGTGATGCGCTATATTGCTGTGCTGCTCGCCCACCAGAACAATACGGCTTTTTTTCAATTCAGAAACCGCCTCAGAAAGCGGCAATTCGGTTTCCCGGTTAAGATCGAACAGACGATAGGTATCATGACTGGATCCGATTGCGGAACTGATACTGATCAGAAATGCAGCCATTAAAATAGCGATGATGTGTTTGATCATGTGGTTTGTCCTCATTCGGTTGTAGAAATTAGCGACATGGTGCGATCGTCTTGTAGCCACCGGTATTCAAGTGGCGATTTTTCGGTCGACCAGAAGCCCTTGGCACGGTTTGATCCCTCCTGAAAGGCTAAGTAACTGTATTTGCCATAATGCGTCACCTTACGGGCGACCTCTTCCGCATGCGACGATGACAGCGGCAAAAACAATGCTGTGACCCGGTCTTTACGGTGCGGATGGCCAAAAACCCCGAAAAACACATCCGTTGGGCGGTTATAGGTGTGCTGGTTTAAGGTAAAAGAGTGCGGCTTGATGGCCACTTGCTGTGGTAATTTTAAAAACACTTCTTTTCGCTGCGGATAGCCAACCATCAATATGTCTTTTTCACGGAGGTCTTTCTGATTGACCGTCTTTTCTTGCGCGATTGTATAATTTTTGATGCCCAGAGAACGCAGCAGCATCCGAGTGGCGCTCTCCATATCCGGCTCGAGATTATCGGCCAGCAAAACCAGCAGTGCGCGCGAGCTTTTGAGGGCATTAATCGCCGGGGGGATTTCATCAGGGTAAAGCTGCCGGAAAATCTCAATATCCGGGTCCGCCCTGAGTTTCAGCGGCCTGGTGTCGCTGACCATCTGAAAGCGGGTTTCTTTATCTGTGATCTGGATGGTTTTTGAAATCGTTTCATCACTGTTTTGCAGGGCCATATTCAGATTAAAGCTGAACACAGGGTTTTGCTGAATGATACGCCCTTTAATGGTCCAGGTGTTGCCGGTCTGCCTGGATTCAACTGCATCCAGGTAAAATTGGGGTGCGCCTTTGCGATATACCCATTGATCAAAAAAGCTGCCCAGTGATTGTTTGGCCCGAAGCTCAAATGCCTTCTGCATGTCGGTCCAGGATGTCGTTTTAAACAAGCGATCCCGGTAAAGATCCCGCAAAGCGCCCCAGAAAGCGTCTTCGCCCAGCAGCCGACGAAGCATGTGAAACACCATGGCTCCTTTGTCATAGCCAATGGTCTTGGTGGTCGGATTGTGGCGGCTCTGAAATTGATACAGCGCAAAATCCTGATCCGGTTTAACCAGGGTGGCATAGTTCCGCAAAATTTGCTGTCGGTATGCGCGGGCATCCTCAACGGATTTTTTTTCTTTATATAGGTAATCGGCCACATAGGTCGTTAGCGCTTCGCTCCAGTTACCCGCTTCGTAATCGACCAACACACCGTTACCCCACCAGCAATGGGCGATTTCATGCCCCAGACTGGTATGGATGATAAACGGCAGGCGTAAAACGCGACCGCCGATTAAAGTGTAAGAGGGGAAACCATATCCGGTCGGGAAAAAATTTTCGACAACTGCGAATTTGTCAAATGGGTAGGGGCCGAAAAGATCCTGATACATGGCCAGATATCGAACCGTGGCTTTTAGATAGGCATCCGCCAGGTGATCCGTTTCCGGGAAGAAATAGGTTGCAGCGGTTATATCGCCCACTTTTTTCTGCCGCACGATGTAAGCGCCTACGGATAAACTGAGTCCTCTAATGGGATCATCTACCAACCAGGTGGATACGGTTCTTCCTTCTTGGGTGTCATGTCCTTTTGATTGTCCGGCTGTTACGGCCAGCATACCTTTGGGCGCAATCACCTTCAACACGTAAGCCGAATGCCCGTTTTCCCACTGGGGATACCAGCCGGAGCCGGCCAGCAAAAAACTGCCACGTTCTGAGATCGTGGCACTGACGCCATATCCGGGGTTGTCGGCATTTACCGGACGTATGGGGGCGGGGTCATCAAAAATAGCCGTATACCCGATGGTGATTTGGTTTTTCGGATTTTTTTTGTTGGACGGTAAAGCCACCTGCAGCAGACCCCCTGTAAATTCGTATTTAAGAGGCTTGCCATTTTGCGATACTGCCAGTTGGCTGACGCGGGGTGAAAGTCTAAATGTCAATTTGTCGCCAGAGTGATTGTCAAACGATATCTGATCCAACACTTGCAGTCGTTGCTCGTCTGGAAACAGCTCGACCCGTAGATGATGCTGGGCGTTATTTTGCACTGCCTGGGCTAAAGGTGCGCCCAAAACAACTATGATCAACAGCATGATGCCGGCTGCACCAACTCCTATAAGGTTGTTAAATCGCCCGGGAAAGCAGGTACTTTGTGCGGGTGTTATTCGTAATTTCAAGCCTGATGTCATCTCACACAATCCTATAAAAAAAAGATATATTTTACCGAATTATCACTTAATTGTTGTTCAACAAATTAAGTATTCTGCAGAATATGTCAAAATCGGTTAGATATTCGATGCCGTCTAGACCGAAACGCTTGAGTTGACTTCCGCATTTAACGCCTTTCAATTGCCGATCTGGCAGAATTCCTGTCTGGCTCAGAAACCAAAGAAAAGATTTACCAGGGCGTTTTCGTGGTTATATTTACCCACATCGACAGTTTATGGGGGAAATATGGCAAAACAGCAAAAAGCAGGGCAGGGCCAGTATGTCCGCAAAGAAACTTTTTTAATGGTCTCGCTGCTGTGCCTTGCCGTGGGATTTTTCGGTGGGGTTGTGTTTACGGTTTTTAAGTCTGATTCGCGTGCACCGGCTACCTCTGCGCCGGCTCAGATGGGAACGCCCGCGCCGGCGGGGTCTGACCGAATCGCAGCTCTCAAACGCCAGGCCGAGGCAAACCCCGGAAACGCCAATGCCTGGACGGAGCTGGGCAATGCCTATTTCGACTCCAATCAGATTGAAGCTTCCATCAACGCCTATCGCAAATCGCTGGAGCTGGATCCCAACAACCCCAATGTCTGGACTGACATGGGGGTTATGTACCGGCGCGGTGGTAAGCCGGAAGAAGCCATCAAAGCATTCGATCAGGCCATTGCGGCGGACCCCAAACACGAGGTCTCCCGCATGAACAAAGGCATTGTTCTGCTGCACGACCTCAATGATCCCAACGGTGCCATCAAAGCCTGGGAAGGGTTGCTGGAGGTTAATCCGATTGCCGTAGCGCCCAACGGCATTTCCATTGATCAGATGGTCACCGAGCTCAAAAAGCGGCAAGCAAGTCAAGGGTCCAAATCACAATAAATACAGCTCGTAGCTCATAGCTGATAGCTCATAGATTCGTTCCATTGGACTATGAGCTACGAGCTCATTAGATCCAACCATCAGACTATGGGCTACGAGCTACGAGCTATGAGCTCATTAGATCCAACCATCAGACTATGAGCGATGAGCTACATGCTATGAGCTATTTTTGACGCTGGCCAAAAATATCTTGTATGTCACTTTTTGCAAAATGATAGCGTGTGTTGCAGAAATGGCAGCGCATCTCGAGCGGAAAAGGGCCATTGTCGCGAATATCCTGCAATTGATCTATCGGCAGCATCTTTAAAATGCGGCGCAGGCGTTCGGGGCTGCAATGGCACATAAACTCAATGCGTTTGTCGGCCAGAAAACGGGGGTCGTATTTTTGAAAGACCGCCTGTATCAACGCTTCAGGCTCCTGCCCATCGGCAAACGCCTCACCTAGTGAAGGAAACTGGACTACCAGCTCCTCCAGCTCTGCGGCCAGGGTTTCATCGGCCCCCGGCATGGCCTGCAGGAATAGCCCGCCGGCTCCGGTCACTAGCCCTTCTTTATCATACATAATGCTAAGGTTGAATGCGGTTGGGATTTGCTCGGATGTCAGGTAATAGTTAGCCAGATCCTGGGCAATGTTGCCGTATTGCAGGGCGATTTTGCTGGTAAACGGCTGCTTGGCATCCGCCATGTTGCGGATAACCGAAAGAAAACCGGCGCCGAAAAAGGGGGAGAGATCAAAATTTTCCATGGGTTTGTCAAGCGGGATCGGGACGTTTTTTAAAAACCCACGTACCTCACCGAAGGTATTGGCCTCCACGGTAAGACCCTTTATGGGCCCCGAGCATTCAATTTTTAAACTAACACTCTCGATGCCCTTTATATTAGCCGACATCAAAGCAACGCCCAGATAGGCGCGTCCCAGCACCAGGGTCTCCAGAATACCGAGCTCATGGTTGGCGCGCATCTCATTGACCATATGGGTGCCGTGCAAAACCGCCCCCCGAACAGCACCGTCAGCCAGTAGAAAATTATAGAGGCGATCTTTAGCACCGGCTATCAATCGGTCTTTGAGGGATTCATTGGAAAGCGGTTTTTTAATCATGGGTTGATATCCTATTTTTAATGCGCCGCCACGTGTGTCGGTGCCGGCATGATCTGGTTTTCTGCCACAATATAAACGCCATCGCCGGCGGATGGGCGTATCCGGTGATGTCCGGTAAAGCTGCCAAATGCCGGTAAGATAGCATAATCCGCAGAGAAATAAAAACAGGCAAAGCGTTCATAACGCCGTCCTTTGCCTTTTAATCGCACGGCCGGATGGACATGCCCGGCGATTGTATAGCCGTCGGCACGACGGCAGGGCTGATGCGAAAATATGATGGTTCCGACGCGGTATTCGCTTTGGATGCAATCAATTTTTAACACCTCAGGAGGTCGACCGCCCCCGCGATCATGATTTCCTTTAATCAACCTGATGTTAAGGTCTGAAAATGATTCGCGCCATTGTTGCAATTGCTGCACAACATGGCGGCTTTTGCTGCGGGCTGAATGAATCAGATCGCCCAGGATGACCAATTGCCGGGGCTGGTGCAAACGGATCAAATCTGCCAGGCGGTCCAGGTCATAACGGGTGGTTCCCCGGGGTATGGCGATGCCGTGCGAACGAAAGCTGGCTGCTTTGCCGAAATGGGGATCGGCAATCAGCAGCATTTGTTGTTCCTGCCAGAAGGCCGCACGCTGCGCCATTAGAAGGAAATGGTTGTCTTGAATATGGTGCTCGATTGATTTCATCTTAGATTGCATAGCGTTAATGGTGCCCACTTTTTTCGGTTAACGATCGTAATGGTTTGCGTGCTTTTTATGTCGGCTGATCCGCCACCGATTCGAGCCGCAATTGCATTTTGCGGATCCGATCCGTCAATTTTTCAGAACTGACCCTGGCCCGCAATCGATTGACCATAATGGGAAACGCCAGCGGCGTGGGATGCCGGGCATCGACAATGTTTATCTGATTTGCAGTCATCTTTTTTAAGGCGGCCCTTAAGCGTTGATGCTCCAGCTGGTTCTCCAGGACTTCGCGGTTGGCCTGGGCCACCAGGAAGTTGTCCGGGTCATAGCGTTTGAAAACATTAAAAATCAGGCTGCTCGATGCCTGAATTTGACTGTTCTTCTTGGGTCTGCCGGGATAGCCTTGAAATACAAGCCCAGCAATCCGGGCAATTTCGCGAAACTGTCGCCGGGCCATTTCAGATACGTTGACGCTCTGCAAAATATCCGCCAGCAGGTTGTCGGCGGACAGCAATTTTTTCACATTCGATCGCCGCAGCGGTATTTTGGTATCGGACAACAGCTCGAAGCCGTAGTCATTGACGGCCATGGAAATCGTCAGTGGCGTCCGTTTTGTCAAGCGATAGGCCAGCAAAGCCGCCAGTCCCTCATGCGTCAAATGGCCTTCAAAGGGATAAACGAAAAGATGAAAGCCATCACGGGATTTGAGGCGTTCGATCAGCAGCATGTTTTCTTCTGGAAGCTGCGACCATCGGGCCTGCAATTCGAGCAGGGGTTTAACGGCAGCCAATTCAGTGCTGTCATAAATATTCTGACCGGCGTGCTTCATCTGCCGCCGCACAGCATAGGCCAGCTGGCTTGAAAGCGGCATCCGGCCCCCCATCCATTGAGGGACGGGCCCTCTGTGCGGGCCCGCTTTTTGGACCAGCAGCGTCATGTCCTTTATCCTCACAAATTCCAGCCTATGGCCGGCAAAAACAAAACGGTCCCCTTTATTCAGCCGGGAGGCAAAGCTTTCTTCGATGGTTCCCAACCGTCGGCCATTACGATATTTGACCACCATCGCGGCGTCACTGGTGATGGTGCCGATGTTCATGCGATGTCTTTTAAGGATCTCCTTGCTGCGTATCTTATAGCTGCCATTTTTACGGATCAGCCGGGCATATTCAGGATAGGCTTTTAACGTCGGTCCGCCGCTGGCGACGAAGTCCAAAACCCGTTCGAAATCATTTCGGGTCAACAGACTGAAGGCATGGGTGGTTTTGATTTCCCGGTATATGTCTTCGGCTGAAAATCCGTCACCAGCGGCGATGGTAATCAGATGCTGGGATAAGACATCCAACGGATTGATCACCGGATGTCTCAGCTCGATGTCGCCTGTGGTGATGGCCTGTCTGGCCGCCGCAATTTCGACCAGCTCAAGCGTGTTGGTCGGTACACAGGTGATGCGACTGCACTCACCCGGCTGATGGCCGCTGCGGCCGGCGCGCTGCATTAAGCGGGCGATGCCTTTGGGGCTGCCGATCTGTATCACCCGGTCCACCGGCAAGAAATCGACACCCAGATCCAGACTCGAGGTGCAAACCACGCATTTCAATTGGCCCTGCTGCAGCTGGTCTTCGACAAATTGGCGCGCTTTCTTGTCCAGCGAACCGTGATGCAGCGCCATGCGGCCCGCCCAGTCGGGTCGGGCCTCGAGTAAGGCCTGGTACCAGATTTCGGTTTGCGAGCGTGTATTGGTGAACACCAGGGTGCTGCCGGCGTCTTCGATCGTTTCGACCACCTGCGGCAACAGCTTGAGCCCCATGTGCCCGGCCCAGGGAAAGCGCTCGATCTGCTCGGGCACGATACTTTCAACGGCGATTTCTTTGGGCATCGATCCCTGTATTTTGCGCCCGGCCGCAGCCTGATCTCCCAGCAATACCTGCATGGCGGTATTAGTGTTGCCCAATGTGGCCGAAAGACCCCACATTCGAAATTGTGGACACCAGCCTTGCAGGCGGGCTATGGCCAGTTGGGCCAAAACACCGCGCTTGCTGCCCATCAACTCATGCCATTCATCAACGATAATCGCATCCAGCGAGCGAAATTTTTTTTGGGCTCCGGCATAGGAAAGTAAAAGAGACAGGCTCTCAGGGGTGGTAATCAAGACTGTGGGCAATTGTTTTTGCTGCCGGGCCCGGGCCGAAGCAGGCGTATCCCCGGTGCGGGTTTCCACGCTCCAATCGAGCTCAAAATGTGATACGGGTTCGCGCAATGCCTGGCAGATATCGGCGGCCAGCGCGCGCAGCGGGGTTAACCACAAGACCTTTAACGGCGTTGTTTTTATCCGCGCACCTTCAGATCGACCGCCGGCGGAATGGCCGTTGCGCCTTTCAGCCAACTCTGCGATCAGCGACCCCATGAAAGCGGCGTAGGTTTTGCCAATACCAGTGGGTGCATGGATCAAGCCGCTGCGGCCCTGAAGATACGCCTGCCAGGCTTGTATCTGGAAATCAAACGGCTGCCATTTTTGCGATTGAAACCATTGCATCACCTGATTAAATGCCGGGCGATATCGCTTGCTTACTGTTCGTGGTTGTCGATTCATGAATCCTCATCGGTTAGGCAGCGGTCAGCAGTGATTTTAAGGTTTGCAATGAATCCGCATCCTGAATTTTTTTATCGGTTCGCCAGCGTGATATGCGCGGGAACCGTACGGCGATACCGGATTTGTGGCGGGACGATCGGCGAATATCTTCGAAGGCAATTTCAAAGACCAGTTGCGGCTCAACCGAGCGCACCGGCCCAAAGCGTTGCAACGTGTGGGTGCGAACGAAGCGGTCCACCTGACGGATTTCCGCATCGGTCAAGCCCGAATAGGCTTTGGCAAACGGCACCAGTTTGTCCGCATCCCAGACAGCAAAGGTGTAATCTGTATAAAGCCCGGAGCGCCGTCCGTGGCCGCGCTGGGCGTAGAGCAGCACGGCATCGATCATTAGCGGATCTACCTTCCATTTCCACCAATCACCCCGTCGGCGCCCTACACGGTAAGGGGATGACAGCCGCTTCAACATCAAACCTTCGACGCCCCGGATGCGGGCCTGCTCTCTGGCCTCGGCCAGCTGATGCCAGCTGCCAGCCGTGACTGGCGATATTTTAAGGATCTGTTTGTCCGGTAGTGCTTTTAAGATTTGGGTCAGGGCCTCAAAGCGCCTTGTGAGCGGTCTGTGGCGAACATCTTGGCCGTCGACTTCCAAAATATCATAGGCCATCAGAACAACGGGCACTTCTTTAAGCAGTTTGGGGCCGATGTTTTTGCGGCCGATGCGCCGCTGAAGCTCTGCAAAATTCAATGGCCGATCATCTTCCCAGGCCAGGATCTCACCATCGAGGGCGGTTCCATTTGGCAATTTTTCAGCGGCCGGCACAATTTCGGGAAATTTTTCGGTCACCAGCTCCTCACCGCGGGACCAGATAAAAACACGGTCTTCGCGCTTGATCACCTGAGCGCGAATGCCGTCCCATTTCCATTCAGCCTGCCAGTCTTCAATGGCGCCAAGCTTGCTTGCTTCCTGATCAAGGGGATAGGCCAGGTAAAACGGATAGGGCCGGCTGATGTTGCTGTCGCGCGTGTCGGTCGACAGGATCTGTCGGTAAGTTTCGGCGTCGGGTGTCCATTCGCCCATCAAGCGATGCGCAATCACAGCGGCATCGATCCCGCTCATCTGTGATAGCGCCCGGGTCACCAGGCGTTGGGATACTCCCACCCGGAAAGCACCGGTGATCAGCTTGTTGCACACAAATCGCTGTGGATTGTCCAGCTGCTGCCAGGCGCTTACAATTGCCTGACGCTGAACAGTTTCGTCCTTTCCCCGCAGGGGTAACAGGATTTCTTCAACCCAGACGTGCAGGGGCCGGCTTTGCAAGCGGGTGCTCAACGGCAGAACCAGGGTGATGGTTTCCGCGAGATCGCCCACCACGTCATAAGAGGCGTCAAACAGCCAGTCCGGGATGTCGGCCAGCTGGGCAGCCCATTCTTTGAGCTTGCGCGTCGGGACCACCTGCCGCGGTTTGCGGCCGATCAGAAAATGGATGGCCCAGACGGCATCCTCCGGGGGTGCCTGCTGAAAATAGTCCACCAGAGCCTGAATCTTGACATTGGTTTTGGTGGTTTCATCCAGAGCCGTATATAGTTGCGAAAATAGTTCCATAAAATATTCGGTTTAAAATTGGTAAGCGTGCGAAGCGCTATGCCTCTGTGCGATCGATCCCGCTGCTAAACTGTGTTTCAATCTGACGGGCATTTAGCCCCTGCTCCTGCAAATACTGAACGACCTCGGCTGAATAGCCGTGCGTTACCCAAATGTTCTCGGCTTCACTGGCCTTGATGGTGTCGATCAAACCGCTCCAATCGGAATGATCCGAGAGCACAAACCCCCGGTCAACGGCCCGCCGCCGGCGCATGCCCCGGATTTGCATCCATCCGGAGGCAAAGGCCTTGCTGGCATTGGCAAATCTTTTCGTGTAGGCCGGCGTATCGGCCGAGGGCGGTGCCACGGCCATGGCTCCCGCAAAAGCATTCTTATCGTCCACGGTGGCCACGTGGCGGGTTGCCGGCAATAAGATACCCGCCTCTTGATAGCATTGATTGATGTTTTCAACCGCGCCATGGGTAAAAATCGGGCCGATGGTGGCATCCAGGCCCGCGATGACGCGCTGGGCCTTGCCCAACGAATAGGCAAATAAAACGCTGGTTTTACCCTGCGCCTGGTTGGTTTTCCACCAGTTGTTGATATCCGCAAAAATGTCAGCCTGCGGTCGCCATTTAAACACCGGCAGGCCAAACGTTGATTCGGTCACAAATGTGTGGCATTTGAGCTGCTCAAAAGCCCTGCAGGTTGCATCGGTTTCGACTTTATAATCGCCGGAGACCACCCACACCTCCCCCTTGTGTTCGATTCTGATCTGGGCGGAGCCGAGAACGTGTCCGGCAGGATGCAATGATACGGTGACACCGTTGAGAGTCACTTTTTCACCGTAATCCACCGACTGCAGCCGGATATCAGGGCCCAGGCGTAACCGCAAAATTCCTTCACCATCGAATGATGCCAGATATTGTCTACAACCGGGCCGGGCATGATCGGCATGCGCATGGGTAATAATTGCCCGGTCAACTGCTTGCCAGGGATCGATCAAAAAATCACCGGGCCGGCAGTAAATGCCGGCCTCTGTCATTTCCAATAATGGGCGATGCGACATGGTCTGAATTGCCTGACGTTGATTTTTTACCATTCGTTAACATAATTACCCATAAGGTCTTTGCAATAATTTAATCGGCTTGCTCGTGCAACGGCGGTTAGATTTGGCCTCAGCATTTCATCTAAAGGATATATTATAGGTGTCAGGTGTCCCGTCTTCGCATTCTATGCTACGCCGGGACAAGTCGCCGCGGCAAGCAGGTGTCGGTAGACAGACGACAGAGGACAGAAAACAGAGGACAGAGATGTCGCGCTTGCAGTGATTTCATCTGTCTTCTGTCGTCTGACCTCTGTCCTCTGAAATGTTATTTATTGCTAACGAAGTGCATAAAATGGAAAGAAATAATGATAGAGTGATCATCGTCGGGGCGGGAATAGCCGGCCTGAGCTGTGCCCGACGGCTGCATGCGGCCGGCATACCCTTTTGCATTCTGGAGTCTTCAGACCGGATCGGCGGGCGCGTGAAGACGGATCGAATCGACGGATTCTTGCTGGACCACGGTTTTCAGGTTCTGCAGGATGCCTATCCTGAAGCCCGGCGGCAGTTGGATTATGAGGCCCTGCATTTACATCGTTTTGCACCCGGCGTCATCATAAGGGCCGACGGCCAATTTCATCGTCTGGCTGATCCCCGGCGCATGCCGCAGTACTTGAGGGAAACCCTGCGGGCGCCCATCGGCTCTTTTTCCGACCGCCTGAAGCTGGTGCAACTCAGCCGCCGGGTCAGTCGCGGTTCGTTGTCCGATCTTTTTCAGCAGCCGGATATGCTGACCATGGATTTTCTGCGGGCCGCGGGATTTTCCGAAACCATGATCGGGCGATTCTTCAAACCTTTTTTTAGCGGGGTTTGTTTGGATCCGCACATCCACGTGTCCAGCAACTTCTTTCAATTTGTATTTCGCATGTTTGTCAAAGGAGAAGCAACCTTGCCGGCCCAGGGCATGGCGGCTATCCCGAAGCAGCTGGCCGCAGGCTTTCCGGCCGATGCCGTCCGAACCGGCATGCGGGTGGCCTCTGTGGGTGAGGGCCAAGTGCGGCTCGAATCCGGTGATGAGTTACAGGCGCAAGCGGTGGTTGTGGCCACCGAAGGCCCCGAGGCCGCGCGCCTGCTGGGAACCGGCGAAACCATCGCCTCCCGCCCGGCGACCTGTGTGTACTACGATGCCGACCGTCCACCCATCAAAGAACCCTTTCTGGTGCTCAACGCCGACGGCAGCGGTCCGGTCCACAGCTTGAGTGTTCCCAGCCTGGTGGCGCCGACCTACGCGCCGGCGGGGCAAGCCCTGATATCGGTCGTGGTGCTCGGTCATCAGGATATGGGGGATGACGTTTTAGAAGAGGAGGTCAGAAGGCAGCTCACCGACTGGTACGGAGCAGCCGTTGATGCCTGGCGCTTCATTAAAATGTATCGCAGCCGGCATGCGTTTTCCGATCAGGTGCCACCGATGCACAACCCCACCGTACCCGCCGGCAAGATCGGGCAGAATATTTATGTTTGCGGCGAATATCGCAGCGCACCCTCCACCCAGTGGGCATTGGTGTCGGGTCGGCAGGCCGCCGAAGCACTCATTGCGGACCTGAAACATTAGGTTGTCGGCAGATTCATATTTGTCCTGAACGGAACAAAGCAATCGATATGTCTAGACGGAATTACTTAGAAGAAAGTTTGTAATTGTTAATCGGTTTCCCCTTCGGCCGCACTGAACTCTTCTTCTGGCTCAGTCTTCTGAGTCACATCCGGGCCGAGCAGGATGGCAATCGGCCGGGTTTGAGGGCTTGCGTCCAGAACATTGATGAGCACGATGGTCAGCGGCACCGCCAGAAAAACACCTACGGTTCCCAGCACCCAGCCCCAGAAGAGCAATGAGAGAAATACCGCCAACGTAGAAATACCCAGCCCCTTGCCCATGACCCTGGGCTCCAGGATGCTGCCGATCACGGTGTTGGCAACCAGAAAGCCCAATGCCACCAGCAATGTTGTCAGCAGATCGGTCTGTACCAAAGCCATCAGAACCGCCGGGATCGTCATTAGAAGGGCGCCGACAAAGGGTATGAAGTTCAGCAGAAAGGCCAGGATGGCCCAGAGGACGGCAAAGTCGATACCGAGAATCCACAGCCAGACCCAGATGCACAGCGCGGTGGCCAGGCTTGCGAGGGCTTTGATGACCATGTATCGGTTAATGGCGCTTGTCACTCGCTGAAGCCGGATTTCTCCCTCCTCGGTGAGGTGAAAGGCCTTCTTCAGCTTGGCCGCGAGACCGGAAGCCTCAAGCAGCATAAAGACAACCGCAAGCAGAACCAGCAAGCCGGTCCCAAAAATGCCGCTTACATTGGACAGAACCACCCGCACTAAGCCGACAGCTTTAGCGGGGTCAAAGATGTCATCGAGGGCCTCGCGGGCGTTATCCACACCGACACCCTCCAGCCAGCCACCATAATGGTCTCTCAGCATGATCAGCCGCTGATGATAGCCGGGCAGGCCTTCCCTGAACCCTTCCAGTTGGCCGGTAAACACCAGTACCAGAAGACTTCCAACCTCGAAAAGTACGAAAATAATAACTGCCAGGGCGAGCCATTTCGGCACCCGTTTACGCCGCAGCCAGCGTAATGGCGGGGTGGCGATGATGGCGATGAAAGCAGAGAGCAGGATAGGTGCGATGATGGATGCTGCCGACTGCAGGAAAAATACGGCAATGGCTATGGCCGCTACGACGATTATGGCTCGTGAGATAGAGGAGAAGCGGGTGAGGTCGTTCATGATTCGATCTCCGTTACGAGTGGGAAATGGTACGAATTGTGCCGGCTCAGTGCTCCCATAGGAAAAGAAATGTATTTTCACATATAGCGAGTCCGTAAATGAGTGTCAATACTCGTTAAGTTACAGCATGTTGTCGGGAATAAAATCCACCGGGAATTGGATTCGGCTGGCGGGCAAACCACTTTGGGGATATGCCCCACAGAAGTAAGATATAAACTCGGATTTCCCGGTTTGAATTCAAATGCCGTCTTGACAATATAAATTCCATTCAGTAGTTTAACTGGAAATTGTATCTTTGGTGGTCTTCCC
>JASFEV010000035.1:0-22887 GCA_050124655.1 Desulfobacterales bacterium
ACTTGACTGTACGTAGCGAGCTCTTAGCATATATCGATATATTGGACAAAATTAATTCGTAAAATACATATACTGGGATTTATGAATATGAAGTTCAAGCTGGACATGTGCTTAGTATGTTTCACACACGAAAATGTTCAGCAAGATAGAAACCAACTGGAAAGAAAGGAGTCGACATGGAGGTAAAAGATTATTGCAAAGCGATGTTGGCAGAGGTATCGGCCTGGAAGGCGAAACTGGAAGCTATGAAGAAGACGGCAGACGGATTCGGATCTGAGCAAAAAGAAAAAGTTCTTCCACTGATCGGGCAGCTCGAGCAGGAGGTTGTGAACGCGCAGATGCGGGTGGATCAGCTTGAGAACGAGTGCCCTTCCGACTGGTCGCCAATCAAGAACGAACTCGACGATCTTTTCGGTACGGTCGGTAGCAAACTTGACCGTACCTTCCAAGAAATGTCTTCCCGAGAAACGTTATGGTAGACGCAAGCCGGGGGGAGGGAGCCTCGCTCCCCCCGCCGGTCAATACAACGTGCCCTTTACGGTAATCTTGCTACAAACCGTATAATAAAAGCAACCAAATAACTAATTCAATCAATATTGAGCTGGATGGCATGCTCCCGGGTGCCATTATTTCCATAGCCCAATACATTCCAATCGGCATTCTCAGGCTGCCGGCGCCCTCTATCGTCGGTGGCTCGGGACATTATGGTGTAGTGCTCCTTTTTTTGAGCATCCCACAAATACTCCCAGTGACGCCAGGCGTAGGTTTCCTCAATGCCGATTAATTTCGCTGTAATCCACGTCTGGCCCCCATCAACAGAAACCTCCACTTTACTAATTCCGGCCTCTCCTGCATAAGCAAAGCCTCGAATTGCCACAGTACCGGTCAACAAATTATCACCATTTATCGGCTCGGTGATAATCGATTTTACCATGATATCTTTAACGACCTCACCGGATCGTGGATCTTCACCTTTTTGGAATGCACGGTATACCTTGTCCATAAAAAATCCTTCGTAAGGCCGATCAAGGACTGTAATTTTATGTAACCACTTCACACAATTTGCGCCAGTCCAACCTAAAGCCAAAGCCCTCAATGGATAGCCGTGCTTTAGAGGCAATGATTCACCGTTCATCTCGTAAGCAAGGATCGTTGAAGAGATTGCTTTTTCCAGCGGAATACTGCGGATAAATTTAATCCCGGCTGATCCCAGAGGTTTGTCCATTCCCTCAAAGCTAACGTGCTTGGCATTACGTTTCGGTTCGGCCATTTTCAACAAATCTTTCAGCCAGATACCACCCCAAATCGCATTGCCTACACCACCGATGGTCCAAGGATTGCCGGAAGCTTTTTCTTTGAGCAAAGAGCGGCTGTTACCCGAGCATTCCAGGGTATTTGCCACCTCCACTTTGGGCATACTCCGGATGTCCTCAAAGGACAATTGCAGGACGCGGTTAACCAAGCCTTCAATGGTAAGCTTCCAATCAGAAATTTGGACTGGCCGCTGCATAATCTGGCCCTGGTTTCGCTTGAAGAAAACCTTATTGTCGGTGGTCCAGGTGCGAAGTGATTCGATGGGTGTTTCGGCATTGAGGGGTTTTTCTGTCATCACACGCATTTTTTTCTTCACAACAGCTCCTCAAAGTCCATGAAAAATTAACCTGTCGCTTAATAAATGACCGATAATCTGATTTAGCTTCCTTTTTAGCGGATAATGTGAATCCGATATGCAATAGGACTATATCCATGAAAGGCATTTTAAGACAACCTATTTTCATTGAACTTTTGTATCCTTTGTGCCATCCATAGCCTAAAATTATCTTTGAATATGTGCCAAACTAAAAAAAATAGCAATTTTGATAAAACTTCGCTACGATCCCTATCAAATATTTCGGTTTAGCAAAACGCCTGTAGGTCTTTATGCCAGACAGAAATGGCTTGGAGAGGCCAATACAGATCAGTGGAAAATTGACTTTGAGGAGACTACAGCTGCACTTTTGGCCGATCAATTGCCTAATGGATCGTGGTCTTGTGCCACAACTGAAACCATCAAGCGGCTTTTCGGGCTTCATCTAACCGTGCGATCATCCACAGCACAGATAGATGCCGCCCTGACTTGGCTTCTCAGTAAGATCGCCCTTCATGCAGAAGGGATTCATGTCAGTGTTGACGATCATGACGCTGTCTCTGGTATTGAAGGACTTCCATTTATCACAAGTCGCCCCGCTACGTTATTGACAGGTGCGGCGCTTTTTCTATCCAGCATTTTCGGCCACCAAAGTGATCCAGATGTGCTGGCCTTATATCAGTGGTTGAATTCAGAAGGTATAAAAAATAAGGGCCAGTGGTTTGATGAGACGTCTTCCCATAATGTTTTGCGCGCCATGGTGGTGCATCCTGTATTTGCTAAAGGCGAATCCACCGCATTGGCAGTGGAACGTCTGGCTGACCTGCAGACAGACACGGGTGCCTGGGATCATAATCTGCCTTTTTATCAGACCCTAAATGCGCTTGCGCATTTGGAGTTAGATCAGGCGGAAAAACAACTTGAAAAGGCTTTTGTGCTGTTATTTGAAAACCAAAACAGTAACGGCACATGGAGCCATGATGAGCCCGAATGGAATACCTTTCTGGCAATTCATGCGCTTTTAAGAATAAGGGGCTCCTGTAATACAATTAAAAACTGCGTAAGGATATTCTAAGTGCCTTATGTGCTATTGACCACAGTTTGCCGCCCCTTCGGCGGTAATGGCGAAGGGGATTCTGTCGGAGCTGAGTTGTTCCACGCTCAGGTGACTCGCAGTCAGGGAATATTCAGCTATCGTCAGGTTATTCGTTGCTGGGGCCTTGACTATATCGCAGAAAACATCAAGGCGCCAACGGTGGTCCTCCACTACCCCTCCAAACGTGAATTTCGCCGTGAAATCCAAAAGCGACGGTACGACATCATCGGCATCAATTTCGTCGTGGCTACGTTTCACAAGGTTCAGCAAATGGCAAGCACCATTCGCAAGCATTCACCCGGGTCACAAATTGTTCTCGGCGGCTATGGTACTGTTCTGTCTGATGACGAGCTTCGCCCTTACAGCAATTTTATTTGTCGTGAAGAAGGCATCGGTTTTATGCGCAGGCTATTAGGGGAAAAAGCGGATCGGCCGATTTGTCATCCCTACACCCCCATCGAGTCTCCCAGGGTATATTCTGTTCCTCTCAAGACGAAGGTGGCGCATATTACCGGCGGACTCGGTTGCCCCAATGGGTGTGACTTTTGCTGCACATCTCACTATTTCAAACGGCGATATATTCCTTTCATCCGAAGTGGCCGAGAATTGTATGAAACAATGCGTATGATGGAGGGCAAAGCAAAAGAAGCCGGAGATTGCCTGAGTGGATTTATTTTTATTGATGAGGATTTTTTTATTCACGAGAAAAGGGCAAGGGAGTTCCTCGATTGTGTGCGCAAAGGTGGCGCCTCACCATCAATCATGGGATTCGGCAGTGTGCGCGGGCTTTCACAATTCACTGCCGACGAGATCGCCGAGATGGGATTTGATATTATCTGGACTGCTTTCGAGGGAACCCATTCCGGTTACAAAAAGCTCCGGGGTGCAAAGCTCGATCACCTTTACCGCGATCTCAAATCCCGGGGCGTCGCCCTTCTAACCTCCATGATCATTGGCTTTCCATACCAGGATCAAAAAAGGATTCAGGCAGAATTCAAACAGCTCATGAACCTGGCTCCTGATCTGTGGCAGATCCTGATCTACTTTGCATTCCCAGGGACACCCCTCTATAAAAAGGTTTTGGAGGAAGGACATTATTTGAGCGCTTACCGGGATCAACCCGATTACCGGAAATTCGATGGTTTTTCCATGCACTTTAAACATGAGCACCTAAAACCGGAGGAAATAGAAGACCTTCAAAAAGCATTATACCGCAAAGCATTTGAAACGCTTGGGCCTTCCCTGGTACGTGTTATGAAAACCTGGTTTGAAGGCTACCTTACCATGAAATCTTCTTCTCGGCCTTTATTACGCCAGCGGGCGGATCGTATGCAAGAATATGTGCGAAGCGCTTTCCCCGGTATTTACCCTGCAATTCGATTTGGGCCCAATCGGGAACGCAGGGCAGAAGCCAGACAATTTCTCGAGGATATTGTGAGGGAGTTCGGATCTTTTACCTTAAAGAATAGGCTGGAGTGTTGGGGGACCGTTCCACTATCGTTCTGGACATGGATAAAAGAAAACTTCGGTTTGTTCCAGCAACCAAGGCTTCTTCGCAGGGAATATCGCCTTTGATCCTATTGTTGATGCGTCATTCAAAGGGCCAAAGAAATGATGACACCAATTCATAGAACTTGAATCATAACTCTTCATTTACGCTACTCTCTGTGCTAAGGTAAAAACTTGTAAATATGGCGGCATAGCCAAGTGGTAAGGCAGAGGATTGCAAATCCTTCATCCCCTGGTTCGACTCCGGGTGCCGCCTCCAGACTGATGTTTTGACGCATGCAGTCTGCTAACCGTTTTTTATTTGACATTTAAAACCTGGTTTGTAATTCTCGTCACTTGTGATATTGGCTATTTTCTGTATATCATTGTTTTTCCGATGCTAACCTTACCTCGGCAGGTTTAATAGATCTTTTCCTCATCCAGCTTTACCTAACAATGTCTTAATATTTTTATGTAATGAGTTACAGCTGTACCATTTACAATGCGCCTATGTACCTGCAACATGAATTCAACCACCTATAAAAATTGATTAGATTTAAACTCTTTAAATGATGGAGGCTATATGAGTATCATCGATGATTTGGTTTCCCACCACGGTGTTTTGAGGCAACTTTATAATAAATCTCTAAATGACCCACAGGCTTTTGACGAATTCACACGCCATCTGGTCGTTCACCATACCCTGGAAGAAAAATATTTTTATGACATTTTAGAAACTTACCCCGAGGCTGAACACGATGCTTTGGAAGCAGTCAACGAACACCATATTATAGAACTCATTATCAAGGATGCTGAAGGATTTCCAAATGAACACGAACATTTTCCTATTAAAATAGAAGGCCTGGGGGAATATACAATGCATCATCTGGATGAAGAGGAAGCCGATATTTTTCCAATGTCTCAACAGGTTATGCCAGCCGATGATCTTGAAACCCTTGGCAAACTATTTGTCGAGGCCAAAGAGAACGCATTAGGTGTAAAGGTTCCCCAAGTTCCCGATCCGATCGCAAACCGCGCTGCCAAGACGACGAAACGAGCTCAAGCTCGCACAGCCGGCGCTGGCACCAGCACAGCTATGGGTCTGGGCATCGGAAGTCTAAAAACTTGATGGGTGCAACATCGCCAATCGTTAAAACAGTCAGTGAAAGGAGATCTAATGGATATATTAAAGAGAGAATTAGCACCGATTCCCGCTGAAGCCTGGATGGAAATCGACGAACAAGCCATTAGCAGCTTAAAGGCCATGCTTTCAGCCCGACAGGTGGTTGACGTTACCGGCCCTATGGGAACTGATTTTCCCGGTGTCCCCGAGGGTCGTCTGGAATTTCCCAAAAAACAACCCAAAGGGGGCGTTTCCTGTGGCATTCACAAAGTGCATCATCTGGTCGAAACACGCATTTCATTTGAACTGGACATCAATGAGTTGGATAGTGTGGTTCGCGGTGCCAAGGATGTAAATCTTGACAATTTGGAAGAGGCTGCCCGCAAAATCGCTCTGTTTGAAGAACAGGTTGTTTATCATGGTTTGCCGGAGGCCAATATAAAAGGATTGGCACTGTGTGCTGAGGGCGAATGCCTGACGCTGAACTCAAAACCCGAGCAATTGCTGGAAGCCGTGGCCGAAGGCATTACCGTTTTTGCCGGACGTTCTATCGAGGGACCTTATTCTTTTGTTGTGGGACCGAAGCTATGGAAAGTCATGTCAGCCACCCTGCAAGGTTATCCGGTTAAAATGCAGGCTGAAAATATCCTCAATGGTCAGGTGATCTTAAGCCCGTATTTGACCGACAAATATGCTAATGAGGCCTTCATGCTATCCCAGCGTGGCGGTGATCTGGAACTTATTCTGGGGCAAGACTTGGCAGTGGGCTATGAGTCACATACCGCCGACCTGGTAAAACTGTATTTCACAGAGTCTTTCACATTTCGAATTTTAGAGCCTGCCGCCGTCATCCATTACCAGGCTAACAAATAGGAACATTTTGTAAAACACTTAGCCTTAATTGTGCAAAACCGCTGAACCTGAAAATGAAGACGAATGTGTTGGATTCATTCGCTGTTGATTTGCTAAGAATTAGATGTCAATGATTCTGGCCCATTCTGATTGATCGAAAAGGCTTAAGCAGGGATAGTAGCATATCTTTTTTCCTGGGGATGATGCCTTCCCGGCAAAGAGTTTTCGCAACCTATGCTCCACAGGTTTAATGCTGTAATGATACCTGTGAGATTTCCATCTGGGGTTTGATATTTCTTGATCCGCAGTTTATATAATGTTAAAAACAAAAGCTTAATGTAGAGTATATTATAAAACATTCGTCCTCATTCATGGAGGATACATGATTTAAGCACTCAAAAGCCTCAGCTTTTTATATAGCTGGGGTTTCTATTTTATAATCGCCGCTATCGAGATTTGGCATGCTCCTTTTACCAGCCAAAAGGAGGAAAACACATGAAAAGAAGAACATTCATTAAAGCCTTATTATTAAGTGCAGGATCCCTGATAACAGGTTCACATAACCTAATCGCCTCAGCCTTGGACAAAAAAACGATAAGAATATTAATGCTTTACAATAATGTAGGCAGCTCAACTAATTTGGTTAGTAAATGGGGCGTATCGATTTGGATTGAAAATAAAGACACCGCCGTTCTTTTTGACACCGGTGGCGATCCATCTGCAATGTGGGATAATTTGGCCAATTCTGGTGTTGATATAAAAAAATTGTCAAAAATAGTCATTTCACATAATCACTGGGACCATGTAAATGGCCTACCGATCATTCTGGAAAAATCGAATTATATGACCGATGTATTTGTTCCAAATTTTGATCTATCGTTAATTGAGATTAAAAATCCAACTGGTCGATTGGCTGGGATAGAAAATCCGGTGCAAATCAATGATTTTTTATGGTCAACAGGTCAAATGAAGGGCACGGCTTGGTTTGGAGCTATCCACGAACAGTCACTTGCAATCATACAAAATGATTCTATTTATCTGCTGACCGGTTGCGCCCACCCCGGGATTGTCAAGATTGTCGAAAGAATGATAAATTATCTTCCCGATAAAAGAATCGATCTGATCATTGGGGGATTTCATTTGATGAGACAGTCAGATCACCAAATAAAAGAAATATCATCTAAACTTAAAAGATTACGAGTAAAAAAAATTGCACCGTCTCATTGTACGGGAGACCAGGCAATCAAAATCTTTAAGGAAGAATGGCAAGAAAATTTCATTGATTTCAATATTGGAAATACCACAAGTATTTAAGTCAGATTACAAAAGGTGAATTGAATGCAACCCTGAAAGTTGCCGGAAAGAAATAACATCACTTAACAAAAGAAAACGGTATGTCCGCCACCAACCGTAAGATGCTAACTTTTTTGGATAAGGAGCATGAAAATGACTGATTTAACGACCCACTATCTTGGATTGAAACTGAAAAATCCCTTAATCGCAGGCAGTTCCGGTTTGAGCAATTCGGTCAAAGGCGTAAAAGAGTTCGAAGATAACGGTGCCGGCGCTGTTGTCCTGAAATCGATTTTTGAGGAAGAGATCGTCTTCGAATACCAGGACATCCTCAAAGAAGCCAGTGAGGAAGGCCTTAATATGGATCAGTTCGATTATTATGACTACCAAATCAAAGATGAAAAGCTGAAAAAATACACCGCTCTCATCTCTGAATGTAAAAGCAGTGTTTCCATTCCTGTAATTGCCAGTATCAACTGTGTATATTCCCATGAATGGACAGCTTTTGCAAAACACCTCCAGGATGCGGGAGCCGATGCCCTGGAACTGAATATGTTTTTTCTGCCATCTGACTTTGCAAGAACTACAGAAGAAAAAGAGAAAGCTTATTTTCAAATAATCGAAAACGTAAAAAAGACCGTCAGCGTCCCGATCGCATTAAAGATCAGCTATTATTTCTCCAACCTGGGTCCGATGATTCAGCAGCTGTCCGAAACCGGTATCGCAGGACTGGTGTTGTTCAATCGCTTCTACAGCCCTGATTTCGATATTGACAAACTTGAAGTCGTTTCTTCCAATGTATTCAGCAACCCTTCCGATCTGCACCTGTCGCTGCGCTGGATCGCAATTATGGCCGAACGTGTCAGCTGTGATCTGGCTGCCTCAACCGGTGTTCACGACGGAAATGCGCTCATCAAACAGATTCTGGCGGGTGCCAATGCCGTGCAGGTCGTTTCATCTTTATACAATAACGGCAAAGGGCAAATCAAAACGATGCTCAGCACCCTGGATGAGTGGATGACCAAGAAAGGCTTTAATAGCCTGTCCGATTTCAGGGGCAAAATGAGCCAAGCCAAGAGCAGCAATCCTGCCGCCTATGAGAGAGTTCAATTCATGCGATATTTTGGCGGGGTGCATTAAATTACTGCATCATCTCGGAAACGAACCCGTCTTTTTCGATACCGTAAGTAAATCTACACGTAAGTGTAATGTCGCTAAAGTATCTGGAGAAGAACTGAAGAATTATCAATAAGCTCATATTTGAAGAGGAGTCTCAAATTTACCGGTGTCTGTGGGATATGCGTAACGAGTTGCTTCAGATGACCTCTATTTCGTTGCGCTCCATAACAGCAGGTGAGCTATCGATGCTAAACACAACAATTATAATTGCTTTGGTATAGTTCGCAGCTGAAAAGTGTTCACTGATGAGATTATTCCAAACTTTACCTTTTGGCAGGCTATACAATATATTAGGGTTGCGCAATCTAAACTGAATCCGTTGATATCCGACAAAATTCAACTTGTTCCAAACCTGTGATTTGCTGTTGCATGTCGGTATGAAATCGTGAGCCCAAATATCGTCGACACTGTAAGCAAGGAACCAGTTTAGGTACTTTACTGGAGGCGGTGATATCTGTTCAAAAACACAGGTTAGGTTTTCAGACGATTCCCGTAAAATTTGCAAAGTTTACATTTCAGCTGGTGCAATCTGAAAAAGCCGAAATATTTCTGAATCTTTTCTAAATGAACATGCCGCAGGATGAACTTGAGGTAAAGGCATCAATGATCATTTACTCAATGAATTCTGTTTTATGTCAATTTCCCGCATTAGTTTGAGGACGGCCAATTCTTTGGCTTTTGCTTCAACTTCCACAGTAATGTCCAAGTTCAACCAGAATACCGGAAAGTCCTTATAATTAATGTAATCATGATGATTACGGTTATTTCCATTCTCCCAGGGCTGTAAAGGACTCGAAATATGAAAAAGCGGCTCCCGGTTCCAAGTTTTCATTACTTGTTGGGTCGCGTCTTTAATGCTCAGACCGTCTGGCAGGCAGCGATGATGATGTAAATCGTATACGAGAGGGATTTTCAATTTTTTGCAAATTGGTAGCAAATCTCGGGGCGTATACAGTCTATCATCGTTTTCAAGGGTAAGGCGGCGGCGAATATTTTCTGGTAGACTCCGAATTCCCCTAACTAAGCGTTTTAGGGCCTTATCCTTGTCTCCGTAAACACCACCGGCGTGAATATTGATCACATCGGCGTTGACCCATTTTGCTACTTCCGTCTGATATTTAAGATCGGCAATTGATCTGCGGGTAACCTCCGGATTCGGTGATGATAATAGGATGAATTGATCGGGATGGAAGCTTGTACGCATATCGTTTCTGCGGCAGAAAGTCCCGCATTTTTTGAATGTGTTAATAATTTCATTGGATTGAGGCAAAGCTTCTATGGCGTATCCTAGTTTAGGATGTGTTTTAAGTGGCAAAATCTGGCTATTGATGCGAAAGGCTTTAATCTTATTAAGACGACAAAATTTAAGTGCTTCGAGAAGAGAATTTGCGTTGTGCAGGCAGATGCCGGAAATATAGTCCATCCGATCGTTCGGAGATAGTTTACTCAAATATCTTGCTGTCGTGCGGCGGAATTTTATTGGCTCTTCACGAAAAATACAACATAAGCCCCATCGAATCATGACTGACCCTTTTTCAAAAAGATAGCTGGTCTAATTTAGAATATATTTTGGACCAACTAATGAAGTCAACCGGCTTTTTTATTGGTACTTAGAATAACTCTTATTTGAGCTCCGTCAACCAATCACGGCAGTAGGAAAAGCGAGCTTCCTGTACACTATTGAATGATGGATTAGAAGATATTTTGTACTAAAAGATTAGAATTTTGGAATAATTCGCTTCAGTCAAGCTTTACACAATTTTAGTAGGCCACTCTTATTTAGAATTGTCATATTGTATGCACAATCTGAAAGATAGATTGTAATTTTATTTTTGCAACATCTTAGAATGATAGTATCATCGATTAATCCCACCCCGGGAATAATTAATAATGCCACGCAGACATAATTTGACGTATTTTCTTTCTGCCTCTCGATAATCCCTATCTGAATAATATTTATAATTTTCGGATATTCTGAACTGTTCTCGGCACTTTTGTACCAGCACTTTTATACCATTTTTTGTATTCCGCCAGTTAGCCATCTTATACTCCACTTTACCATGAGGACATTGCACGAAAAGCTGAAACCTCTGTATCTAATTTATACAACTGTCTATCTTAGCAGGAACGCCTTTCCAAAGTTGCGCGTAAGCTCTTGCATTTTTTAGCCTTCCTCGTGCTTGAATGTGGTTTTGGTTTGTACAAGGATAATAACGGGTGGTTCAGGTTAAAATCCTTGAATGTGAAAGGAGGCTAAAAGCAATCAAGGCAGAACCGAACCACCACGTTAAGAATGAAGGACAGGAACAGGCATGTTATAAAGTATCCTAAACCTTCCAACATTATTGATTCTATTATAGTAATAAGGCTGCATATGTGTATTACCAAAATGATTCAGCCATGCATCTATAGGTTCATCACAAGGTGCCGTTTTCAGAAAATGATGAACAATCATGTTATTTTGATTGCATTGCTTATAATTATTAAACTTCCACGATTAGCGGCAATTGGCTCACCATTAGCTTTGCTGATTTTCACCCTAACCCTTTACAATGCCGTGCATTTTAAGGAAGGCTTCCCACTCATTCGCGCTGATAGAACCGTCATTGTCAGTGTCTAAAGCATTAAATCCCCATCTTAGCTTCTCGGAATGTAAAGCCGAGTATTCCTCAAATGAAACCACACTGTCATTGTTTGTGTCCATGTCCCTGATATCAGAATTGAACATCATGCAGCCATGATGTCCTGCATGGGCGTTGATGACCGCACCTAAGAAAAGTGCGGTTGCAAGAAATATTGCTGTTGTTGGTATAACCATTAGAGATTGAGTCTTCATTTAACCTCTCCTTTAACCTTGATAAATTTTACCTGGTTTGATGTTTATAATTTGTCATATATTTGTCTAAATTTAAGCACTGCACAACAGCTGTCAATAGAAAGAGCAACGATTGAGGCCAACAAATTAGTTTGAGCCACAAAAGTTCACATATGGCCAGCCAACCGCTTTGTAAATATCAATCCTATTCAGGGTAAACTTAAAGGAGTTGAGGGAGAGCCAGCGCAAGAGGAAAAATTTCGAACAGTCAGAGTCGATTCGGAAACCTCGCAGCTTTTAGATGAATACAATGTTACCTTCAAAGGTGAAATTGAATCCCGGTTTTTCGCCAACTTATTTTCCTGGCTGATTCCGATATTCCTATTTTTTGGCATCTGGTTATTTTTAATGAAAAGAATGGCGGGTCGACAGCCGGGCTTCATGACCCTTGGAAAAAACAAGGCCAAAATCTACATGCAGGAAGATATCGATATCAGCTTTGACGATGTAGCCGGCGTGGAGGAAGCCAAACAGGAATTGATGGAAGTAGTGGAATTCCTGAAGGAGCCGGGAAAATTTACCGAATTGGGCGGAAAAATACCCAGAGGCACGTTGCTCGTCGGACCTCCGGGCACCGGAAAAACCATGCTGGCCAAGGCCGTGGCGGGAGAAAGCGGCGTGCCGTTTTTCAGTATGAGCGGCTCTGAATTTGTAGAAATGTTCGTGGGATTGGGCGCAGCCCGGGTCCGGGACCTGTTTGAGCAGGCTAAACAAAAAGCGCCCTGCATCATCTTCATCGATGAACTGGATGCACTTGGAAAAGCCAGGGGTTTTGCAACCGCCGGCGGGCATGATGAACGTGAGCAGACCCTTAATCAACTGCTGGTGGAAATGGACGGGTTTGACCCCAACATCGGCGTTATTCTGCTGGCAGCCACCAACAGACCGGAAATTTTGGATCCGGCGCTTTTACGGCCCGGACGCTTTGACCGCAATATTCTGGTGGACCGACCCGATAAAAAGGGGCGCGAAGAAATTTTAAAGGTCCATCTCAAAGATATAAAAGCTGAAGAGGATCTGGATGTCGGTAGGCTGGCCGCAATGACACCCGGAATGGTGGGTGCGGATCTCGCCAATTTAGTCAACGAAGCGGCGCTTTTAGCAGTACGTAGAAACAAAAAGAAAGCCGGCATGTCGGAATTTGAAGAAGCAGTCGAAAGAGTTGTAGCCGGTCTCGAGAAAAAGAATCGCCTGATCAACCCAAAGGAAAGAAAAATTGTCGCCTATCATGAAATGGGGCACGCCATTGTCGCTTTGTCTTTGCCCGGCACTGATCCAGTTCAAAAAGTATCGATCATTCCCCGCGGCATTGCAGCGTTAGGGTACACCATGCAAACCCCGACGGAAGATCGTTACCTGATGAGTAAAACCGAATTGCTCAACAAGATCGCAACGTTGTTGGGCGGACGGGCAGCCGAAGAAACCGTTTTTGAAGATATCTCAACCGGGGCGCACAACGATTTGGCCAGAGCAACGGATATCGCCCGCAGCATGGTTAAAGAATATGGCATGAGCGCTAAGGTGGGTCAGGTCTATTTTGCCCGGGAGAAACGCAATCAATTTCTCAATTTTCCAATAGAGGGTGCCGTTGAATACAGTGAGGCGACTGCCGAACTCATCGACAATGAGGTCAGAGAGATAATAAACAATCAATATTCAAAGGCGATTTAGATAATACGTGAAAAGAAAGAAATTCTTAAGAAAGGTTCCGAAATGCTGCTTGAAAAGGAAAAAATTGATGGAGAAGAATTGAAAGCGCTTATGGGTGATTCTACACTGTTACAAACGGAAGCCTAATTAATTTGTAAGGTTAGATCCAGCCATTTAGGCAGCAGATTCGGAGGCCCGTTTTGATCAGATAACACAAAAATAGACTATCTTTTGAACATCTCGATGTAGATGCTATTTTTCTAAAGTTGCGCTAATGGCCAGAAACGCAAAATTTTACATTTCAAATTTTATTTCATCAAGATTGCATTTAGCAACATCGTTTTAGTTTAGGATACATCAAAATAACCTATACTGTTAAGTGAAAGGCGGACTATATTATATAAAGTCCGCCTTTGCTTTTTAGTACTGAATGAGTAGGTTAGGATATTAATCGACCTAAATAGGTTTTATAAGTCTAAAAATTTAGATAATTACTCTTTAGGTAAAATAACCGAATCAATCACATGAATTATTCCATTACTGCATTCAATGTCAGCCTGAATGACTTTGGCGTTGTCTATCATAACATTTCCGCCTTCCATGTTGACCATGAAACTTTGACCGTTTACAGTCTCAGCCATTTTCATGGTTGCGACATCCTTTGCCATAACCTTACCGGGTACAACGTGATAGGTCAAAATCGATGCCAGTTTATCCTTGTTTTCCGGTTTTAGCAGATCATCCAGAGTTCCTGCTGGGAGTTTTGCAAATGCGTCGTCAGTCGGTGCAAAAACAGTGAAAGGACCTTCGCCCTTCAGCGTGTCAACCAGATCTGCTGCCTTAACCGCAGCAACGAGTGTGTTGAAAGATCCCGCCGAGACCGCGGTGTCGACAATATCTTTCTTTTCATGCGAACCAGCTATCAACGCAGACGTTGAGAGAAAAATTAGTGAAAAAGCAATAAGGTAAATTTTTGTCTTCATTTTAAGTCTCCTTATTTTTTTTATGTTGCAAATTAATGGATATAAGATCTTAATTACCGCCTCTTGTTTGTCAATATTTTAGTCAAAAATTATTTTAAAAAAAGCTACGATGATTCTCAGATTTAGAATAGCATCACAGAGTCAGAAAAAATGACGTAATTCATCATTGAAAATAAAAAGAGGCCGCTAAGCTATCGATATTCATTGCAATTTGATTGCTGATACTTTTCGCAATTGGTGTTTTTGGGTAATCAGACATATTTCAGTACGAAGTCGTAAATTTTGAAGATGTTCCTGGAATTTCATCGAAAGCACGACAACAGGAAGGTATACTTTACGATGTTGAGGAGGACCTAATTTATCATTATAATAGATTCGATAGACCCTATGTGTTTATGGTAACACCTAAGAGTGTCCAATGATTTGGTGCGGAGCATGACTTTAGCGATCAAAGCTCATGACAGAAGCTTTCACCAGCATCCAGCGTTTGATAAGGCCAATCAATGACTGGCAGAGGATCCAACAGAATTATTTCTTCGGGTTTTTTCATCAAGGCAGCATATATTGCGGGAACTGTCACTGTAAAGGCATAGATCGACGCCTTCATGGGGATAATCCCGCAGGCCACGATCTCCCCACCACTTATCCGGGGAATTGAACAGCATACCGTTACAAAAAATCCAATTTTCGAATCCGTCTTGATCCAATTCGTTCTCTTCTATGAGCATTTCGGTGAAACGGCTTTTTTTCACAGACACACTTTTGTTAAGATCTGAATTTGAATTATTTTTCGAGTTCATGACGATTCCCAAAGCATTGGGTTGCTTGAAAAAGCGCTATTTTGTATCGCTGAAGAAATATCAGCAATTTTTCATGTTGGCAAAAGAAATATACAAAATTGGAAAATGATAGATAACTGGGGCAATACTAACATTGCATTGCCCCTCAGTTTTAGGCGTACAAGTTTTCAATCCATTTCATCGCTTCCACGTCAGTTACCTTTCCCAAATACCGCTACCAACCCTATGCAATGCAATTTTTAAAATATCATTGTGATATCCATTTGAAACATGTATTTTACCCAAGTTTGTTTTATGGAAAGCTCCGGCTCCCAAATCGCGCTAAAATTCGGCCCGATACTCTGGATATCACAGCCTAATCCGAACCGTGGTTATTCCCAATGTAATGCAACCTGTACATGAAGTAGGAAAACGATGGACTCTTTGACCCAGCTGACATTTGGAGCCGCCTGCGGAGAGGCAATCCTTGGTAAAAAGATCGGGAGGAAGGCCCTTGTGTGGGGTGCAGTCTTGGGAACGTTACCTGATCTGGATGTTTTTATCCCCCTCGGCGGGCCGGTGAATGACTTTGTCTACCACCGAGGCTTTAGCCATTCTCTCATTCTCCTGGCCCTTTTATCGCCGATGATAGCCTGGCTGATTGCGAATGTTCATCCCGACACGAAGCGGTATTATCGCCGATGGGTTCTGCTGTGCTTCCTTGTACTGGAAGCCAGTGTGCTTTTGGATCTGCTGACCATCTACGGGACGCAAATCTTTTGGCCTTTGGACACCACCCCTATGGCAGTCCCGATTCTATTCATCATTGACCCCCTTTTTACTCTACCGATATTACTGGGCGTATTAGCGGCGCTGGTTTTAAAAAGATCTAGTACTTTAGGGCATCGACTCAATATGGTTGGACTGGTCCTCAGTCTGGCCTACTTGGTTTGGGCGTTTAGCGCCGCGGAATTTGTCGAACGCAGGGTGACCGAAAAGCTTGCTCGTCAGGGGGTGTCCTATTCCCAGTTCATATCCTCACCAGCGCCGTTCAACACTTTGCTATGGCGGGTGGTGGGCATCGACAAAGACCGGTATTTCGAAACCTATTTTTCACTATTCGATCGGAAGACACCGTTGTTCGTTGATTTTTACCCCAGGAACTTGGCATTGATGGCTGGAATAGAAGAACACCCTCCAATTGTCAAACTGAAAAGGTTCACCAGGGGGTATTATGCCTTTTCAACCGTGGGCGAGTATGTAGCCATGACCGATTTGCGTATGGGTTCGGAACCCAATTATGTTTTTCGATTCAAGGTTGCCAGGTTGAACGATTCGCATCCTACCCCAATTGACGATGAAAGACTGAAAACCACCCAGGATTGGCGGCGTCTGGCTTGGGTCTGGGCAAGAATTTGGAACTCCACACCCCAAACATGAAAAAATCTGATCTCCACATACCCTAAAACACTTTCTGGGAATTTTGGATACGTCTTTTGCTAAATGTTAACATGAGTATTTTAAGCTAATCAGTTGTTGTTGCGATCCCCGCTTATAACACAATTTGAGTTTGCCGGAAGATTTACATAAATCTCTCAAAGGGTGCATAACGGCTATTATGTATTCGTAATTTTGTTTATGAGAATAAAATTTTAATGCTTTTTAACTTTTGTGTTTTCGTGGTTATTTCACTGCTCATTTGCCGATCTCAATATCGCATGCAGCAAAACATTGGCACCAGCTTCACAGTCTTCCCAGGTGGTGTTTTCGACTTCAACATGGCTGCGGCCGCCGATGCTGGGCACAAATATCATGGCTGTCGGGCACACCTGATTCATGTAACTGGCGTCATGTCCGGCGCCACTGACCATGTGCAGGTTGGAATACCCCAGCCCATCGGCAACATCTAGAATCCGCTGGACCAGTTTTTCATCAAAAGGTGAGTGCTCCACCCGCCAGGTTTCCTCAATTTTAATCGGGCAGCCCCGGCGCGCCGCTATATCTTCAAAATCTTTGCGCACCAGCTCCCAGGCTTTTAAGGCATGCTCGTCGTCCCAGGAGCGGATGTCCACCGTAAAGTGCACCTTATCCGGAATGATGTTGCGGGAATTGGGATAATTCTGAATTTCACCGACGGTGGCCACCATATTGCCGCCCATACGATCCGGCAGTTCATTGACTTTTAAAATCATCTCGGCCGCCGCGCACAGGGCATCATGTCGGCCTTCCATGGGGGTCGGCCCCACCTGGTTGGCTTCACCTTCCAGATAGATATCATACCAGTGCAGGCACAGAATCCCTTTAGGGGCACCGATTTTTTTACCCTCGCGTTCCAGCATGGGTCCCTGTTCGATATGATATTCATAGTAGCAGTGCACCGGCCATTTTTTAGCCGGCGCGCTGCCTTTGTAACCAATGCGGATAAGCTCATCTTCAAAGCGTTTGCCGTTGATGTCGGTGCGATCATAAACCCAGTCGCGCTCGAGCGCCCCGGCCCACACCCCGGAAGCCACCATCGCCGGGGCGAATCGGGAGCCCTCCTCGTTGGTCCAATCAACGATCATAATGGGTCGTTCGGTTTCGATGTTGTTTTCATGCAGGGTGCGTAAGACCTCAAGCGGTCCCATTACGCCTAAAATGCCATCAAAGCGTCCGCCCTTGGGCTGGGAATCGATGTGGGAGCCGCTCATGACCGGGGGCAGGTCATTATTTTTACCCGGGCGTTTGCCGAAGATATTGCCCATTTCATCGATGTTAATTTCCAGATTTAATTCTTTAAGCCAATCAACGAAAAGATCTCTGGCCTGTTTGTCCTCATCTGAAAGGGTCAGGCGTTGGACACCTCCACCCGGCGTGGCTCCGATTTTGGCCATCTCCTCCAGCGAATTTTGCAGACGTTTGCCGTTGATGCGCAAGTCCTTGTAATCCATATATCACCTCCATAGGTCCTTATAATCTTATTGAATTTAGGTAAAACTTGGTTGGTCTCGTGTCAAATCTTTTTATATCATTTTTTTGAAATAATGGAATATTGGAAAAATGGAAAAATGGTTTTTCAACAAGCTCATTTTAGCATTTTCACTTTGTAGCAAATCCGAAACGATTGACACAAATTCTTTTGTTCTTATTTTGATATTTTAAGATAATAATACAAAGCAATTACCTTATATTAAAAATCGCAGGAGGTGTAAAAATGGCTGAATGGTTTCCACTTCCCCAACATCTGACGGAACCGCATGAGGGGCATGAAGCCCATCTGTGCATGGCTGATAATGTGGGATTCGTAAAAAATAATCTCGAAGAATATAAAAACTACGTCCGCAACCCCAAATTTGTCTGTAAAAACTGCGGCCGAGCCGCCGCCAATGCAGAGAATCTTTGCGGACCGGATCCTCTGTAATTTAACCACAAAGGCACAAACCTGCCCGCCTCGCTTCGCTCGCATGGCGGGCAGGGAACACTAAGTTAGAAAAAATTAATTATTAATCTTCGTTACACTTCGTGTGCTTCGTGGTGAATAAATATGTCATAACCCTTTAAGGACCAAAAACTCCCTGCGGCGCTCATTGAATCTTTCCAATCAACAATCTTAATTTCAAACCACCATGCCATATGGGGATAGAATGCTTTTGAAACGGCAGCGATGTTATGGCTTTGCGGTGGGGCGCTATTAACACTAGCTTCCACCCCTTATATGCCTGCCTGAGCTTTTCACCCATGGCATTAAAAAATCTTTCCGAATCCTGCTTTGCGCCCAAGCGTCTTCCATAAGGCGGATTGATGCAGATGGTCCCAATCCGGTCGGTGAGCTCTCGCGGATTAAGATCAAAAAAATCAATCTGGCAAACCTTGACGGCATCGGTCAGGTGGTAGTTCTCGATACAGCGTTCGAATTTTTGACAAGCGTCGCGGTCAGTGTCCGAAGCATATATCATGGGCTTTTGAAATTGCATGATCCCGGATTCGGCCTGGCGCTTGATGTAATTCCAGCGTTTTTCGATAAAGGACGGCCAGCGGGTAAAGGCAAAATCCCGAAACCAGCCGGCAGGGATTCGTTTGGCCATCAGGGCTGCTTCCAGCGAAAACGTCCCGCTGCCGCATAGCGGGTCCAGCAACGGTTCCCGGCCATCATAGCCGGCCAGCATCAAGGCTCCGGCCGCCAGGGTCTCCCGCAGCGGTGCTTTGCCCGAGTGTGCTTTGAGACCGCGTTTGTAGAGCAGTTCTCCGCTGCTGTCGATCGATAGGCTAAAAACATCGTCAACGCCCCGCACATAAAAATGCTGATGGCCGCCTGTGGTTGCTGGAATTACTTGTTCGAATTTGAAGTCAACCAAACGCTCGCTAATAGCCCGTTTAATTCTTTCGGCAATCGCATTGGTGTGATGCAGTCTGCAATGCCGGGTGGCTACATGCACCTTCATTCGGGTTTGGGGATGCAGATACAGCTCCCAGGCCATATCACCTGTCTTTTTTTCGAGTTGTCTGAAATTGGTAGCTTTGAATGTATTGATGCGCATCAATATGCGATTGGGCAGGCGCAGGTGTAGATTCGCTTTAAAGCAATCTTCCAATCGGCCTTCAAATTCCACCCCACCTGGGGTGGCGTCTGGTTGCTGGATGCCGGGTAGACACTTTAACAATTCATGCAGACATATACCTTCAAATCCCGGTGAGGTGGCGGCAAAAAAGCGTTGCGGCCGTCCGATGATATGTCGCTTAATGCGTTTAGAAAGGGGAGATGTCGTGGGCATTTTACTGCTCAAGTTCAGTGTTCTTCGAATTGGGCTAATGTGACGATTTGAAAACAATCACATTCTAAGCGGGCATGCAACAGCGATTGCCAAAGCTGCCGCTTACTTATTATTGAACATATTGAATTGAGATGCAATTTCCAAAGAGAAATCTTAACTTGATTTTCATTTCTGGGTGAGAAATTTTTTCAATGAGCCAGGCCGCACAAGGGTTTCAGTTTTCAGCGTACTTGAAGTACACTGAAGGCTGAAATCCGCGGAGAACGCAGCTCATTGGAAAAAGGACCATCCAGAAATGAAAATCTGGGTGGATTGACAATGTGCTACCTTTCCTGTACTAAAAACTATTCATGCAACTTCAACAGGGGGAGGGGAAAATGGCCAACGGTTTGAATAAAGCGATTCTGATCGGAAATTTAGGCCGGGATCCAGAGGTGCGGTACACGCCCAGTGGCCTGGCGGTTGCCAATTTCAGCATCGCCACATCGGAAACCTGGACCAACAAAGAGGGCGAAAAAGAAACCCGCACGGAATGGCACCGGATTGTCGCCTTCGGTAAATTGGGTGAAATTTGCGGCGAATACCTTTCAAAAGGCAAACAGATATACATCGAGGGACGCATTCAGACCCGGGACTGGGAAGACAAAGACGGTGTCAAAAGGTATACCACCGAGATCGTTGCCTCCCAGATGCTCATGCTGGGTTCAAGGGATGCCGGTGATGCCTATAAACCGAGTGGTTCGGCAGCCGGAGGTGCACCCGGTGGTCCCATTCAGGCACCCGAGGATGACGATATTCCGTTTTGACCTGAACCAAGCAAATTTTGTAAAGATTTGAACAAGCCAGCAACGGTTTAAGTACCTGGAATATAATGTTATAAAAGGTTTAATAAAGCCCCCAATCTGGGGAAAGATTGGGGGCTTAATATTTGGAAAAATCTTTCAGATAAAAAATTTACCTTAAACCGAATCGCAACAAAGCCATTGGGCGCGAGATGCATCTTCGAGATCGCTTTTAACGAAAGGAAGTGACAATGCTATATCGAGAAGTGCCTAAAAACCGGGATAAATTATCGGTGCTAGGTTATGGATGCATGCGGTTTCCGGTGCGGATGGGATCCATCAATCAAAAACTGGCCGAAAAGCAGATCATGTATGCCTTTGATAGAGGGGTCAATTATTTTGATACGGCAGCTCCCTATCATAATGGCAAAAGTGAACCGTTTCTGGGTAAGGTCTTATCCAAAAACAAATGTCGGGATAAGGTGAAGATCGCCACCAAGCTTCCACACTGGAGATCCCATTCCAAAGCGGACATGGACAAGATTTTGGATGAGCAGCTGTCAAAACTGAAAACCGATCGGATTGATTATTACCTGATCCATGCATTGAATGGTGAACTCTGGGAAACGGCAAAAGGTAACGGCGTCATCGCGTTTTTGGATGATGCTTTGCAAAAAGGCAAGATCATTAATGCCGGGTTTTCGTTTCACGGGCTGGCCGAAGAATTTAACGGCATTGTGGATGACTATGACTGGACCTTTTGCCAGATTCAGTACAATTATCTGGACACCCAAAATCAGGCCGGGACCGCCGGGCTGCAATATGCCGCATCCAAAGACATGGCGGTGATCATCATGGAACCGTTGCGGGGCGGTAATCTGGCCAAAACACCCCCACCATCTATTCAGGACATCTGGGCCAAGGCCGAACATAACAAAAAGCCTGTGGAGTGGTCCCTGGGCTGGATCTGGAATCATCCTGAGGTCACGGTTGTTCTTTCGGGGATGAACAACGATGATCACATTAGAGAAAACCTGGCCCTGGCTGAAAAAGCCCTGCCAAACGCTTTTTCTGAAAATGAACTAAAATTGGTCGACGAAGCAGCGGCTGAATTTAGACGGGTGATGAAGGTCGGATGCACGGGTTGCCAGTATTGCATGCCCTGCCCGGCAGGGGTGAATATTCCCAGCTGTTTTGAATTTTATAATTCCCGGCATGTTTTCAAGGATAAAGCAGCAAAAATGATGTATCACTTCTTTAATGGCGGTATTGCAACAGATAAGCCATCAATGGCTTCCGCGTGTGTGCAGTGCGAAGAATGTCTGGAAAAATGCCCCCAGCATCTTCCCATACCGGATTTGCTCAATGAGGTGCAGGAGGACATGGAAGGGTTTATGACCAAACCGATGATCTGGCTGATGAAGCGGGTAATGAAAGTAAGGAAAAAAAAGAAGCCGTCAACGTCTGTATCAACCGGCTCAACGGATAACGACACTAAAAATTAAATCAAGAAAGTATCAATATCCAGGATAACTTTGAGGATGATTTTACGATAGTGGAAGTGGCCTTCGGATAAAATGCGGTCGTTTAAATCTGTTTACATGACATAAAAAAGCAGCCATGCACCTGCAGCAGACTGCCTCCCTACACCTCTTCTGGCCCAACTGATTGAGTACTGGCCGGGCGGTCTTAAGTTTTCACTTCTCTTCTTGTTTTTCCGCTTCAATTTTTTCCGGATCTTTTTTTTCGACCTCGTCCGACTCGCCCCTGAAATTGCGGATGGCTTTACCCATTCCGGCGCCAATTTCAGGCAGTTTTCCGGCGCCAAATATTATCAGAATGATTACCAGTATGATAATCAATTCCGGCATTCCTATTCCAAACATAATACCTCCTAATTAATCACGCCCGGTTTGCCTAAGCTCATCAAGCAGCTTTTTGAACTCTTTTGATTTAATATAGCGGTCTACACTGCTTTGATATTCAATCCATTTGGTCCAGGCATCCATCCAGGATTCGTTGTGCCAGTAGCAGTCCTCATCCCCCCCGCCTTTAAGGCGTGCGATATATTCCAAATATTCTTCCGAGCATCCCTGACAAAAATTATAGGGCACCCGCAAGTTTCGGCGGTACTTTTCACCGCCTTCAGGGTCACGCTCGATCTGGGTGCCGCATTTTTCGCATTTCATCGAGCAATGGGTGCATTGAAACACCTTTTGCACGGCCAATACCTTGCGCCGGCGAATTAAGGCCGCTTTTTTATCTTTGGCCAGATCAAGCTTTTTATCAATGGATATGATATCTGCCACGGACAACCTCGGCGTCTTATCGGTTCACTTCAGCCTATTAATAGCTGAAAATCGGGCATCTTCCAAATGGGAGTTCGACTATACCACCGGCCATTTTTTG
>JASFEV010000036.1:0-22769 GCA_050124655.1 Desulfobacterales bacterium
TTGCGGGAAGAACGCCCGTTGCGCTAATGCTCGTCGGCCTTCAGGGATCGGGCAAAACGACCACGGCCGGTAAGTTATCCGTCTTTTTAAGAAAAAAGGGCCGTAAACCCTATCTGGTCCCAGCAGACGTCTATCGTCCGGCCGCCATCGATCAGCTCCAAAAGCTGGGCAATCAACTGGATGTACCGGTTTTTCCATCCAGCACGGAACAAACTCCGGTGCAAATCTGTCAGGAGGCATTAAGCGCTGCTCAGCAGCAAGGATGCGATACCATTTTGCTGGATACCGCCGGGCGTCTTCATATCGATGAAGAGCTGATGGCTGAATTGGCCGATATTAAAGCCGCTGTCCAGCCTTCTGATATTTTACTGGTGGCCGATGCCATGACCGGCCAGGATGCGGTCAATATCGCCGAGGCGTTTAACGAAACCCTGGACATTAGTGGTGTTGTTCTAACCAAGATGGATGGCGATGCCCGCGGTGGCGCAGCACTATCGATCAAGTCCATAACCGGCAAGCCGATCAAGTTCATTGGCGTGGGTGAAAAGCTTAGCGATCTTGATGCCTTTCACCCGGATCGAATGGCCTCCAGCATTCTGGGCATGGGCGATGTCCTGACCCTGATTGAAAAGGCGCAGGATGTCGTTGATCAAAAAAAAGCGGAAGATTTAGAAAAAAAGCTCAGAAAAAGTCAGTTTACGCTGGAAGACTTTCGCGACCAGATGGTTCAGATCCGAAAGATGGGCTCTTTTTCAGATCTGTTAAAAATGATTCCGGGCATGGGGCAGATGAAACAGCTCAAGAATCTGCAGGTCGATGAAAAAGAGTTTGTTAGAATTGAGGCCATTATCAATTCTATGACTGCCCAGGAGCGACGGAATCATCACATTATCAATGGCAGCCGCCGCAAAAGGATTGCAAAAGGCAGCGGCACCCGGGTTCAAGACGTAAACAAGCTTTTAAAAAATTACACCCAGATGTTAAAAATGCTGAAAAAATTAAACCAGGGCGGCATGCGCGGTATGGGCCGTGGAATGCTGCCATTTTAAGGAGAATTGTTAATGGGCGTTAGAATTAGACTGGCAAGGCACGGGGCCAAGAAAAAACCATTTTACCGGATTGTTGTCGCTGATGGTGAAAGCCCCCGAGACGGCAAATTTCTGGAAAAAGTGGGCACATACGACCCCTTAAAGGATCCGGCCGAGATAACCTTAAACCCTGATCGGATCAAATATTGGATCGACAAAGGAGCGATTCCGTCGGACACCGTAAAAAGTCTTTTTCAAAAAGAAGGCATCTTCGCTAAAAACGCATAGTTGCTAACACGATTGCGGTTCGTACCGCATTTAGTCGTTCATCCCTCATGTTTCTCAACCGGCAAACAAAGGAGATGGCGCTATGAAAGACCTGATCAGCTATATCGCTCAAGCACTGGTGGATCGTCCGGAAGACGTCAGCGTTACGGAGGTTGAGGGAAATCAGACCTCGGTCCTTGAACTCAAAGTGGCCAAAGAGGATCTGGGTAAGGTCATCGGCAAACAGGGCAGAACTGCCCGGGCCATGCGAACGATACTGAGTGCCGCGTCTGCCAAATTAAAAAAACGCACGGTGCTGGAAATTATTGAATAAGACGCAGTCCATAAAAGACCGGGTTATCATCGGGAAAATTGTGGGTGCCCACGGCGTCAAAGGAACCCTCAAGATTCACTCATATGCGGAATCACTGGAGATCTTTGAGCCGAATGCCAGCATAGTGGTCAGCACACCCGGCGGCAGCGAAGAAAACTACGAAATTGATTGGATCAAATCACATTCTCGCGGAGCGCTTTTGGCCCTGAAAACGGTCAACCACCGCGATCAGGCAAAAACACTGGTCGGCGCCGATCTGCAAATCGAAAAAGCAAAGCTTCCGGCGTTAGAAGCCGGCGTTTATTACTGGAACGATCTGATCGGTTTAAAAGTTTTCACAACAGAAGATCAATACCTGGGACGTCTGGAGTCAATTATCGAAACCGGCGCCAATGATGTGTATGTTGTTAAAGGTGATGCTCGGGAGATCTTGATTCCAGCCCTTAAATCGGTTGTGCATACGATCGATATCGACGCCAAAATCATGCGGGTTGAATTGCCTGATGGGCTGGAAGAATGAAATTCGTTGTATTAACCATATTTCCCGAAATGTTCGGCCCATTCTGGGATCACGGGATTATTCGAAAGGCCATTGAAGAAGAAAAAATCTTAGTCTCGACCCTGAATATCAGGGATTTTACAGAAGACAAACACCAGGTCACCGACGATCGGCCTTACGGCGGCGGCAGCGGGATGGTCATGAAGCCCGAACCGCTGGCCGCAGCGATTCGGGCCGCCGAACAGCAAGCGCCTTCAGCACCCAAAATTCTTCTGACACCGCAGGGCCGTGTGTTCAATCAAAAAATTGCGCATGAACTGGCTTCATTCGAGCAATTGGTTTTCGTGTGCGGCCGCTATGAAGGGGTTGATGAACGCATCGATCATGACCTGATTGATGACGAAATATCCATCGGAGATTATGTGCTGACCGGCGGCGAACTGGCGGCCATGGTCATCATCGATGCCGTCACCCGTCAGATACCCGGCACCCTGGGGGGCGAAGACGCCGCCGAAAAAGATTCATTTGAAAACGGCCTGCTCGAGCATGCCCACTACACCCGGCCGCAAGAATTTGAAGGCAAGGCGGTACCGGATATCTTGTTATCCGGACATCACGTGGCAATCGAAAACTGGCGTCTGGAATCTGCATTGATGCGCACATTAATGAAACGCACCGATCTGTTGCAAAAAAAGGATTTGAGCGAAAAAGAAATCGATATATTAAAAAAGTGGTCCCGTAATATCCAGGCGATTATCAATTTACAGCACCACGATCACAAAAAAGACAAACCGGACACCTAATTTTAATTTTTTTAGGGTGACCCAAAATAAAACAATTTTAACCCAACAATCTAATCAAGGTTAGCCCGATAGTCCCTCGCTGGGAAACCGGCCAACGGGCTAACGGGTAAACGGGCGAACCGATATGCCCAATCTTTATGCGGCATTGATTCATTACCCGGTGGTCAATAAAAACGGTGAAACGATTGCATCCGCCTTGACCAACCTGGATTTACACGATATATCGAGGGCCACCAGAACATATGGCCTGAAGGCATTTTTCGTCGTTACGCCCCTGGTCGACCAGAGGGATCTCATTAAAAAAATTATTTCGCATTGGACCGAGGGCATCGGGGCGCAATATAATCCCAAGAGGCGTAGCGCCTTGGAAATGATCCGGGTCAATGACACCTACGCTGATGTTATTGACCAAATAGCCGTTTGGGAAGGCGAAGATCCGATAACGATCGCAACCTGTGCGCGAACATATCCGGCCAGCATCAGTTTTCAAAAATGTCGCGCCATGCTCAAAAACGGCAAACCGTATGTGTTGATTTTAGGCACCGCCTGGGGATTGAGCGAAGATTTTATTCTAGCAGCCGATTATGTGCTCGAACCGATTGTGGGCAATACAGACTACAATCATCTTTCGGTGCGTTCTGCGGCGGCGATTATATTTGATCGGTTATTGGGATAAAAAGTAATCTCAAAAAATGCATCTAAAGTACTGGGTTGAGCCCGTTACCCGTTTGTCCGCCTCTGGCGGATTAGCCCGTTGACCTGGTGGAAAGAATCGGACCTTTTTCCTTTATTAACGGGCTAAACCGGCTCAACTGGCTCAACCGGCCAACCCAAATGTGAAAGTTGCTATTTTTGATATAGCTTTAGATAAACGATTAAATTTAAAATTGATAAAATATAGATTTGAAGAGGTTTGGAGGAAAAATGGAAAAAATCAACCAATTGGAAAAAGAGCAAATGCGACTTGACCACCCTGCCTTTGGACCGGGCGATACCGTCAAAGTCCATGTTAAAATAAAAGAAGGTGAGAAAGAACGGATCCAGATTTTTCAGGGGGTTGTCATCAGCAAACGCAAAGGTAATACCAATGCGACGTTTACCGTCCGCAAGGTTTCTTACGGCGTCGGTGTTGAACGCGTTTTTCCGCTGCATTCGCCTGCGATCGATAAAATCGAGGTCGTCACCCGCGGCCGTGTCAGACGCGCTAAGATCTACTATCTGCGTAAACTTAGAGGAAAAGCCGCCAGAATCAAAGAACGCCGCTAACCTAAAGACAGAAGACAGAAAAACATATACATCTCTGTCTTCATCCAATCGTTCTCTGTTTTCTGTCATCTGACTTCTGAATCCTGATGTGAAATTATGGATTTGTGGTTTTTCGAAAAAAAAGCCACTGAAAAAGGGTTTAAAGTAGTTGCCGGTGTCGACGAGGCCGGTCGGGGTCCCCTGGCCGGTCCTGTTGTTTCTGCAGCCGTGATTCTGCCGCCGACTTTTTCGGTCGCCGGAGTTAAGGATTCGAAAAAGCTATCTGCCAAAAAACGAAGCCGCCTGTACGAAGAGATCTATGACGAGGCAGTTTCAGTGGGCATCGGTATCGTTGATGCGGCTGAAATCGATCGCATCAATATCCTGCAGGCGACGTTGCTGGCAATGTCCATTGCCTCCTGCAATTTAGATCCCCAGCCTGATTATCTCTTGATTGACGGTCTCTTCCGAATTTCATCCCGCCTTTCCCAGAAGCCGATTGCCAAGGGCGACACCCTAAGTGTATCAATTGCTGCAGCTTCAATAGTGGCCAAGGTCACCCGAGATCGGCTAATGGAAAGGTATCACGAATATTATCCGCAATTCGATTTTTGTCAGCACAAGGGCTATCCAACCCGGGCGCACAAAGCGGCTATCCGCGAATTTGGATATTGCCCGATTCATCGGAAGACTTTTAGGGGCGTCAAAGAATTTGTTTGAGTCAATCAATACAATCAAAACTTAACCGACGAATGTAATTTGATTTGTATCAGTACTCGTTTGATAGAGGTTTAGCCCGTTTGCCCGTTGCCCCGTTGGCCGGTACAAGATAAAATTAGATATTTTCCTTTTATATAACAGGCTCAATCCGCCGGAGGCGAACTCAACCGGCCAACCCAGTCACTGCCCATATCTAAGCATTTTAGAGCAATTCACACCTTGTAAAAAACTTGAATGGCAACTTTTGTAAAACGTGATATAAGTTCCGATGAACCGACTTAATCATATTTTGCGATCAAAAAAACATATCCTGATTTAGGTAAATGAAAACCAAGAGGCAAAAATTTGGTGAGCAGGGAGAAGCGCTGGCAGTCCAACTTTTGAAAAAAGCGGGTTATAAGATTATCGAAACCAATTACCGCACCCGGCTGGGAGAGATTGATATCATTGCAAAAGAAAAAGACACACTTGTTTTCGTCGAAGTCAAATCCAGAAGGTCGGTTCATTTCGGAAGCCCCAAATGGGCGATAACCCCTAAAAAACAGAAAAAAATATCTATGGTCGCACTGCATTACCTGAAAGCGACAAATCAGAGCTCAGCCAGGGCAAGATTTGATGTGGTTGCCGTAATGTCTAATCGTGACAAACCACAGGTTGACATCATTAAAAATGCCTTTGATTTAGCCTATGAGTGAATCAAACCATACCCCAAAAAAGGGGGTACTTTATGTCGTCGCCACGCCGATCGGCAACCGGGATGACATTACCCTCAGGGCGCTCGACGTTTTGCAAATGGTCGATTTAATTGCCGCCGAGGATACCCGCAAATCCGGCAGGCTTCTGGCCCATCATGGCATCAGCAAACAGCTGACTGCCTATCATGAACACAACGAGAAAAAAAAAGCCCCGCAGCTGATCCGAAAGCTGTTGGATGGAACATCCATCGCCCTGATATCCAGTGCCGGCACGCCGTCGGTATCCGATCCCGGCTACCGTTTAATATCCGCCGCCATTGAAAACATGATCACGGTGGCCCCGATCCCAGGTGTAACCGCTGCCACCGCTGCCTTGAGCGTTTCCGGCCTGCCTACCGATGCATTTATGTTCGTTGGCTTTGCCCCCAAAAAAAAGGGAAAAAGAATCACATTTCTGAAATCCCTGAAAGATCAGCCCGGCTCCTTGATATTTTACGAGTCCCCCAAACGGATTGTTTCCCTGATGCAAGACATCATATCCTGTCTAGGGGATCGCAAAGCCATGCTGGCGCGGGAAATGACCAAGTTGCATGAGGAGTTTTTAAGGGGCCGGCTGACTCACATTTTAAAGACCATCAAGGACCGGCCAATGGTTAAGGGCGAATGCACCTTGCTGGTGGCAGGATGTGATTCGTTGAAAGAAGTGGACATGCAGGGCATTCGCAACATACTTAAAACTGCTCTGGAAAATGAAACGGGCAGCCTTTCCAACATCGCCCGAACGGTTGCCCGAAGATTTGGCCTTCCGAAAAAAACGGTTTATGATATAGCGCTGGAGGTCAAAGGGCAGATGGAGAACGGCCGAGGACGAGTACGATAGGGGAAAGCATATTTCGTCCTCGTCGTCGTCCTCGTACTCGTACTCGAAAACTCAAACCACCAAACACGCGAAGTTCGCAACGCGTAACCCGTAATACGGAAGCCAGAGAAAAGAGGGCCGAGTTCAGACAGTAAGAGTAACAAAAATTAAAGCAACCATATTGGGCATCGAATAGTGCTTTCTTTCATTACTCCACTACTCCAGTACTCCAGTTATAGGAGGATTTGACGAACATGGAATCAATCCGCATTCCGCATTCCGCATTCCGCAATAAAACGATATACCCTGTGATAATGGCGGTACCGGAGGCGGTTAAGGATTTAACACCCAAAGAACGCGTCAAGTTTTTGAGTGAGCAGGCGCGGCGGGCACTGAAGATATCGGCAAAAAAAAGCCAAGTGCCTCTCGGAAAAATGGAGCAAGATGAGCGCAATGCGCCCCTGCCTTTTGACGGAACCTACTGGTCCATTACCCACAAGACCGAATATGTCGCCGGTGTCATCGCCCCATCGCCGGTTGGCATTGATATTGAAAAAATATGCTCGCGAGCGACATCATTGTTTCAAAAAACCGCAACCACAGCTGAATGGGCGTTGGCGGATATGACATTAAAGACCTTTTTCCGCTACTGGACAGCGAAGGAGGCCGTACTGAAGGCTGCCGGCATCGGACTTACAGCGCTGTCAAAATGCCGTGTTATCCATGTGCCGGACGCGCAACACCTTGATATCGAATATGACGCCCGTACATACCACGTCCAGCATCATTACGTTGAGGACCATATTGCATCCATTGTTAAAAACAAATTTCAGGTTGAATGGACAATTGTCAAAACGCAACCCTAAGATATTAAGACCGATTGAAACATGATAAAAGACGGTCAATATCTGCTAAAGAAATTTCTGCATTTGCCCGAAAAATGTGATAGCACTTTGGAATCCTTTATAATGGGAGAGGATGCTTTCAGTCGCTGATGTCTACTAGTTCGGCGCTTTTATTCTTGAGACCCGTTCACTAATTCTGCTTCAGCGCTCCTGGTCCGATAAGCGCCGTTCGATGACTTCATAACTAATTGAAATTAATTATAAATAGCGTGATCCGCCGGACGTAAAACACTCTTGATTTTTTTGACTTTTCAGCAGCGATACGATATATTTTTATTAGCAAATTGCTTTAAGCGCAGGTGCTGCAATAAAGAAGTGGGAGGCAAGAATGGAAGTTCTGGGTATTGATATCGGTTTTGGTTTCACAAAAGCCACCGATGGCAAAGAAACCATCATATTTAAATCGATTTTCGGGGATGCGTCTGAGATCCAATTCTGGGCCGATTTTGGTGATAGCATACCAACGGATCACATTCATGTGACCATTGACGGCAAATCTTATTTTGTCGGCGACCTGGCCGAGCAACAGTCAAGTGTACTCAACTTCACGTTGGACCAGGAACGACTGATCACCGATTATGTCAGAATACTGGCCCTGACCATCGCAGGGCTGTTTTTAAAAAACAATACACCGATCAATGTACCCATCAATGTCGTTTCCGGACTGCCGATCGGATACTTTAAGCAAAACCATGAGCGCTTTAATGAGATCCTGACCGGACATCACTCGATTACCTACCATTCCCATAACGGCGAAAAGTCCACCCGGGAAATTTATATTAATAAGGTGCGTATGTTGCCGCAGCCCCTGGGCAGCATCCTAAACTGCCTGATGGATGAAAACGGCAAAATAATCAATGATGAACTGGCCAATCAAAAGATCGGGGTGGTCGATATTGGTTTTCGCACGACCGACTTTACCATCCTTGATAATTTGCGGTATATTGACCGCGGCAGCCGTACCTTTGACAATGGTATTTCAAAGGGATTTGGTGTCATTTCAAATAAGCTCAGAGAAAAATGCGGCGTCAGCGTCGAGCTTTACCGCCTGTATAAAGCCGCAGAGGAAGGCACCATAAAAATGCGCGGGCACGGTTTTTCGTTTGAAAAAATTAGGGATCAGGTCTATTCCCAGCTGGCATCTACTATCGCTAACGATCTTGACCGGCTCTGGGCCGACGATTGGGATATCGATTCTATCATTTTGACCGGTGGGGGCTGCCGGGAGCTGGCCAAGTACCTTCACCCGCTGATTACCGGCAATGTCATCCCGGTGGACAACAACAGCGACCCCCGCCTCAATAATGTAATGGGTTATGCTAAATACGGTAAATATATCTGGGGCGAAGCCGTCGCCGACAATCCGGCAGCCAAGCAAGCCGGCACTGAGCAGCCCGAAGAGGAATCCGAGCCGACAACCGATGCTGGTGAACAATTCGGCCAGGGTCGATTGTCGCGCGTCAAGTAGGGATATATAAGGATGGTGAATAGAAGCGTTCGTTTTACGCCTGCTACCATTAGCGCCGCCCGATAACGATTTTTTCTCCTTTCGGCTCAATCCTTAGACCGACATTTTGTAGCGTTCGGGTGAGAGGCCGACCGAATAAAAAATCAAGCACGTCTGCGTCTAATCCTGCCCGGGATACCACCAGCTTTCGAATTTCGCTATCAAACTGAATGAGTTCAGCAAGTTTTTGCCGCGCGTCGCCGGGCTTGCCGCTATTTATGGTTTGCACCAGATCCAAAACCGTATCGTAGTTACAGCGCTCCTGATGGTCTTTGATGAGATCCCACAGGCCCTCAATATCCGCCAACAAGTCCTCGCGTTTTAATCTCTTATGAGCATACAGCGCTTCAAGTTCGGCTGTATCCCAGCATTTCAGTGCCCGGCATTCAATCGGTCGATCTTCATAGATGGTACAGGCCGCTTGTGCTTGGTCATAAAACAAACAGGTCCAGCTGTTGCCTTGGCCTTTGATCTTGATGATATCAGAACTTGCCGGTTCCAGACATTGACGCACATTATCATAGGCCATTTCACCCTTGCGGATAGTATACAGGCATTTGGAAGGAATCACGCCGGATTCGATCAAGGCCTTGTCGGCCTGATGAAATGAAGGTCCGCCTTTTTGGCAGCAGGTGCCACAGCGCTTGCACGCCGAAATCGATTTTCCATCGGGTGACGTTGATGAATGCTCTGTCCCCGATTTTTTATCGCCTTTGGCAGGTTTCATGTTGAAAATATATCAAAGACAACATCAATTAACAAATGAATGTCGATCGCACATAAAAAAAGGGGATTTGATTAACCCAATGATTTGCATTATCATGAAGATGGATTTAGTCCAAGCATAATCATTTATGGCATAAAATAATGAAAAATCTAATTCTGCATACCGAACAAATCAAAAATAACGAACTCTTCCGCGAATTTGAAGTCGATCCCCTGATTCTGCCGATCATTGCAGAAATGATTAAGAGCCGGGCGTGTCAATTCCGTGAGCCGTTAACGATCAGCGTAAAGGCATTTAAGGTACGGGAACTCTACCAGGTGGAAGGTTATTTCCAGACCCGCATTCGTATCGAATGCAGCCGCTGCCTGAAAGATTTTGATACACCGCTGGCGTCCGACTTTGCTTTAACCTATACCAAAGAAGTGCCGGGCCTTATGGATGTTCTGGATGAGAAAGAGATCGAATTGAAACTGGAAGAAATCGGACTGCTGCATTTCCGTGGAGAAGAGATTAATCTTCAGCAAGGCATACAGGAACAGGTCGTGATGGCATTTCCCTTGCAACCCTTGTGTGCTAAAGACTGCAAGGGCCTGTGCCCGCGATGCGGATCGGACCTCAACCGGAAAGACTGCGGGTGTGAGCGTAAGGTCAGTTCTAATACATTTGCCGTCCTTAAAAATTTAAAGCTCGATAAAGCGTAAAGTCTGACGTCTAAGAGCGCTGACGAAACTATTTTTTTCTTACCACGAAAACACTAAATATAAGAATGCGTTAAAAAAAAATGAATTTTAATTTCGTGTTTTCGTGGTTATATTCTTCATTCTGACAGATAAATACTTCGGTTTTAGGTCGCGACCTTGTATGACAGACACCAAAAGATATAGCCGCCAAATCCTGAGGCACCCGGGCAAATTTATGTGGCGGGTGCTGAAGGGCTTTAAGCGCAATCAGGGTTTGCTTTTATCCGGCGGTGTGGCCTACAATACCCTGCTGTCCATCATCCCCATGATGGCCCTGATTTTAATCGGGTTGTCGCAATTTATCGAGCAGGAAAAATTATTAGAAATCATCATCAAGGAGCTGGAACTCATCGTCCCCGGTCACGCCGAAAAAATAGCCGCTGAAGTCGGAGCATTATTTCGATATCGCCAGTTTGTCGGCATTATCGGTATCGGCGTTATGCTGTTTTTCAGCTCCATGGCTTTTACCATGCTGGAAAACGCCATGTCGGTTATCTTTTACCATCGCATCAAAAAGCACCGGCGGCATTTTCTGATCTCGGCCATCATTCCGTACATCTATATGATTTTAATGGGCGTCGGGATTGTGATCATTACCGTCATTGCCGGTGTGCTGGACGCCATCGAAGGTGAAACCCTGACGATTTTCGGCAAAAGCTTTGGTTTTGAGTGGGCTTCCGGGATCGGGCTTTATCTGGTGGGAATGGTCGGTTTGATACTCATGCTGTCTTCCTTGTATCTGGTAATGCCTTTCGGACAAATCACCATTCGTCATGCCCTTTTAGGTGGGACCACAGCCGCGATTTTATGGGAAATTACCCGTCATGTGCTGGTGTGGTATTTCGCCAAACTCTCTCTGGTCAGCATTATCTATGGTTCTTTTGCCACGGCGGTCGTCATCCTGCTGAGTATCGAGATCGCCTCGATTATCTTGCTTTTAGGCGCCCAGGTGATCGCCGAATTCGAGCGCGCCACCGAAGAGCTGGCCCGGGCCGACAGGCAAAAAGCAGAAACCGTCTAATCAACCCAACCCATAACATCTCTAATAATCGACCAGCGCGGCTGTTTTTCTTCAGCACCCCGCCCTAAGATCCAATGGTCAAATAACTCTTCAACCAGCTTTCCTTTAACGACCACATCGACACTGCCGAAAAAGCTGAACGGGCCGGAAAAGATGAAATTGGGGTATTCCAACAAGGAAACCGTAGCGCCGTAGAACCAGCCGGCAAACAGAATAAACAACAGCATCAGCAGCTTGCCCAGATTCGGAAAATTAAAGGACACCGGCACGATAATATCAACCGAGGAGTCGATATCCGGATGGTCCAGCTTATATTGCTCAAAGAGGCTTTTACAATTCTGAATCAGCACCGGCAGAATGATGAACAGGTTCCCGGTGGTAAGGCCGGCCATCAGGGCGTCTTTGGAAACCCCGACGATATCCTTGTATTTAAAGGGATTGGCCGTGATGTACAGATCAACAAAATCAGCAGTTTGACAAAGGCATCGCCGATGATTTGCAAACGTGCGCAGTCGTCGCCGAAGAAAAGACCCGTAACCACGCCCAGCAAAAGCCCCATCAAAATATTGGTGGATAAGCTGAAGCGAAATCTCTTTTTCGTTTCCGAGGCCATTCGACTTCTCCTGCTGGGCTGCATCGGTTTTTATTCTGCGGATGGATGAATCGGGTGTCATGCTTTCGGGCGTCCATCGTCAGAACTATTGCGGTTTAATGGGTTGACTAATTTCCGATTCATTATTATTTTCAGATTTTTAACGGCTTATCGAAAATAGCGCCTGGATCAAACCGCTCTAAACAAGGGCTGTAGCATGTCTAAAAAATCCGAGGGGATTAAATATGCGATCTTTCAGAGCTTGCCTGCAACTGAATAATGCTATTTTTCTTGCACTCGCCATTCTGATGGCCCTGGCTTTAAGCGCCTGCAGCGAAAAAAACGAATATGTCGAGCCGCCGGCACCGGAGGTCACGGTCAGCAAACCGCTGGTAAAAGATGTCACCGAGTACCTGGAATTCACCGGAACCACCCGCCCGATCGAAGAAATCGAGATTCGGGCGCGGGTTGAGGGTTTTTTAGAAAGCGTGCATTTTGAAGACGGCGATTACGTCAAGGAGGGGCAGCTGCTCTTTATCATCGATCCCAGACCGTTCAAAGCGGCGGTGGAAAATGCCCGCGGCCGTCTGGCTAAACACAAGGCCCAACTCGAGCGTGCCACGAAAGAATACGAGCGCAACCTGCTGCTGTTTAAACAAAATGCCGCTTCCGAGGCCAATGTCGTCAAATGGAAAGGCGAGATGGATGAATCCAAGGGAACGGTGCTATCGTCCCAGGGGGCTCTGGACAAAGCACTTCTGGATTTGAGCTATTGCACCATCCGGGCACCCATCGATGGGCGTGTTAGCCGCAAAAAGGTGGATATCGGCAATCTGGTGGGCGCCGGGGAATTTACGCTGCTGACCACCATCAGAAAGCAGGATCCGATATATGCCTATTTCAGCATCAACGAACGTGATCTATTGGCTGTCATGAAAAGAGCCCGCGAAGAAGGGATTACAGCGGAAAATCCCGATAAAATCCCGCTGGAATTGGGCTTGGCCAACGAAACCGGTTTCCCCCACAAGGGCCACCTGGATTTCGTGGATTCCACGCTCGATCCGGGTACCGGAACCATGCTGCTGCGCGGCCTTTTTCCCAATCCCGGCCCGCCCCATTTTTTATACCCCGGGCTGTTTGTGCGGGTACGTTTGCCCATCAATGAGCGCAAAAACGCTTTGCTGATCAGCGAGCGCGCCCTGGGTCTGGATCAGGGGGGTCGCTACCTGCTGGTGGTCGATAGCGAAAACAAGGTCGAGCAGCGCTATGTGGAGATCGGTGCCCTGCGCGACGGCATGCGGGTCATCAACGACGGACTGAAGCCGGAGGATCGCGTTGTGGTCAAGGGCATCCAACGGGCCATTCCCGGGGGCAAGGTGACACCCCTGCAAGGCGAGGCCGCGACACCTGCCAATGAAGCGCAACCGGCAAAAGAGTCAGAAGAGAGTTCTACCGACGAATCAAAGACATCTTAACCCAGGCAAATGTGTTAACCACAAACCCGCCCGCCTCGCCTTGCGGCATCGCATGGCGGGCGTGGGGCACAAAGAATAAAAAAGATTACATTTTACAAATACTTTTAAAACCTTTGTGACCTTCGTGTTCTTCGTGGTTAAAAACCGTCTCCGAACGGCAATCACATTATTGATAGCGACTTAGCAGGAGAAAGTTCGCGCATGATCTCAAAAGTCTTCATCGAGCGGCCCATTCTGGCCACCGTGTTATCTCTGGTGATCGTTATTGCCGGGGCGGTGGCCTTCGGTACGCTGCCCGTGGCCCAGTACCCCGAGATCGCCCCGCCGATCGTGCAGGTCAGAACCACCTATCCGGGCGCCAATGCCGTGGTTCTGGCCGAAACGGTGGCTTCCCCCATCGAGCAGGAAGTCAACGGTGTCGAAAACATGCTGTACATGGCTTCCACCAGTGCCAACGACGGCACCTATACGCTGGACATTACCTTTGCGGTGGGCACCGATGTGGATATCGCCCAGGTGCTGGTTCAAAACCGCGTCAACACGGCCATGCCCAAACTGCCCGAAGAGGTCAAACGCGAAGGGGTGACCGTTAAAAAGCGCTCGGCCAACATCCTTCTGTTCATTGCCATGAGCTCGCCGGATGAGCGCTATGACAGCCTTTTCATCCATAATTATATCACCCTGCGCATCAAAGACGAGTTGCTGCGCCAGAAAGGCGTCGGCGACCTCAGCGTCTTTGGCGCCGAGGATTACAGCATGCGCGTCTGGCTGGATCCCAACCGCCTCAAAGCGCTGAATCTGACCACCCAGGACGTGATCCGCGCCATTGAGGAGCAAAACGTTCAGGTGGCCGCGGGGCAGATCGGTCAGCCGCCGGCCCCTGCCGGCCAGGACTTTCAATTGAGTATCAACACCCTGGGGCGCCTTGCCGAGCCCGAAGAATTTGAAGATATCATCATCAAAACCGCCGAAGGCACCCGTGTGACGCGCGTCAAGGACATCGGATGGGTGGAATTGGGCGCCAAAAGCTATAACACCTTTTTTGCCAGCACCGGCAAAGAAGCCGCCGGCATCTCCGTCTATCCTTTGCCGGGCGCCAATGCGCTTGAAACCGCCCAGGCCATTCGCAACACCATGGAGCGGCTGGGTCAGGCCTTTCCCCAGGGGCTGGAATGGGACATTCCTTTTGATACGACGCTGTTCATCGAAGAATCCATTCAACAGGTTTATCAGACCCTGATCGAGGCCGCCATCATCGTTTTTATCGTCATCTTCATTTTCTTGGGCGACTGGCGGGCATCGATTATCCCCGGTATCGCCATTCCGGTGTCGTTGATCGGCACCGCCGCTGCCATGGCGGCCCTGGGTTTTTCCATCAATATGATCTCTCTGTTCGGATTGGTGCTCGCCATCGGGATTGTGGTCGACGATGCCATCGTGGTGGTGGAAAACGTCAGCAAAAAAATGGAAGAGGGGCTGAGCGGCAAAGAAGCCGCTATCAAAGGCATGGCCGAGATCACCGGCCCGATCATTGCCACCACGCTGGTCCTGGTCGCCGTTTTTGTGCCGACCGCATTTTTGCCCGGCATCTCCGGCCAGCTTTACCGGCAGTTTGCCCTGACCATTGCCACCGCCACCATATTCAGTTCCATCAACGCCCTGACCATGAGCCCTGCCATGTGCGCACTGCTGTTGCGCCCCCGGGATCCGAATAAGAAGCAAAATATCTTTTTCCGTGCCTTCAATCGCGGATATGGCTGGAGTGAAAAAGGATATGCCGGCATTGTGGGGCAAATGGTACGGCGTACGGCCTTCATGGCACTGATCTACGTTGGTCTGATTGTCGTTTCGGGCTGGAGTTTGCTGTCGATCCCCACCGGCTTTTTACCCATTGAAGACCAGGGGTATGCCATTGCCGCCTACCAGCTGCCGGATGCCGCCTCCCAGCAGCGCTCGCGCGAAGTGGTTGAAAAAATGGATGCCATCATTTCAAAGACGCCCGGCGTGCAGGACTGGATCACCATCGGCGGCTTTTCAGCCTTGGATGAAACCAATGCCTCCAACGCCGGTGCCCTTTACATTGTCTTTGAGGACCGCGCCAAACGCGAGGATGAAGGCTTACAGCAGGATGTGATTCTGGCAAAACTTCAGGGCCAATTTAATCAAATCCAGGAAGCCATGATTTTTACAGTCTTGCCGCCGGTGATCCAGGGCCTCGGTACCAGCGGAGGGTTTGACTTTCGCCTCCAGGACCGCGGGGGTGTCGGTCCCACCCAGCTCCAGCAATGGGCCCAGCAGATCGTTCGAGATGGTAGAGCCCAGTCCGGCCTAACAGGCTTGTATACGCTCTTTCGGGCCGATGTGCCCCAGCTGTTTATCGATGTGGACCGCACCAAGGCCAAAACCCAGGATATTCCACTGAACGACGTTTTCGGCACCCTGCAGGCCTTCCTGGGTTCCGCCTATGTGAACGACTTTAACAAATTCGGCCGCACCTTTCAGGTCAAGGTCCAGGCCGCACCCCAGTTTCGCATCCAGGCCGAAGATATCAGTCAGCTGGAGGTGCGCAACAACAGCGGCGAGATGGTGCCCATCGGCACCCTGGTGGATATAGAAAATACACTGGGACCGCAAGTCATGTTTCGCTTTAACCTGTACCCGGCCGCCACCATCGGGGGTGCGCCGGCCCCGGGCTACAGCTCCTCCCAGGCCCTGGCGCTGATGGAACAAATGGCGGACACCAAACTACCCCCCTCCATGGGTTTTGAATGGGCCAGCATATCGTTTCAGGAAAAACAGGTGGGAGGTGAAGCCATCCTGATTTTCGCCCTGGCATTGACCCTGGTTTTTTTAGTGCTCGCCGGCCAATACGAGAGCTGGTCCAGCCCGGCGGTCATCATCATGGCCGTTCCGGTGGCCCTGTTGGGGACGGCCATTGCCCTGATGATGCGCGGCTTTGACAACAACCTTTATACCCAGATCGGTATCGTGCTTCTGATTGCCCTGGCCAGCAAAAACGCCATTTTGATCGTGGAATTTGCCCGGGAGCTGCGCGCCGAGGGCAAAGACATCGTACAAGCTGCCGCCGAGGCGGCCCGTTTGCGATTCCGGCCGGTGTTGATGACCGCCTTCTCGTTTATTTTTGGCGTGCTGCCTTTGGTCTTCGCCTCGGGCGCAGGGTCGGCCAGCCAGCAGGCCGTGGGCACCGCGGTAATGGGCGGCATGACAGCCTCCACCGTTCTGGCGGTCCTTTTCGTACCCGTCTTTTTTGTTATCTTCCAGCGTCTGAGTGAATTCAAGCGCAAGCCTAAAGAAGTTGCCGAGGAACCTGGAGCACAAACAGCCGACACTTAAATTATCCAGACCTTTCAGAGTTTTAATTCATCAGAACATTTTATAATTAGTGATAAAAGCCCACATTTGATTTAGCATTTAGAAAGCCTTTCCAATGCAAGACACATCTTCAGAAAGCAAGGATCCCGAAAAGAAAATATTTCATCGGGTCTGGTTCTGGATCCTGCTTGGCCTTGTGTTACTGGTGGTTTTGTTTTTCAGCATGCTGCCGGTGGGCATCGATTACGGGATCGAAGCCTTTCTCCAAGACCAGGGGGCGGATCAGGTAAAGCTGGAGGATGTGGACTTCAATCCGCTTACCGGCCGCATGACCCTGACAAACTTAACGGTTATTATCGGAGCCCAGACCGTGCTTAGGATTCCGCAAGCAGCCTTTAAAATCGAGTGGACACCGTTTATCCGCAAACGATTCGTGCTGGAGCGTTTTACGATCAACGATCTTGAACTCATCGTCGCACAACTTGAGAACGGCAACTGGCAAATCGGCGGCATTACCTTACCAACACAGGAAGCATCTACCGCGCCTGATTCCTGGGGCTTTTCCTTTCAGGAGGCCACTGCCACAAATTGCACCATTAAATTAATCAGCACTAAGCTCAAATCCGACCTGGCAATCGAACAGGCGAAAATCTCAAAGCTGACCAGCTGGTTGTATGAGGACAGCGCTCGTCTGGAGCTCACCGGAAAACTCAATGATGCTCCAATGCAGCTACAGCTGGTCGTTTCGCCCTTCGGCAGCGAAATTTTGGCTGCCGGCCAGATCAAATTAGACGGTCTGACACTCAAACCATTTAGTCAGCTACTGCAACCGCATCTCAAAACACTCACGGGCCGCCTGGACCTCGACCTGAACATTGAAACGCGTCAAGCCGCCGACAGCGGTATCAGCCACTTTCAGAAAGGATCTGTGAAACTTCATCAGCTCCATGCCCAGATGGCGGACATGCATTTATCAAAGGGAAATCTGGCCTGGAATGGCGCTGTTCGGGTGAATCTTGCCCAATCTGAAGAAGACATGAAAATCAGCGCAGATGGTCAGATAGAGCTCGTTGATCTTAAATTGAAATCGCCGGGTTTAAATCTGGCGGAAGAAAAGCTTAGCTGGAAAGGGGCAATACAAGTTTCCCAGACAGCAAAAGCGGAAAGTCAGAAGATTATCGCAGACGGTCAGGTGAACGGATCCAAATTGAGCTTTGAAATTAAAAATGAGAATCTCAAAGTCTATCAAGACAATTTCAGTTGGAAAGGCAAAATCGACTATGCTCGGGATACCACCGCCCAAAAAATAAACACCGACGGTCAGATAGATCTCATTGATCTCGAGATGGAATCACCGGATTTAAATCTGGCTGAAGAAAAACTCACATGGAAGGGTGCGCTGCAAATTTTCTCAGAGACAAAAACTGAGGCCCGCAGAATCTTGACAGATGGAAACCTCGACAGTGGCCATTTACAAATGAGCCTGCCGGGCCGCAAGCTCAAATTTGAACACCAGGGATTGTCCTGGAAAGGGCGCTTGGATACCGGTAAAACAAATGATTTTTCTGCGCTCAAGGCTGAAGGGGACGTCACTGTTAAAGACATTCAAATTCTGCAGTCTGATATAAACCAGCGTTTGCTCAATACAAACCAATTCGACCTGCAGACGATCAAAATTGATGGCCTAAATGTGATCAACGTATCGGGCATCGTATTGAACGGGCTGGCACTGTTCGCGGAGTCTGAGGCCGGGCCACCATCTGAGGCAGATCCCTCTCCGCTTCGTATCCAGGAAGTCAAATTCGAAAATGCACGACTGTCGCAACAGAAAAATCTGGCTATCGATGCGGTCCGGTTGACGGGCGTCAAAGGATTTTTACACCACGACCGGGAAGGAAAATGGCCGGCCATCGACCGCTTGGCGTCTGTTCAAAGTGACATTTCATCTGCCGATCAAACGCAGGGCGCCACATCTGATATCCAAGCCAAAAAAAAATCTGACAAATTCAATTTTCGCATCGGGCAGGTTGACATCAGCGGAGACAGCGGTCTGCATTTTAAGGATGGCAGCGTCAATCCGGCATTCGAGATGGATCTCAGCATCTTAGAGGCGCACTTTGCCGACCTCGACAGCAGTCAGCCGCAACAGCCTGCTTCCATTAAGCTGCTGGTTTCAGACACGGAAAACGCCCGCCTGTCGCTGGAGGGTACCCTGCAGCCGTTTGCCGGGCAACTCAATCTGGATTGGGTCGGTAAAATCAGGGCCTTTGAGTTACCGCCCCTTTCCCCGTATGCCATCCGAAGTACCGGATATCGTTTTACCAGCGGCGAATTAGAAGCCGACGTTCCCTTAAAAATAGACCGCAACGAGCTTAAAGGCGAAATCGATCTGACGCTGCTTAATCCCAGGATAAAGAGAGTGAGGGCAGAAATTTCCGGCGAAAAACGACGGGGTAAAATTCAGTTGAATATGACACTCGATTCAGCTCTAAGACTGCTTCGCGACGAACAAAACGACGTAAAACTTAAAATACCCATCAGCGGCAACATCAATGATCCGCAGTTCAGTGTTGCCGACGCCGTCAACAAGGTATTGGCCATAACCCTTCAGAAATCCGCCCTCTCGTATCTGAAGTATATGCTGGGTCCCTACGGCATCGGCATCTCAGTCGCCGAATTCGCTTATGACCAAGCCACAAAGATTCGCCTCAATCCTATCATGTTTGCACCGGCAAACGATGATCTTGAAGAAGCGGCTATCGATTACCTGCAAAGAGTGGCCGCCATTATGAAAGAATACCCGACGGTGCAAGTGAGTGTCTGCGGTGTGGCCACGGAAAGTGATCGCAAGGCGATGAATAATAACGCATCGACAGACGCTGCCCTTTTGACGCTTGCCCAAAATCGCATGAACCGTATCGAAGATCATCTCGTCAAGTTGAACGGAATCGAGGCAAAACGAATTATTGCCTGTGAGCCCGAAATTGATAAAACCGCGGACGCCAAACCCCGGGTGGATTTGGACCTGTAAAGCAGGCGCTTATCTTTTGAGTTGGCCAAGATGCTTTCTTCTTTTTTTGCCCAAATTCCTTCACAATGTACCGGTAAGCGATGTAGTATTTATAAATGTTGCCGACGTAGTGCACCGTCTCGGCCCCGATCTGCCGGGCTGCAATGATCTCTACATTACGAAACCAGACGTTGGGATTGAACCCGGCTTGATGAGCTGCCCGCCGCAGTTGCATGATCCTGCCGGGACCGGCATTGTAACTGGCAAAGGTAAAGAGCATCTTGTCGAGCGCACTCATGGGCTCGTTTTTAAAATTTTGCGCCCAGAATTCTGCCTTGTGACTGTCGATCACAATCAGCGGGATCAGGCCCGCATTCATCATTTCCAGAAGATCTTCATCCTCCAGGTATTCATCGGCCGGTATAATCTTGACTGGCGGTTTGCCGGATTTTTTAAAACGGTTGTTAAGCTGCATCAGACTTTCATAGTAACTGCTAGATTTTCTGACATGAATTTCTTTGCCGGATAAATCTTCGAGGGTTTTAATCGGCGGTGTGGCAGGACCGCTGATCACAATTTCATCAACACCGGTTAGATGGGGAGCAGAAAAATCGACCTTTTTTCGCCGCGCCGGTGTAATGGTCAGATTACCGGCAGCAATATCACCCAACCCTTCCGCCAGAGCCGGCAGCAGACGGTCTCGTCGCGTGGGAATGACAACCACCTTGATTGTAATCGCTTTGCGCTGCTGCTCTATATTGACATAGGTTTCAAATGCTTTGAGAAGCTCAAAGGTCAGCCCACGCTGGTCAGCGCCATCCAGGAAATAAAAGGTCTTGCTGGGGGGTACCAGCGCCCGGATCAGGTGTCTGTCAGCCATACCATCGAAATCACCGATCCATTTTTTTGAAATCTCCAGGTCGGAATCAATGGCGTGGACTTGTGCAGTATTGCCCAACAGATAGAGCAAACCGAGGGATAGAAAAAATAATGATCGTAATCGCATGCTGTCACTCAAAATTAGCGCGGCCATTGACGCCTCCGAGCGCTATACTTCTCATCATTTTTAAATCAAACGTATGATGGTTAACCTATACACGCTCAAAATCTTGTCAAGCGCACAGGGGCGCAAATTTATGCGACCTTATTTTATGCTTGCTATTTCCAGGGTAGTTTATATCTTAACATTTTAAAAATGCAACTTTGCATACAGCGATAAACACCGTAAAATCCACAGCGGTAATACGATTCAATCCAAGTCAAATGGATTCAATTGCGATCATCATTGCTTTTGCCCTGGGCTTTGCCGCCCGCCAGGTGGGCCTGCCTCCCCTGGTGGGGTATCTGGTGGCCGGATTTGCCATCAAAACCGGCGGGATGGAGGGGGGCGCCTTGATCGTTGAGCTGGCCGATGTGGGCATCTTATTGTTATTGTTCAGCATCGGATTGAAGCTGAAGCTGCGCAGCCTCACGTACCCGGAGATCTGGGCCGGCGCCTCGATTCACATGCTGATTACCGTCATCGTCTTCGGTGCCGGAATTTTTATGCTCGCAACAGCCGGTTTATCCAAATTTGCCGCACTGGATTTCAAGCTTTCCCTGTTGATTGCATTCGCCTTGAGTTTTTCGAGCACGGTTTTTGCCGTCAAGATTCTTGAAGAAAAAGGGGAAATGGCGTCCCTGCACGGACGGGTGGCCATCGGGATTTTGATCATGCAGGATATTCTGGCGGTTATCTTTATAACCGCTTCCACCGGCAAACTGCCGTCGCCCTGGGCAGCTCTGGTGCCGGTTATTCTGTATGCCATTCGGCCGCTGCTGTTTAAAATTATGGACCGCTGCGGTCACGGAGAACTGGTTATCCTGTTTGGCCTCATTTTGGCCCTGGTAGCGGGCGCAGACGGTTTCGAGCTGGTGGGCCTTAAACCCGATCTGGGCGCTTTGATCTTAGGGATGCTGGTGGCCAATCATGCCAAGGCCGGGGAAATGGCCAAGGCGCTCTTCAGTTTCAAGGAATTGTTCCTGGTGGGTTTCTTTTTGAGCATCGGATTAAAAGGGTTGCCCGATATTGAAGCCCTCGGCATCGCCGCTCTTTTCGTGATGCTGACCCCTTTTAAAGTTGGCCTCTTCTTCCTGCTGCTGACCCGGTTTAAGCTCCGGGCCCGCACGGCCCTGCTGGGATCCTTTAGCCTGGCCAACTACAGCGAATTCGGCCTGATTGTCGCTTCCATCGGCGAGGCCACTGGCTGGATCAGCAGCGAATGGCTGGTCATCATCGCCATTGCCTTATCCACGACTTTTGTGCTGGCGTCGCCCCTGAATGCGGCTGCCCATGGCATTTATAACCGCCTGGCCGGCCGCTTAAAGCGCTATGAAACCAAGACACGCCATCCGGACGATCAACCCATCGATCCGGGCGATGCTGAAATCGTCATCTTCGGTATGGGGCGTGTCGGTACCGGTGCCTATGATTTCCTGCGGGAGCATTACGGCGATGTGATTATCGGTTGCGATTCGGACCCCCTCACCGTAAGATCCAATCGGGAGGTCGGCCGCAATGTCATTCATGGCGACCCCACCGATTTAGATTTCTGGTAACGGGCTGCTGTCGACAGTGTATGTGAGGAAGGTAAAATTCGTCTTGCTTTGCTGGCCATGCCGAAATTTACCGCCAATATGGAAGCTGCGCGACTCATGACCCAGGGGGGATATAAAGGCCTGATTGCGGCCAGCGCCCGCTTCGACGATGAGGTCACGGCATTAAAAGAAGCCGGAGTGCAGGCCTATAATTTTTTCGCTGAAGCCGGCGCCGGGTTGGCCGAGGCGGCTTACGAAAAACTGGAAAATCATCTGAAAGAAAAAAACGCAGGAGAAAAAAATGAAAAATAACCGATTTTTTTACTATTGTTGCGTTATTCTGGGCGCTATTGTTCTGCTGGCCGGACCCGCCGGCACCGCCAGTGCAGAATCTCACATCGCATTGTCCGGCGGGCAAACCGTATATGTGCC
>JASFEV010000037.1:0-22549 GCA_050124655.1 Desulfobacterales bacterium
TAGCGCAAAAATCATCTGCTCCCTGCTAAATTTTTTCATCTCATTAATTTTTATGCAAGACTCGGGTAGGGATTAGCCGTTCCTATCCAATCCAAAAGCAGTGTGCAGCACACGCACGGCCAGTTCGGTGTATTTTTCTTCGATGATACAGGAAATTCGAATTTCAGAAGTGCTGATCATCATGATGTTGATATTTTCTTTGGCCAGGGCATTGAACATTTTGGCAGCGACCCCGGAGTGATCTTTCATTCCCACCCCAATGACCGAGACCTTGGCAATTTTTTCGTCACCGAACACATCCTCAGCCTTAATCTCTTTGGCAATGGTCGTCTCCATATCCAACGCCTGCTTAAAATCGCCTCTGGGAACGGTGAACGTTAAATCGGTTTGCCCCTCGGCCCGGGTGTTTTGAATAATCATGTCCACGACGATTCCGGCATCGGCCACCGGCGTAAATATCTTTGCCGCAATTCCCGGCACATCCGGGACTTTTTTTAAGGTGATGCGAGCTTGATCCTTATCATGGGTGACGCCGGATACCACCAGGCGTTCCATTCCGGAATTTTCATCCACTACCATGGTTCCCTCCTCCTCACTGAACGATGATCTGACGTGCACCGGTATGTTAAATTTTTTGGCAAAACCCACCGAGCGAATTTGCAAAACCTTTGCTCCCAGGCTGGCCATGTTCAGCATTTCATCGTAGGAAATGGCATCCAGCTTGCGGGCCTGCGGGCAAATGTTGGGATCGGCTGTGTAGACACCATCCACATCGGTATAGATCTCACAGACATCGGCTTTGAGTGCCGCGGCAATGGCGACGGCGGATGTATCCGATCCCCCACGCCCCAAGGTTGTAATGTTACCATTCGGATCGCAGCCCTGAAAACCGGCTACCACAACGATGTGACGGTCGTCCAGCAATTCTTGAATACGCTTGGCCCGAATGTCGAGAATGCGGGCATTACCGTGGCATTGGTCGGTCAGAACTTCAGCCTGATGCCCCAGCAGTGACTGGGCCGGGTAATTCATTGATTTGAGCGTCATGGCCAGCAGGGCGGAAGTCGTCTGCTCACCGGTGGCCAGCAGAACATCCAGCTCTCGTTTGTCCGGCGCGTGGGCGATATTACTGGCCATATCAATCAGGTTGTCGGTGATGCCGGCCATGGCTGAAAGAATGACAACGACCGCGTTGCCCTGATCATATGTTTTCGCAACCCGGGCGGCCACATGTTGAATTCGTTCAAGATTGGCAACCGAGGTGCCCCCGTATTTTTGAACAATTAAAGCCACCGTTTCTTCTCCAATTTTTCCTATTATTATATTACATTCCTAGATTAGAATTCCAGAGCTTTTAGCAGATTAGCGGTCGGTTGTCCATATGCAAATATGTCGATACGTCGGCTGTTCTCGTCGATAATGTCAAACCGCAGCTGCAGATGGTCTAAAAGCATATCCTGCGAAAGCTTTTCGGCCCATTCGATGGCAATGACGGCATCGGCCTGCAGCGCTTCTTCCAGGCCGATGTCCTCCAGCTCCGAGAGGTGTTCGATTCGATAAAGATCTACATGGTACAAAGGGTGACGTCCGGGGTATTCATTCATTATGGTGAACGTGGGGCTGGTAATATAATACTGGTCGGAAACATCCAGACCTTGAGCCAGTCCCTGTACAAATACGGTTTTACCGCTTCCGAGACCACCGGTAAGCGCAATAGTGACGGGTTGCTGTAGGGTAGCACCTAATATTCGCCCCAGCTGCCGGGTTTCGGCTGTAGAATATGTCGTGATCTGGATATGTTGTTCAGCCATGCGCCTGTAAATAGTTATTGGTTATCAGTTATTGGTTATTCGTCTGAAACGTTTGACCGTTTTTGTTATGGGCTCAAATCTAATAACGAATAACAAATAACCAATAACTTTAGGTATAGTTAGGCCAGTATCTTTCTGATTTCACCTGGGATGGCGTTCATCACCTCACTGGCCAAGTAACCGATGGGTCCCATGTCTTTTGCCAAGGTGTCAGCGCTGGCGCCATGTAGATAGACAGCGGCATGAGCAGCTGCCTTCGGAGAAAAACCCTGTGTGATAAATCCAGCCAAGATGCCGGTGAGGACATCTCCCATACCACCGGAGGCCATGCCCGGATTGCCGGTAGGATTAATAAAAATAGTGCCATCGGGATGGGCGATGACGGTTGCGGCGCCTTTTAAGACAACGTGCACACCGAATTGGGTCGCAAAATCTCGGGCGCACTTGAGCCGATTCTGTTGGACTGCTGCGGGCGTGCTCTCGATCAGCCGGGCCATTTCTCCGGGATGGGGCGTCAGCACGAGTGGGGCTTTCAGTTTTTTCAGAAGCTGGGTTTGTCCGGCGACATTGTTGAGACCATCGGCATCAATGACCATCGGAATGTCGATTTGCGGTATGATCTTTGCGACAAGGCTCCGGGTTTCCATGGCCTGGCCGATACCCGGCCCGATAGCCAAACATGTCTTTCCGTGTGTCAACGCCAGAATCTCATCCAGCGCACTGTCGCCCAGGATGCCAGTTTGGCTTTGGGGTAAGGGTGTGGTCATTACTTCCAAAACTTGAGATTCTACTATCGGATTGAGGCTCTCAGCAACCCCCAGCGTGACTAATCCCGCACCGGCGCGCATGGCAGAGACGGCTGTCATGGCGCCTGCTCCGGTTTTTCCCGTTGAGCCGGCGACGACCAGTAAGTGGCCGGTTTTGCCTTTGTGTGTTTCGGCAGCACGCGGCTGAAAATAGGATCGAATACGATCGGCGGTCAGCAGGAATTGTTTCGGGCCGACGGCTTCCACAACAGCCTGCGGTATGCCAATATCGATAATGTCAAGCTTGCCGGTGTATTCAGCGCCCGGATAGGTGTAATGACCGATTTTGGGCAGTGCAAAAGTCGCCGTACCTTGCGCATGGATTGCGGTTCCGCAGGGCTGTCCCGTATCTGCATTCAGGCCTGATGGAATATCCACGGAAAATACGGGGATACCCGTACTATTGATGAAATCAATGACGACCTTAAAAAAACCTCTGACATCCGATGTCAAACCGGTACCCAGAATGGCATCCACCAGCAGACCTGAACGGGATAGATCGGGTTTAATTTTGGCAAATGCTTCTTCGTCCGCGACTTCAATGACGGGTATGTTTAACTCGAACAGACGCTTGAGGTTAGTTGCGGCATCGCCGCTGACCGCATCGGCTTTGGCCAGTAAATAGACCACCACATCAATGTTTTTGGCAGCGAGCTCCCTGGCGATCACAAACCCGTCGCCGCCATTGTTTCCCTTACCGCATAGAAGGCTGACACCGTCTTCGGCCCGATCGGCAAATTCAGCAAGCAACATGACCGCAGCGCCCTGTCCGGCGGTTTCCATAAGCTGTAAGCCGGGAATCGCATGCGTTTCGATTGTCTGGCGATCCATTTTCTGCATTTCAGCAGCGGTTACAAGAATCATTTGAGACCCCAAATGCAAATGCGTTACAAAACAGCAATCCTACCAGTTGAATGGCTATGCGGTAATCTAAGGGTTAATCTAACCACGAAAACACGAAAATCCTGAAGCACGAAATTTGATGTTCTGGTTTTTCGTGCTTTAATGCTTTCTTGCTTTCGTGGTAAAATTCTCTTTTCCATGGACATGACACTAGGGGATTTAAAGGGAGTGTATAAGATCAATCATCTCTTTGACGGCCTTTTCCATGCCTGTTAAAACTGCGCGCCAAATAATACTGTGGCCAATGCTGAATTCATCGATTTCAGCAAGACCCTTAAATGTTTTGATGGTCTTGTAGCAAAGGCCGTGACCGGCTTTAATATTGAGATTGAGCTTATGGGCCAGCTTAACGGCGTCCACCAGCTTTAAAAATTCCTGATGCCGTGTTTTAGATGTTTTGGCATCGCAATAACCACCGGTATGCAGTTCCACGATTTTGGCATTGGTGCGATGGGCCTGCCTGAGTTGTTCTGGATCGGGGTCGATTAGGATGCCGACCGGGATGTCGCTGTCTTGCAGCGTGTCAACGATTTCTCTGATTTCCACATTATGGACGATAAGATCCAAACCACCGCCGGCACTGAATTCCTCCCGTTTTTCGGGCACCAGGGTAACATGATCCGGTTTGATATCCAGGGCCATACCAACCATTTCGGTGGTCGCCGCCATTTCCAGGATCAGCTTGCTATGAACCGTTTGTCGCAATATTCGGACATCTCTTTCCTGAATGTACCGCCGATCTGCCCGCAGGTGAATGGCGATGCCATCGGCACCGGCCAACTCGGCCATAACTGCGGCGGCTACAGGATCGGGGAATGCGCTTTTTCTAAGCTCCCGCATGGCGGCCACCAGGTCTATTTTAACTGCTAAACCCGCCATTGATATATCCCTCTTTTTGTCAAGGTTGATCTCGCTTTGTTATGATCGGTTAATCGATACGCAATCATTGTCATCTTCATTCCAACATTTTGCACGAGTCGGAGGCTCCCATAGGCAAGGCATTTAAGGGCGAAGCTATAGTGAACTATGCTTCGTTCTTAATAACGTAGCATATGGGAGCCTCCGACTCGCCCAAAGGGTGAAAATGAATGAGATAAAATGATATCCATCCTTCATAGTATAGCTTGAGCGCCAATTTGCTTTCTGTGTAGTTTTTGAAACTCGCAGTTTTTTAATGGAATACAATTCTCTCATTCATTTTCATGCAAAGAAAAAATTTAGGTTATGGCTTTCAGTAGCTCCTTTGCCTTCTGCTCCATTTTGTCCGCTTCGGATCTATCTTTTTCGTGGTTATAACCCAGCAGGTGAAGAATACCGTGGATGAGGAGCTGGTCAAAATAGTCCAACATGCTGAGGCCGGCGTTTTTGGCTTGGCGATGAGCCGTTTCCACTGAGATCACAACATCACCCAGAAGATCGGGTGCGATTTCTGCAAACGGGCCTTCCTGCATTGCAAATGCAATAACGTTTGTCGGGCCTTCGCGATTTAGGTATTGTTGATTAAGGTGTGTAATCTGTTGATCGTCAACGATAAGAATAGAAAGTTCTGCGTCAGGATAGCCCAAGGCGCTTAAGATGGCCTTTGCTGTTTTCTGAATCTTCTTCTTTGAGATCCTGTGTTTTACCTGCCGGTTGTCGATCTGAACTTCCATTCTTCGATTTCCCTTTTTCATTACCGTTTCCGGTTGTGCGGCTCTCACTATATTCAATACGGTGGTGATGGATGCCGTATAATATTTTGTTGAAGCTTTTGGCAATATTATGCAGGTCTTTGAGTGTCAATTCGCAATCATCCAGCTGACCGTCTGAAAAAATCTGATTGATCAATTTCTGGACAAGTCCCTGTATTCGTGACGGGGTCGGATTATCCAGTACGCGTGTGGCGGCTTCAACGACATCCGCCAGCATGACCAGACCGGCTTCTTTGGTTTGCGGCTTGGGGCCCGGATATCGAAAATCATCAATATTGACCGCCGCCGCCCCCTTTTTTTGTTTGGCCTTTTCGTAAAAAAATTTAATGATGCTGGTGCCATGATGCTGGCGGATGGTATCACTGATTAACTGACCCAGCTTATTTTCCTTGGCGATCTCAACCCCATCTTTAATGTGGGCAATCAGGATCAACGCCGACATGGACGGTGCCAGTTTATCATGTTTATTTTTGCCATCCGTCTGGTTCTCGATAAAATACAGCGGCTTTTTAATTTTACCGATGTCATGATAGTAACCACATACCTTTGCGAGCATCGGATTCGCACCGATTTCCGTGGCAGCGGCTTCCACCAGAGAGCCGACGATAACCGAATGATGATAGGTGCCGGGTGCTTCGATCATCAAACGGCGCATGATTGGCCGGTCCAGATGTGCAAGCTCAAGGAGCGTGATGTCGGTTGTATAGTCAAAGGCAATTTCAACCAAAGGCACAATACCGGCTGTGACAATGCCGGCGCCGATGCCGCCCAAAAAGGCAAACGGCCAATCCCAAATGAGTTTGGCGGTTGACAATTCTCCGGTATAAAAGTGGATAGCGGTGGCCAGCACAATATTGAGCAAACCCAATTTTGCGCCGGCAATGATGAATACCTTTCTTTCGCGGCAGCTTCGCAGCCAATAAGCCGCCATTGTGCCACTGACCAAAAAATACAGAAACATTTCTAAACTGTTTTGAAAAATAAGGGCAAATCCAATGGCCATTACCAGGGCCATCGGAACGGCCACGGAGAGTCCCAAAAACAGGCAGATAATCATGGCGGCCGAAGCTAATGGAATACCGAAATAGGTCGAGGAGCGGGGGATGGACACCGGTGAATTCTGGGTCAGCAATTCAGAGAAAGAGACCGAGACCTCTGATAAAAAGAAGAAGGTCAGCGCCAGGCTGGCAATCAACAATAAATTCTTATTGTGATAATTGATCATCAGACCCTGCCGATTTAAATGCAAAATGTAAGTCGTGACCAGCAGACACATCAGCAAGAGAGCTGCACCTAAGCTGCTGAGCAATATCTGCTCTTTTTGGGTTTGGGCCTGCAGTGCTTCCAGTTTGACCAAATCAAATTCAGTCACCAGCGAACCTTCTCTGAGTACCATTTCGCCGGCCTTGATTTTATAAAGCACCGGTTTGATGTCAGCGGCAGCTTTATTTTGCCGTTCCTGTGTTTCGCTGCGGTTGAGGGTGATATTGGGCTGTATGAGTTCTTGAACAAAATCAACGACCAGGTTTTTTAAAGTATAATCCAGTTCCTGAAAGTAGGGCTGGCCGATACTGCGGACCATGGCCTTGGCCTGGTTGAGACCATAAAACGGGTTCAAGTTGGCCACAAATTTTTCATTTTTCGTTGTGACATTTCTCAGGATAATGCCTTTGTCCACTTCCTTTAGCAGGATTTCTTTGTTGGTGACGACACCCGTCGATAAAATAGCATTTAGAATTTTAACAATCAGATCCGCCACATCACTGGAAAACGCCTCTTTGGCAAGCGCCTGATAAGCGCCTTTGCTGACGCGAATGCCGATGGCTTCCTCAAATTTCGCATGGTTTTCCCAAATCAGTGTTTGCACAGAAGGATTGGGCTCGTCAGCCAGGATGCGGTCGGATTGTGGGTCAGTTTCCAATTCCTGAAGTTGGTCATTTTGGGCGGTCTCAATAATGGTTCTCAAATCGGCAAACGCCTGTGTCACATTGCGCATCAGGGTTTTGGCCAAATTGGCATCAAAATCGTAAACCGTGAGCACCTCTGCCATGGCCTGTTGGCGGTTTTTTTCGGTGGCGCTGCGATCTTCAATAAAAAAATCGCGGGGTGCCTTGATATCCCGTTCGACCACATCTCCCAGGTTATAGCGGTGTTGGGTAATGACCAGACTGGGATATAAAATGATAATAAATAGAATCACAAACAACACAAGAATCCCCCACCGGACTCGTGTGTTGTTGTCCAGAAGTTTGTTGATCGATTCTTTGCTTTTTTCGAAATTCATAAGCATTCAGCCAGGATTGCCGGCCGCCTTAAAAGCGTTGCAAATACATGGCATGTGCTGCTGAAGAAGGCCTACGGCGCCGCCTGCGGTCCAGGGGGCTGTTGACTCAGCTGTTTTCGGAAGGGGCGTTTTCCGATCCGGTCTTCTCGCTATCCTGGTTTTTGTTGTTTTTGGCGGCATCCAGCTGCTCATAGGCGTTAATGATCTCCTGGACCAGCCTGTGCCGGACAACATCCGTTTTTGAAAAAAAGACAAACTTAAGGCCATCAATGCCTTGTAAAATATTTTTAGCCTGAATCAACCCAGACGTTCTTTCCATCGGAAGATCGATCTGGGTTATGTCTCCGGTAATGACCGCTTTTGAGTTGAATCCAATCCGGGTTAAAAACATTTTCATCTGTTCCGGAGTCGTGTTTTGGGCTTCATCCAGAATAATAAAGGAATCATTTAACGTGCGACCTCGCATGAAGGCAATCGGTGCTACTTCAATTGCTCCTTTTTGCATCAAATTAGCGACTTTCTCGAAACGAATCATATCATGCAAGGCGTCGTAAAGGGGCCTCAAATAGGGATCGACCTTTTCGGCCAGATCACCAGGCAAAAAGCCCAATTCCTCGCCGGCTTCTACTGCCGGACGCGTCAGGATAATTCGATCAACAACACCTTTCGTAAGGGCTGAAACCGCCATGGCCATTGCCAGGTAGGTTTTGCCCGTGCCGGCCGGACCAATTCCGAAAACAATATCATACTTTCGCATGGCATCAATATATTCTTTCTGAGCCGGACTTTTGGGCGTTATGGTTGTCTTTTTCGAGGTGATGAAAACCGTATCTAAAAATATTTTCTTCAGATCAGCGCGGTCATTTCCGCTGAGTACCCGCACAGCGTAATCAATATCATTGGCGTGTACAGGATAACCTTCTTTTAATATGCCGTAAAGCTGCTCAAGAACATTTTGGGCCAATTGCGCCGCAATAGACTCTCCTTGAATAAACACCGTACTGCCTCTGGCATTGACAGCCGTATCGGTTGCCGCGGCAATACGCTGTAAATGGCGATTGTGCTCCCCAAATAATTGCCGGGCTAGCTCAATATCGGCAAAATCGACAGTGGTTTGTTTGTTTTCTGAAATCTTGTTCATCTCAAAGGTGATAGCCACAGGACCGTAGTTCTGTGATCTGCTGAAACAGCGATTGATCATTTTAATCGCGGGCTCTATGTCCTATCACAACTTAAAATGATTGCAAGCTAGTTTCAAGTTTTAATTGTAGACCGAACCGGCTCAAATTACAAATCAGAGTGCACTTTTGGACCATAAAAATACCTTGACTCCCCATATCGGCTCTGTTAGTTGAACCGGCGGATGCGGATATAAACGGCAGCTGTTTCAATTGGTCGGGACGGATGTTGGGTCATCATGCACTTTGAAAGTACTTTATCTTTTGCCCTCCATGTGATTAAATGAATCCTTTCGATGTATTTATTATACTTATAATGGGTTACAGCATTGTCCGGGGCCTTTTTAGGGGCCTGGTCAAAGAAGTATCATCAATTATTGGTGTTCTGGGGGGATTCTATGCCGCATACTCCTATTATCCGATGGTGGCCAAATTGCTGTCAGGCATAATCGATGAACAATCATATCTTAACATACTGAGTTTTCTAATTGTTTTTTGTGGTATCCTCATTATCATCAGCATCCTAGGGGTCGTCATCAAATATTTGTTGAACGTTGCCTTTTTAGGATGGATCGATCGCATCTGTGGCCTTGGATTTGGATTAATTAAGGGAGTATTAATTGTATCGGTTATATTCATTATTCTCACCACTTTTCTCTCCAAAGGAGCACCGATAATCAAAAAATCTATTCTCGCCCCGCATGTCATCTGGATTTCTGAAAAAATGGTCGGTCTTGTCTCTGATGACATGAAGAAAGATTTTTTTACGAAACTCGACGAATTCAAAAAAGCGTGGAAAATTCAAAAATAAAAGCAACCAAGGATTCGGTCAAAGCATTAGTCGCCTTGGTCGAATTGCTGCGCGGTGAGCACGGATGCCCCTGGGACCGAAAGCAAACGCCCAGAAGCATGCTCGTTTATCTGATCGAGGAGATCTATGAACTTGCCGATGCTATTGAATCAGACCAGGTTGAAGCGGTTAGAGAAGAATTGGGGGATGTTCTATTTCACATTATCTTCATCACCCAATTGTTTCAGGAAAAGGGCCACTTTGCCATTGACGATGTTGCGCGTGATATAACCGCTAAAATGATCAGGCGTCATCCGCATGTTTTCGGCACAGACAAGGTGCAGAACACCGATGAGATCAGGCAAAATTGGCAGGAAATTAAACAGAACGAAAAGAAGCGTGTTGAACCTCAATCTGTCATCGATTCCGTGCCTAAAAACCTGCCGGCCCTGATGCGAGCATACCAGATTGGCGAGCGAACGGCACGCTCTGGCTTTAGCCGCCAGGATTGCAAAAGCTTGCTAAACGAGCTGACCTCCGAGTTTAATCAGCTAAAGCAGGCCATTGAAAACGACGATCCGGACCGACTTTTAAATGATTTCGGGAGCTATATATTTTCACTGGTCAATTTGGCGCGACTGTTAAAAATTCACCCTGAAACCGCGCTTTCCGGAGCGATCAAAGCCTTTGAAAAGCGTTTCATTGAAATGACCGAAAAGGATTGAATGATTTACGATGATTGCGATTATTGATTATGATGCCGGTAACTTGACCAGTGTGCAGCGTGCGGTTTCATACCTGGGCATTGACTGTGTGATAACTAAAGAAGCGGCTGAGATAAAAGCTGCCGAACGCATCATTTTCCCGGGGGTTGGTGCGGCGGGAGCAGCCATGCAAAGCTTGCGGCGCAATGGCCTGGACCGGGTCATCAAAGATGCCTTTGCCGTTGGCAAACCGGTTCTGGGTATCTGCATCGGTTCGCAAATCATTCTGGCGCATAGCGAAGAAAATGATACGCCCTGTCTGGGAATTATCGATGGAACAGTACGCAGCTTTTCGCCCGATAATCGATCCGAAGATGGCCAAAGGCTGAAGGTTCCGCATATGGGATGGAATGGGCTGAATTTCAAGCAACCCCACCCGCTGCTATCCGGTATCAGCGCGGCTGATGAATTTTATTTTGTGCACAGCTACTATCCGGCGCCGCGGGATTCGAATTGTGTGATTGCCGAAACGGAATATGGGATTTCATTTGCATCCATTATTGGCTTGAACAATTTATTCGCAACTCAATTTCATCTTGAAAAAAGCGGCCCGCCGGGGTTGAGGGTGTTGGATAACTTCTGCAAATGGCAACCCTAAAAGCTGTCTTTAAAATGCATCTAACGCCCAATGGCTTTGTTGTAAACCGATTCAAAATACTCGAATACTAACGTGTATGCTCCGTTTTTGAATCGGTTTACGCCGCGCCCTTGGAAGTGATCTGCTATTTTTAAGACAGCTTTTGGCCTATACTTTTACTAAAGCCAATTTCGAATTTTCTGTATTCTTTGCAATTTGAGACCATGTAAGGAATGAATCATGCTGAGCAAGCGCATTATACCCTGCCTGGATGTACGTGAGGGCAAGACGACTAAAGGCATTAAATTTAAGAATAATATCGATATTGGTGATCCGGTTGATATGGCCCGATTCTATTACGAAGCCGGTGCCGATGAAATTGTATTTTACGATATCACAGCCTCCTACGAAAAACGCGATATCATGTTGGATGTTGTTCGACAGGTCGCCGAAACGATATTTATTCCGTTTTCTGTGGGGGGTGGGATTCGAACCGTAGCGGATATGCGAAATGTCCTCTTGGCCGGCGCCGAAAAAGTAAGCGTCAACAGTGCGGCGGTTAAAAATCCGGACATTATTGCTCGAGGAGCAGATGCATTTGGCAGCCAGTGTATTGTTCTCGGTATGGATGCGAAATTTGTGGGCAATAGCAAAGAATTGCCTTCGGGCTATGAAATATTTATCAACGGGGGCAGAACGCCCATGAAGATGGATGCGTTAAACTGGGCGATTGAGGCTCAAAACCTCGGGGCAGGGGAGATCTGCCTGAATTCGATTGATGCCGACGGCACTAAAGCAGGCTATGAATTGAAATTGACAACTCTGATTTCTGAAAGTGTTGATATTCCTGTCATTGCTTCCGGCGGCGCCGGTACTCCCGAGCATCTGCGGGATGTCCTGACCGAAGCCAAGGCCGATGCGGCTCTGATTGCTTCGATGGTTCACTATGGGACGTATACGATAACGGAAATTAAGTCCTTTCTGGACAAAAGCGGCGTAAAGATCCGCAAGACCTGGTAGGATAGTGTTCTCAGCGTTAGGGCAAAACAATACCGCTGAATGGTGCCGACAGCAACTGTCAGTCCTCTAGCACCAACAGGGTGTGATGTCAGATGAGTCCTTTGTCTAAATTCAAAACGCTTTTATCAAACAAATGGCCCAAAATGCTGTATCAGGCCATTTCATTCGCCAGCACATAGCCCGGGGGTATCTTGCGAACAATTTCCCCGTTTTCGTTATATTCTTCAACAACTATGTCGCCGTTTTCCACAGTGTTCTTTCTTCGGATCTGCTCTTCCTGCTCTTGATTCTGTTCGGATTTGGCACTAGTTTCCGCTTTTTCAACGGGTCTTTGCTTGCGATTTTCATCACTCTTTTTGATAGCGTATTCCTGGTCGTGCATCTCACTATCGTAATTTGCGCGCACCGTTTGTTGCATGGCGGCGTCTCCAATAGCATCCAGCATGGTGTCCTCCTTTTGGTTTGAATGAGTCTTTCTGACTCACATGCATATGCTGCTTTTCGTTAGTTGGCAGCGTCCTCCTCGACCGTATCCTTTGCAAGCTGTTCGACTTTGTTGATCAGAAAATCCGTATCTCGGACTGATAACGCGGTCTTTGTTTTTTTGTTTAAATTGTCAATACTATTAAACACAAACGCGCTTTCTTTTTTGTCATCGGATTCAAGGGTCTTTTTTGCATGACCTCCAGACAGCGATTGTGCACTGTTTTTATGTTGACCGTTGGCGCCAAAATCGGCAATTTTGCTTAAAATATCGCTAGAGACTTTTTCAATGGTAGCGCGTCGTTTGCCTTTGGTCGACAGCTGAATCTGATCGGACAGTTGCTTTTTCTTTTCTCCTTCCTGCTTTTGGGGGCTTCGGCCCTGACTGAGCTGTTTGCTGTACGTATTTAACACATTATGAATCTGATAACTGGACACAATCATAAAACAATTTCCCCCAGTCTTAAATATCGGCTTGCGGTCATTTAACTTTAGGGAAAAATTAGCCTACAATGGGCAGTAAATACTTTAACTAATTGTTATTATTATTTATATGGTAAAAACAGCCGGATGGGTCGGGTGGGCGTATTTAGGCATGAAAACCACTGCATTAATGAACGCTTATCCGCAGAGGGCCTTAAGCGGCTTTGATCGAGCTTAGAAATTGTATTGTCGCCTGGGATCTGTTGCATTAATCGTCAAAGTCACCGGCGGGCCCCTTGTCACTATCGATTTTAGCAGCACGTTCTTCAATCAGCTCGGGCGTCCACTTCTGAGGATCTTCGATGCGCTGCGCCTTGGGGCCGCAATTATAAGATCCGGTATCAAGAAGGGCTTCAATGGCCAATGGCGCTGTATTTTCGGCGTTGAAGACATTGACGATCATATTGTAGGCAAAATCCTCTACCCGCTGAATCATTCGTTCGCGAACAGCCTGTGTCTGACCGAGCAGTTTGTTTTCAAAGGGTAGATTTAATTTTTTGAAATTTCCGCCCTTGTATCCCTGTTCTTGGGCGTAGGCCTGCATTTCAGTCCACATGGGCTCGGTTACCCCGGCATCTTTGACCTTTTGAAAGTTACCATTGTCATCCAAGATGGCATTGCCGTAATCATTGACCTCCAGGCCCCATGAAATCATTTGCAGGGCTGTTGCCACATTGGCCTTCGTAGTCCGTGTTTTGGCGGCGATTTCACGCAGGCGGTCTGAATTGTTGCCGGAGGTGCCGTGTTGTGCGCCGGAAATCTTAAAATCGTTTAATGCCTCATGTATGCGGGCGGTTAAGTCGACTTGTATTCCCTGGCCGCTAGCCTCGATGCCGTGAGTGGTACCATTGTTTAGCGCAATCCAGTCGGGGAAAATGTCATGCGCGTTGAGTCCCTGGATTAAAAATAAGGCTTCTTCCATGGTGGAGAGGCCTTCCTTTCCCTTTATTTCACCGACTTCGGTTTCAAGACCTGCCCACTCGGGGACATATTCATTGAGTGTGATACTGGCCAATAAATTTTTATCATCCGCCATATGAGATGCATCGATGGCAATCGAAGTCATACCGGCCTCGAAAAGGGTGGGGATTTCTATTTGGGCAGCCGCAATGTCGCTATCGTTTTTGATACCATAGTGGTCGGCATGAATCGCCACCGGCACTGTGATCCCCATTTCATTGCAAGCAGCATCAACAATGCGGGCGATATTCCAGTAATTGACGGCACAATAGGCATTGGCACCACCTTCAGATTTTGCAATTTCAATAATTAAGGCTGCATTGGCTTTTTGAGCGGCACGCAGGGCGCCGCGAATGACAAAGCTGTTTCTGCCGTTAGCAGCCATGGCAATCGCCTTACCCTTGGCCAGCATGGCCCTGTCGATGAACTTGCCGCTGACAATCAAGGCCTTTGAATTCGGGAACAGGTGCACGATATTCGGCGGACGACCCACCTTAAGCGCTTCATCAAATGTTTTCGACATGGTTGCATTCTCCTGCCATCGATGGTTTGTCTTTATAGTTATATCGATTTCAGATCTATGATCAGGCGGGTGTTTACGTAATATCTGACTAAGGAAGGCTTGACGCCGTCAGGCATAGAGATCAATCAAGCGTCCAATCTGATAATCTTCGGCGTAATGTAAAAATTGGCTGTTGTTATACCGGTTGGCGTTGTGGCTCGCAGTGGTCGTTTTATCCAATGGCGTTTGTTCGTAATTGTCGTAATGCCGAATCGAGTTCTCCGGCGGCATAACTGTGCTCTCCGGCAAAAATGGCTGCGCCGGATGATGACCTTGGTGATAAACTATGATATTGGCATCGGATGTAATGACCATTAGTTTTCCGCTCACCGTTTAAAGGCTGATGACCTCAGTTATCCATATTGATAAATTTCGTAAACCGACGCCTCTTCTAAACGGGCATCGATTTCATTTTGAATTTCGATTCTCTCTGGGGAGACCACATATTCCCGCCAGTTGTCAATTGATTGCCAGGTGCTGATGACCAGATATTCGCGGGGATTATCTACGCTTTTTAAGGTTTCACCGGAAATATATCCGGATTGGTTAGTCGCCAGATTCCGTAAGCGCCTGAAAAGAGGCAACAAAACATTTGTCTGATCTTCAGGAATGTTACGCTTAATGAATATTTTAACGGCCATAACATATTCCCTTAATGATGTGAATCAACAAGTAGCAAAGGATACGGATAAAAGGTATTCGCTGTCAAGAAAAAAATAGCTTAAATACCCAATAATATTTTTTATTCAAGCTGATGATGAGAATGAACGGTCTGCATTTGGTGCGGTGAGATAAATAAGATGCCTGAAGTTGGCAATCTTGGGGTGGTGCAGATTGTGTCGGGCTGAATAAAATGCCCGGCTTTTAGATGATAATGAAGTGCAAGTGGTTTCGATTATTAGATATTCCAGAGTCGGTTGAGAATGAATCGATCCGGTTGTGCGCAACCATCGCGCCGAGTTGCTTGAATTTACAATTTTTTATTGTGTTTGTTTCTTTCTAGCCGCGTTCTTTTCTAAGATGCGCTGGTTGTAGGCATCAACCCCGGCTTCGTAGGCTTTGCCTTGCTCATCGTAGGCTTTTACACGCGCATTGAGCTCATCTATTTTCTTGTTATATTCGATGATTTGTTCCCGGGTTATGGCCTTGTCTTTTTCTTTGGCTAGCTCTTCCTTTGCTTTCGTCAGGGCCTCGAATTCTTCTTCAAGTTCTACCCTCATCTGATCCAACCGTTGTTTGTTATCGTTAAGGCTTTCGGGCTCATCTTCTGATAAATCCGGGATATTTGCCTGTTGCTCGGCTGGCTCTGTTTCTTCCGGTTCGGCTTGATTTTCCACCGCTTCCTGTTGCTCAGGGACTTCTTTACTCTGTGATTCCACGTAACTGCGAATCTTGCTGCGTTGCGCTTCGGGGACCTCGTTAATATCATCGGTAAACCGTATGTCGCCGTTTTCATCGACATATTTATAAAATTCCGCGAAAGCATTCACCGAAAACAACAAAAAGGCGATTAATAAAACATATTTGATGGTGTTCATATATTCAATCTCCTTAGTAGTATGGAGTTTGCCGATTGATAATTCTATATTAAAAATTTATCACATGCGGCTTTTGATTGCAAATTATCGTATCTAAACGCTTGGGATCGTTTGCTGAATGACCAAAATTCAGCCATCCATGTTTTTATCACCCCGAGTCTTAAAAATGGGGAGAACAATTCCTTCTATTTTAAATTTCGACCAAAAAAGCGTATACTTTAAAAAAGCGGTTTACTTTTTTCCCTCTTTAAGTGCATAACCTGTCCCAGAAAGGATGTGCGATGCTCAACGAAAAGGAAAAATTAGAGGCCTTGGCCAACCTGAGTATTGAACTTAGCCGCGTACAAGATCTGGATATCGTGATGGAACATATCCTGACAGAGGCCCGGCGGTTCGTCAATGCGGATGCCGGCTCTATTTATATCCGTGAAAAAGACATGCTTCATTTCACCTATACGCAAAACACCACTTTGCAACAGAGGCTATCGGAGGGTGAAAAACTCATTTATTCAACCTTTCACATTCCGATAAACAAGGAAAGCATTGCCGGCTATGTGGCGGCTACGGGCAAACCACTTAATTTGACAGACGTTTATTCGATAGATCCGAGCCGCCCGTATCATTTCAGCAAAGAATTCGATAAAAAAACACATTATAAGACCCAATCAGTGCTGACCATTCCGCTGAAAAACCATCATGATGACGTTATCGGCATATTGCAGATCATTAATGCTGAGGATGCATCTAAAAAGGTGATTGCCTTTACGCCAGATGACGAGCGCATGATGCTGCATTTTGCCAGTATTGCAGCGATTGCACTGCAACGTGCGCAAATGACCCGGGCCATTTTGTTGCGCATGATACAGATGGCAGAAATGCGGGATCCCAAAGAAACCGGAGCACATGTCAATCGTGTCGGCGGATATGCGGTGGAGTTATACGAACGCTGGGCGCGAAGGCGAAATTTTAGCCAAAAAGAAGTCGATCAGTGTCGGGATATCCTGCGAATGGCAGCCATGCTCCATGATGTTGGTAAAATTGCCATTTCGGATTTGATCCTTAAAAAGCCTGGCCGACTTGATCAATCGGAATTTATGACGATGAAGCAACATACAGTGCTCGGTGCTCGCTTGTTTTCTGAACGTCAGTCGGATTTTGACGAAGCTGCTGCTCAGGTGGCCCTCAACCATCACGAGCGCTGGGACGGAAACGGATATCCCGGACATGTGGACGTTCAAACCGGCAAGGCAAAGAAAGGTCATGAGCAGTCGGACGGTCGACCATTGGGTAAAAAAGGCGATCAGATACCGCTTTACGGTAGAATTGTGGCTTTGGCAGATGTCTTCGATGCGCTCTCATCTGCGCGTGTCTACAAGAACGCCTGGGACGAATCCAGGGTGCTGGACACGATTGAAAGTGAAGCCGGACGGCATTTTGATCCGGAACTCGTTGAAATTTTTTTTAGCAGTCTAGATTTTTTGCGTGCGATACAGCGTCGGTATCAGGATACAGGCTAGAATAATGTGTCGGGAATACCGGCTAATAATCTTGTAGATGCAAGCAGTCGTTGCTACAATACCAATAAGTAACGAGGATGAGGACGACGACGAGTACGATGTAAAGGAAGGTTGCACAAACTCGTCCTCGTCCTCGTGCTCGTCGTCGTCCTCGATAAAGCCATTTTAGCGATGGGCTGATCCAAACGAAGAAATTAAATAATTAGAGGTAAAACGATCATCAATGAAGACCAACCGTATTCTTTTATTATTGTTGACCCTGTGTTTTATTGGCGCCTGCGCACAGAAACCACCTGTCTCCACCGGACCGGTCCCTGTAGGTGTTGAAGATGAGCTTTTTGTGACGGGTGAGAACCTGTTTGCGGCTGAAGACTACCCCGCGGCCTTAGAGGCCTATGAGGCCTATTTGAGCCAGTATCCGGACAGACCCCTGGCGCCCGCTGCCTTGATGAAGATGGGCAAGATCAATACCACTTTGGGCAATTATGGTGAGGCCCGCCGTGCTTATCGGCGTTTGATTTCAGAATATCCCCAGAGTCCCTTCAATCCAGATGCTCAGGTTGATATTTTGTTAACTTTCTATTTGCAGGAAGATTACCGGGCGGTTATCGAGCAGGCGCCTGAAGTCCTATGGAGTGTCGCTTCAAATCCCCATATTTTTCGCACCTATGCCCTCGTAGGCGACGCTTACCTGGCAATGGATTCGCCCATGGAGGCCTTCCAATATTACGGCGAAGCCGCGCGACTTGGCACAGAGTTAGAACAAGAGGCCATCGATCAGAAAATCAAAGTAGCGATTGCCCAGCTGGATCCGGATCAAATTAACCAGCTTCTGGAAAGCGGGGACCCCAACATACCCCGGGGGGATTTGATGTTTCAGCGTGGTTTGAATTACGCCATTGCCGACCAATATGATAACGCGCTCTTGGCTCTGGAAGATTTTTTGCGTGAATATCCAGCGCATGAAAATGCGCCTGTGGCTGAAGATTTGATTCAGCAAATCCAACAAAGTGCTTTATTTAATCGATATACGCTCGGTTGCCTGCTGCCGCTCAGCGGCCCGTATCAAAAAATTGGGTTTCAGGCCTTAAAGGGCATTGAACTCGCGCTTGACCGATTTAGCACCCTAAACAGCGATCCACAAATGAATATCATTGTCAAGGATTCCGGCGGAAATCCCGAGCAGACGCGGATAGCCATGCAAGAATTGATTGACGAGCAGGTGGCTGCCATCGTTGGTCCGATCCTCACAGCTGAGGTGGCTGCCGTGGAATCCCAGGCAAATAAAATTCCGATCATGACTTTGACACAAAAAGACAATGTTACTTCAATCGGCGATTATGTCTTTCGGAATTTTATTACTCCGCAAATGCAGGTGAGCAACATCATTGATTACACCACTTCTACATTGGGATTGTACCGGTATGTCATTCTCTATCCGGATGAAACATACGGTATCACGTTTATGAATTTGTTTTGGGATGAACTCATTGCGAACGGTGGAAAAATCGTTGGCGTTGAATCCTACAACCCGCAGCATACGGATTTTGCTGATCCCATTAAAAAACTGGTGGGGCTTTATTATGAGATACCTGAGGATTTAAAAGAAGCCGTTGAGCCTGACCTTTTAGAAGCCGGAGATCAAAGCGATCAGAATCAAACATTGGATCTGGACAATACAGATGAGGGAAAAAGTGAACGAGATATGGAAGAGGATGAACCGAAAGCCATTGTTGATTTTGATGCCGTTTTTATTCCGGATTATCCCAAAACGGCAGGTCTCATCATTCCCCAGTTGGCGTATCACGATATCAAAGATGTTTATCTGCTCGGCACAAACCTTTGGCATTCTGAGGTCTTAATTAAGATGGCTCCCCAATATGTGCAGGGTGCCATTATGCCGGATGGCTTTTTTGCCGGAAGTTCGGCACCGGTTGTTCAGGAATTTGTCAGCGCTTTTGAAGAGACCTATCAGGAAAAGCCCGGTTTTATCGAAGCCGTCGTGTATGATTCGGCCATGATGCTTTTCAGCGTACTTGCGCAACCGGACCTTCGATTTAAAAGTGATCTGAAAAATAAACTCATCAGCATGGATACGTTTATGGGCGTTACCGGCCCGACCCATTTTGATGAAAATGGAGAGGCCCAGAAGCAGTTGCACCTGTTACGGATAAAAGGCAGGGAGTTTGTCGAGTTGGAGCGATACTAAAAAGTGTTTCGTGTTTTGCATTTAGTGTTTAGTAACTTGAAGGTCGGATGCTGGTAAATGGGTTTGCCAAACACTAAACACTAAACACCAAACACTAAACACGGTCTTTAATCATTCTTGAGTGACCCCTGGCCAGTCGCTTCCAAGGCACTGCGCCAAAGCGTTCCTTGCGGATTGATTTGTTTGCGTTTGCCGGCCACCGTCTGCATGGGCACATGCACAAAAAAGTTGTTCCAGTGTCCGATTAATAGATTTGTTTTTCCGGCCATACCGGCATGCACGGCATTACGGCCTAAAAAATTGCAAAACACCCGATCGTTGGCATTGGCCGGCAAGCTTCTGATCATGTAGCTGGGATCGATGTATTTAATGGTGATGCCGATGCTTTTGGCCTCAAAGTAAGAAACGATCGCCTCTTTCAGGTAAAGGCCGATATCTTTGAGTTTGATGTTGCCGGAAGCATCGCGTTCGGTTTTTTGGTCATCAAAAAATTTTTGACCGGCGCCCTCCGCCGCAACGATAACCGCATGTCCCCTATCTGCCAGACGCTTCTCAAGCGCACTCAATAATCCACTGGGGCCTTCCATATCGAAATCAACTTCGGGGATCAGCACGAAATTCACATCCTGTTGTGCCAATGTAGCGGTTGCCGCAATAAATCCCGAGTGACGGCCCATCAACTTCAAAAGACCGATACCGTTGGGGTAACCGGCGGCTTCATTATGCGCACTCGTAATGGCACGGGTGGCCACATCAACAGCTGTTTCAAAACCAAATGATCGGGAGACCAGGTAGATATCATTATCAATGGTTTTGGGGACACCAACGACGCTGATCTTCAGGTTTCGCTCCAGGATTGCATCTGCGATACGGGTTGCGGCCATCAGGGTGCCGTCTCCGCCGATCATAAATAAAATACCGACATTCATGCGCTCCAGGCAGTCGACGATATCGGCAACATCCTGCGGCCCTCTTGAGGAACCCAGGACCGACCCGCCCCTCTCATGAATATGGGTGACCTCCTCAGGTGTCAGATCGATGACATTATGCCCGAATTTGGGTACAAATCCTTGAAGACCGTAGCGGATACCATAGATACAACGGACGCCATAACCATAGTGCAGCTCCAAAACGATGGAGCGGATAATATCGTTTAAGCCCGGACACAAACCTCCACAGGTCACCAGAGCACAGCGCAATTTACTGGGGTCAAAAAAAATATTATCTCTGGGGCCTGCCCTTTCAAAACTGTCTGGAGTTTGTCCGTTTTGGATCTGCTGCGTTAGGGTATGCGCGCGAACATCGATCAATACTTTTTCATCGTCTGTGACAAATGAGATGCTGTTGGCACTACCCCTGGTGCAGTTGGGCACCGGTGAAGGAATTTTAGCTTGGCCCAGATTGGGTATCTTGGTTTGGATGGGTGTTGACTCCATAATCACCTCAAGTAAAAGACATGGGTTAAAAAATGATGCCCGCGGCCTTTAATGCCGGTGCACAGGTTAGATCTGAATTTATTTACAAAAAGCCTTAAATGGTGCCAAAATAAGGGCGTTTACAGTAAAGTCAATGTGTCACCCTAGTCGTAATGCGAGCCCCTGAATCCGCACTGACGGTTAAACCTTGGGGCGTTTATAGGGCTGCAATCGGTTGACCGGTAGCCCGGTTACAGACAGCTTGGATTTTTGCAGATTTTTATTGACAAGCACCGCTTGCACCACTATATTCCCATCCTTTTGTGTTTGATCAAACTGGCATAAATCTTGCTGATTTTTGGCCGCAAATTTTCAATACAACCACTCAGCGCTGGAAGGGGGTGATTCCAATGGATTGCGCAACGATAAAAAAAGGCACGGAGTGCGCTTTTATGACTCCTAAAGGCTGCTCCTATAATGGTGGCATCTGTCACCAGATTGTCGAACAATGCAACGGCTGCAGCCGTGGTGCCGAGCTTTCATCCGGCTGGTATTGCAGCGCTTGTCCGGATCCATCCATCAAGTGGAAAAACGGCAATTGTAACCTGGCCACACATGTAACGACTGAATCCAATAAAGCCAAAGCCAAAATTAATCCGCTCAAAGCATCCAAGCGTAAAAGCAGATAGGCACTTTGAATGTTTTGCTAAAGACCCCGTCCCCGTTCAGGGCGGGGTTTTTGTTTTAAGAGAGCTTATCGAGACTGACCCATTGGATACAGATCGCGACCAGTTCCATAGCGGTCTGAATATCTGCCAAAGGTGGAAATGAAGGTGCGATGCGTATATTTTGATCCATAGGATCCTTTTTGTAAGGATAGGTTGAGCCGGCGGGTGTTAGTTTAACACCGGCTTCAGCCGCCATCTTAATGACCGCTGCCGCACAGCCCTCCAGCGTGTCGATGCTCACAAAATACCCCCCTTGCGGCCGGCTCCAGCGGGCAATCTGTTTTCCGTGCAGTTCGGCTTCGAGCGCATTTTGGACAGCATCAAATTTGGGTTTTAAAATCTCGGCATGTTTTTGCATGTGGGCTTCAATGCCGGCCATGTTTTTGAAAAAAAGAACATGCCGCAACTGGTTGAGTTTGTCTGGACCGATGGTCTGGAAGGCCATCTGGTTTTTAACCCAATTCAAGTTGGCCGGACTGCCGGCCATAATCGCCAGACCGGCTCCAGCAAAAGAGATCTTTGACGTTGAGGCAAACATAAAAACGCGATCCGGGTTGCCTGCCTGTTTACTAGCGGACAGGATCTTTTTTAAGGCGACCGGCTTGTCGACGAGATGATGAACATTATAGGCGTTATCCCAAAAGATTCGAAAATCGGCTGCTTTGGTTTTCATGTTAGCCAGACGCTCGACCGTATCATCGGAATAGACGATGCCGGTCGGATTGCTGTATCTAGGCACACACCATATTCCTTTAATCAGATCATCTGCGACAACAAGATCCTCAACAGCATCCATTACGGGGCCGGTATCTGACATTTCAATTGGAATC
>JASFEV010000038.1:0-22456 GCA_050124655.1 Desulfobacterales bacterium
TGAAAGGGTAATATCCACCGAAACCCCCAGGCTGCAATAACCGAACTTGTCAGGTGGGCTGACCTGAACCAACGCCACATCGAGGCCAATGCGGTGGCTGGCAAACATACGCGGAATCTGAGACAAATAGGCCGGAAGGTAGTCGATTTTACCCTCAAAAGCGGCTTTGCGCATCGTATCACTGATAAAAAACAGCTTGGGCGAAAATCGGCGCCGAAAGGATTCCGCGTCAATGTACTGCGCGATTGTCGATGACAACATTTGATAGATCATAATGTCCTGAATTGATTCTTCAGCGACCATGGCCTTGATCAAATGCTGCGGTTCACCGCATGCGGTACCGATAAACACACGGCTGCCGCTTTTAATATGGGAGACCGCTGTTGCTGCATCAACGGTCTTGTCCGGACATAATTGCTTCAAATCCATTTACTTTCACCATTTAAAACTTGCGATTTAGATTTAATCTCCAGATCTTGTGAATAGAAATCATAATAACGCGATTAGGTCATAAATCAACCCTATATGCGAATCAAGTATTGAGGTGGCCTTTTGGGCAATGCCCATTTGTCTTCTGCGAAAAAAGGACCTATACTATAATTTATATGGCCGATAAAACTAAAAAATCATCAAGATGAGATGTCGAATGAAAAAATCCGCCCAACAAAAAGGGCTGTTTCGCCCGTTTGAAGATTTGAAAACGCTTCTGGACCAACGGTCGATAGCGCTGAAAGCAGAGGCTGCCGAGCTGCCACCGAATGCACCTGAGACGGAACTCAATCCTGATGATGACAGAGCCATGTTTGAAGCTGCCATGGCAAATGTCAAAAAGATGCCACACAATACTTGTGCTGATCTTGAGTCTCAAAAATTTGTTATTTCATCACCGCAGAAATCGGATGAATCTGACGTTTTACTTCAGCTGGAAGAACTCGTTAAGAGCGGTAAGGGATTTGTGGTCGCGCATACCGCCGAATATGTTGAAGGAACCGGTTATAATGTGAACCGTGCGATTGTTAAACGGCTTCACAGCGGCAAATATGCCGTTCAAGGCCATATCGATCTTCACGGCCAGAGCGTGGAAAGTGCACGGGTCCTTTTTGATCAATATTTAAAGGAAAGCATTTCCACCCATAAAAGAATGATTTTAATCATTCATGGACGTGGCCTTTCTTCGCCGGCTGACCCGGTTTTAAAGACCAAAGTCATTCAATGGCTGACCACCGGTCCCTGGCGCAAGTGGGTCATGGCTTTCGCCAGCGCCCGGCTATGCGACGGTGGTACAGGTGCCACTTATGTCCTTTTAAGAAGACGTCCGGCAACCAAGCGATTTAAAAGAAAGAAGCGCCTGTGAAAAAATAGCTTGACAAAAGCGCAATACATCATTAAATACTGGCGCTTTAATCTTGTGGACAACGACCCCCATCGTGTTTTTCAGCAGGTGGGGGTTTTTAATCCCAAACTTTTAAGGAACGCAACATGAATACAGACATACAGAAGGTCAGGAATATTGGTATTAGCGCGCATATTGATTCGGGCAAAACAACGTTGACCGAGCGGATTCTTTTCTACACCCAGCGTATCCATACGATGCATGATGTAAAAGGAAAAGACGGTGTGGGTGCAACCATGGATTCTATGGAACTTGAAAAGGAACGCGGCATCACCATTGCATCAGCAGCCACTTACTGCGAATGGCAGGACCACGAAATCAATATCATCGACACACCCGGCCATGTCGACTTTACAATAGAGGTTGAACGCTCGCTGCGGGTTCTGGACGGCGCTATCCTGGTGCTTTGTGCCGTTGCCGGCGTTCAATCCCAGTCGATTACCGTCGACCAACAGATGAAGCGCTATAAAGTTCCCGGCATCGCTTTTGTCAACAAGTGTGATCGCAGCGGTGCCAACCCCGACCGCGTGGTTCGACAGCTTACAGAAAAACTGGGGCATAATGCCGTCGCGATGCAATTGCCCATCGGATTAGAGGCGGATTTTAAAGGTGTGATCGACCTCGTTTCGATGAAAGCCGTCTATTTTGACGGTGATAAGGGCGAAATCGTCCGTTGCGCAGAAATTCCGGCCGAACAGATGACCGCCGCGCAAGCGGCCCGAGAACACCTCATCGATCAAGCCTCCATGTTTTCAGACGCGCTGACCGAAGCCATACTCGAAGAAAAAGAAGTTACCGAAAATATGATCTTAGCCGGTGTTCGCCAGGGGGTCATTGAACGCAAGTTAACACCGGTTTACATAGGCTCTGCCTATAAAAACAAAGGGATCCAGCCGCTACTGGATGCCGTCACCCAGTTGCTGCCCAGCCCGCTGGACGTCGAAAACGAAGCCTTAGACATGAATAATGCTGAGCAACGTGTAATGCTGAGCAACGAAAACGACAAGCCCTTGGTGGCACTGGCCTTTAAGCTTGAAGACGGTCCTTACGGCCAGTTAACCTATATCCGCGTCTATCAAGGATCGCTCACCAAGGGGGATACGATCGTAAATGTGCGCACCGGAAAAAAAGTAAAGGTCGGCCGCGTCATCCGTATGCATGCGGATCAAATGGAAGACATCGATGCCATTGCCGCAGGCTATATCGGTGCCCTGTTTGGGATTGAATGTGCTTCCGGCGACAGCTTTGTTGCGCCTGGACTCAGTCTGACCATGACATCCATGTATGTGCCCGAACCCGTGATATCCTTGGCAATCTTTCCAAAAGACAACAAATCGGAAGTCAATGTCGCCAAAGCTTTGGGGCGATTTACCAAAGAGGACCCGACCTTTAAAGTTTTTGTGAATGCCGAAACCGGAGATACGATTATTTCGGGGATGGGAGAATTGCACTTAGATGTATACATCGAGCGTATGCGACGCGAGTATCAGGCTGAGGTTACCACAAGCCCGCCCCGTGTCGCCTATCGCGAGACCATTACCCAAAAAGCCGATTTTGACTACATCCACAAAAAACAAACCGGTGGTGCCGGTCAGTTCGGCAGGGTAGCCGGATACATGGAACCGGTTCAAAATGAGGATTTTGTTTTTGAAAACAAGGTGGTGGGCGGTGCCATTCCGACCCAATATATCGCCGCCTGTGAGAAAGGCTTTCGAAATTGCATGCAAAAAGGTCCTAAAATGGAGTTTCCCGTCACCGGGATCAAGGTCGTCATCAACGACGGCGCCGCCCATTCAGTGGATTCCTCGGATATGGCTTTTCAAGCGGCGGCCCGCGGTGCTTTTTTACAGGGATATGCCAAAGCCAAACCGGTCATTCAGGAGCCGATTATGAAAGTGGTGGTGGAAACCCCCACAGAATTTCAGGGCGCGGTCATGTCAACTCTCAATCAGCGTCGCGCCATGATTGTGGGCTCGCAGGATGAAGGCCCTTTCAGTGAAATTGAAGCCCAGGTCCCCCTGTCTGAAATGTTTGGTTATTCCACTGATTTAAGGTCTGTCACCAAAGGTCAGGCCCAATTCACGATGGAATTTCTAACCTACAGACAGGTTCCGCGGACAATTACCGAGGAATTGGTTAAAAAAGCAGCAGCGGAAAAAAAGAACGTTGCCTAAAAATAGTTGTGCGCTGCGCCATACCTGTTATAGACTGCTGCAAGCCACACACGGATATTAGACGTTTAATGACTGACATAAAGAGCATTAAAAAAACACATTTGTTGTTTGATAACCGCAGAACGGCTGAAATAGAATGCAGCTTCGCAATTGGCGACCCTCAATCAAACAATCAGATCATTGCAAGGCCGATTGACAATATTTGTTACATGCGGGAAAGGAATATTCACATGCTTAAAAATGAGCTTATCCTGAAAAATCCGTTGCGGCGCATGGGTTATGAAAGCGATGATATCCTGAATAACGGCGAATTCGGGGCCGTCATGGCCCGGGCCGGTGTCGGCAAAACCGCCTTTCTCGTGCAACTGGCTCTAAACAGCATGCTCAGAGAAAAAAAAGTTCTGCATATCAGCCTTGATGATCCCGTAAAAAAAGTCAGCCTATGGTATAAAGAAGTCTTCAGCCGCATTACAAACCATTATCATATTCAACAAAGTACCCAGTTGTGGGAAATGGTCCTGCCTCACCGGTTCATTATGACGTTTCGCGTCGAGGGCTTCAGTGTTCCGAAACTTGAAGAGCGACTCACCGATCTGATCGAACAGAAAATTTTTAGGCCAGATGCAATCATCATCGATGGAGTGCCCTTTGAAGATCCGATCCAGCAGGACCTGAAGGATCTAAAAAACTTGGCTTCGCAATTGAGTATGCAGGTATGGTTTACCATTCGGACCCATCGTCACGAAGAGCCCGGACCGGACGGAACGCCGTCGCAGCTGATGCAGGTCGCCGATTTATTTGAAGTTGTCATTCAGCTGGTGCCTGTGGGAAAACATATTCAAATAAAGGCCTTTAAAGGACCGGGGTCCAGCGGAGATCAAACCGATTTAATGCTGGATCCCGCCACCATGCTGATTCAGGATCAAACTTGACCATCAGCGAACATCACCGCCATTTCACATGTGTCCTTCCCGAAGCGCACGGGTTTGCGCAATCCAGCAGAAGGATGCGCATGTCGGCCAAAACCGCATCTAATTCGTATGGCTGATCGATGCCTCAATGCCGCCGCCTAGCTTATTTTTCTCAAGCATTCCTCTCTTCTACCGATACAAGTAACACCTGTTTGTAAACAAGTAACGTGACCTGAGGCACTGAAATGACAACTTCCAACTGTGATCGTCAACGCAAATGGCGTCAAAAAAAAACAGCCACTTTTTTCAATAGCGGGTAATCCTTCGCCATCATAGCTGATCAACTGCTGCAATGCCTTGGTCTACGTAATAAACAGATGTGTATTCGGAACCAGGTCATGAAAAAGGAATTCCCCAACCCCGTCTGATGCCATGTTGATCAATTCCGCTATTCGAAGACTATCGGCTTTTCCGGCAGGTCGGTATGTGATTGCCATTTAGACCTTCTTGGTTCGCATGATTTGAATCAAGACATCCTCATCTATTTTCATGCAAACATCCTGGTGTGGTCTTATGCTTGTACTTGTGGCAAATATCCTCGATGGCTTCTTCCAATAAAGCCCCCAAGGATTTCTCCTCATCAACGGCAAGGTGTTTGAGGTCTTTGATTCGATCGGAATCAAGGCGGGTGGAAAATATTTTCTTTTGCCCCATGCACCTAAACTACATTTTTTTACCCCACAACACAAGCAATATTTGCTGACAAAAGTGAAGATAATAATTATATAATGTAATAATTATATAATTAAATTGTTTGATCATTGATGAACAAACCTGTTCTCGAGATGATCCATACGGATTTTCGTTTTTAAAAAACTTAATGCAGCACACAAAAAAAGGGCTACAAGTATTTTATATGACTTGTAAACCCTTTTATTGCTTCTGGAGGCGGCAGTCGGAGTCGAACCGACGAATTGCGGTTTTGCAGACCGCTGCCTTACCACTTGGCTATGCCGCCAAGAAAAATGGAGCGGGAAACGGGATTTGAACCCGCGACTTCGACCTTGGCAAGGTCGCACTCTACCACTGAGTTATTCCCGCTCTTGTAAAAGTTATTGTGTAGCCAGTAAGCAGCCTTTTGTCAATAAAAAATCAATCTTGCATAAGACGTCTGGACCGGATGAAATAGTCCGCGCCCGACCAGATGGTAAACACCAGTGCCCCCCATAAAAACAAATTTCCGATGGCCTGTACGTTGAGCCCTAAAAATGGATAATGGATCATCAGGGGAATAATGGCGGCGATCTGAAAACCGGTTTTGAATTTTCCCAGGTTGGAGGCAGACAGATCTTCACCCTTTCCAGCGATAATGTTACGCAACCCGGTGACAGCCAGCTCGCGGCCGATAATAATGCAGACCATCCAGGCCGGCACCCAGTGCAGTGCCGCCAGCATGATGAAGGCCGATGACACCAGCAGCTTGTCGGCTACCGGATCCATCACCTTGCCAAGCGTGGTGACCATGTTTCTTTTGCGGGCATAAAAACCATCCAGATAATCGGTAATGGCTGCCGCACTGAATACCAGGGCGGCCAGAAAGACGCAGATTCGATTGGGAAACAACATCAAAATAATAATAATCGGCACCGCTGCTATGCGAAACAACGTCAATAGATTGGGGCCACGGATTAAGTTTTGCAAGATTGCCATGAAACTCTCAATCGCAGCTTAAGTGTCTTTGGATTGATGGGCAATATATTGATCCCGGCAATCCTTGCTGCAAAAATAATAATCGTTTCCGTTTAATTGCAGATGAACGGCCTCCCTGCGCGGAAAATAAGCTTCACAATAGGGATCCTTGATCATGACATCATCGATTTGACCGCCGGTCTGGCTAGAGACATTTTTTTTTGAACGGGCATCCGGAAACATCCAATTTTTCATCGAACGGTACAACAAATAGCCCACACCCAAAAGTATTAAAAATTTGATCATTGATATTCGATCACCCTTTGTTCATCCTCCCCCAGACGCGCCAGCAGAGATTGCATGTTCTTTTTCAATACTGGATGAATGATAGTTGGGTCTATATCACAGATCGGCTGTAAGACAAAACGTCTTTTGTGCATGCGCGGATGGGGAACCACCAGGCGCTCTGAGTCAATAACCAAATCATCAAAAAAAATGATATCAAGATCCAGAATGCGCGGTCCATACTGAATGATATCCTGTTTGCGCCCGGCAGCCCGCTGGATGGATTTGATTTGATCGAGCAACTGAAACGGGTCTAGTTCGGTCTCAAGCTTGATCATCATATTGATGAACCAATCCTGATCTAAAAAGTCCACCGGTTCGGTTGAATAAATACGCGATTGCGCAAGCACACGGGACTTGCTTTGATGCGTGAGCGCTTTAATGCCCCGGCGGCAATTCTGCAGCCGATCTCCCATATTGGAGCCCACCGAGATGTAAACGAAATGCCGATCTGACATGTGTATTCGCGAGCAAGACGCGGTATGGGTTATTAACAATCGGGAATAATGGAATACTGGGGAACTGTAATGATGGGTTTATTTGAATCCAACCAATTGTAGCAATACAGACAAACAGCCCATGACCCAACCTCCCATTATTCCAATATTCCATTATTCCATTCTGTTCTATTCCATCATTCCAATCGAATCCCCTTATCTCCAGGCATCCGGCTGAAGCTCACCCGTGTAGATAATGCGGGCATCACCCTCCATATAAATATCGCTGAATTGGCCGTCTTTAAGATCAAAGTGAATGGTCAGATGCACACCACTGCGGGTTTTGACATCCACCGGGGAATTCATATCAAACTGACGGGCTGAAACAATGGCACTGGCAATTGCCCCGGTTCCGCACGCCAGCGTTTCACCTTCAACGCCCCTTTCATACGTGCGGATTGTAATTGAATTGCCTTGACCGCGTTGGACGAAATTCGCATTGGTGCCAGCTGGTGCAAAGCTTTGATGAAAACGAATTTCACGGCCCAGGGAAACCACATCTGTATCGTCAACTTGCGCCACCATGACAACAACGTGCGGAACACCGGTATTGATACTGCTGATGTCCAGTGTATCATTTGCCAATTTCAGCGGATAAGCGAGTTGAAGATCTGATGGTTCCGGTATGCGCACCTTAACGCGGTCATTGTTAATCTGGGCATTGACGATGCCGGCTTCGGTTTCAAACGATAAGGCGGTTCCGGCGATACCCGTCTCATGAGCAAACCGGGCTGCACAACGGGCACCGTTGCCGCACATTTCAGCCCTGCTGCCGTCAGCATTAAAAAACCGCCAGCGGAAATCACAGGTCTCGGAAGTTTCAATCAGAATAAGCCCATCGGCGCCGGCCGACATTCTCCGCCGGCAGATGCCGGTAATAAAGTCGGTTAAATCATCGCCTTTGACCTTCTGATCACGGTTGTCAATGATAATAAAATCATTGCCAGCCCCGCTCATCTTATAAAATGGTATGGGGTCCATATTTTTCCTCTGTCAATTTCTAAAGCAAATGGATGACCATAGTTTAAAAATCGTGGTTTTTTGAGGTTCACGGGTTCAAAGGTTAAAGCCACTGGCGGCTGGCCACTGGCTACTGGCAACTGATTCCTTGCCCCTGCCAGAAGCAAGAAGCCAGAAGCCAGGAGCAAAAATGCTGTCACCATCGCCGCCGTGGATTTCAAGTACTCATTGCATCAAGACTTCCCAGATTATTTGTGTAGGATTGATGTGAAACGCAAAACTATTCATCCAAAAAAGGCGGAACCGACTCGCCGCGCACCAGATCCGCATAGGTTTCTCTTTGCTTGACAACATGGAATTGGTCATTTTTGACCATCACTTCTGCAACTCTGGGTCGCGAACAGTAATTTGAAGACATCACAAAGCCGTAAGCACCGGTGCTCATAACCGCCAGCAGATCACCTGCATCCACATCCGCCAGACGGCGGTCAACCGCTAAAAAATCACCGCTCTCACAAATGGGCCCGACAACATCGGCAACCGTTGCCGAAGCCTCTGAGCGCACCACAGGCTCAATGGCATGAAAGGCCTTATAAAGCGTTGGTCGCAACAAGTCATTCATACCAGCGTCTACAATAATAAAATTTTTGTCTTGCCCGGCTTTTTTATATAAAGCACGTGTGACCAGGATGCCGGCATTGCCGACCAATACTCTGCCCGGTTCCAGAATGAGGGTTATGGTTATATCTTCAAGGCTTTTAAGGAAGGCCTTGGCATATTCCTTTAAAGACGGAGGGCTCTCGTCTCCATAGGTAATACCCAAGCCGCCGCCCATATCAATATACTTGATATCAATACCCAGTTCGGCTTTTATCCTCATCATTAACGATTTAACGTTTTTGAGTGCATCTTCAAAAGGTCCGGCTTCAGTTATCTGAGATCCGATATGACAATCGATCCCGATAACTTCGACATGCTCGAGGTCGGAAGCCAACCGGTATCCTTCAATGGCGGCCTCGGTGTTGATGCCGAATTTATTTTTTTTAAGCCCGGTAGAGATATAGGGATGGGTTTTTGGATCTACATCCGGATTGACACGGATGGCCACCCGCGCCCGTTGTTTTAACTTTTCGGCCCGCTGGTTAATCAATTTTAGCTCATCGATGGATTCCAGATTAAACATCAAAATGCCGGCTTTTAAGGCATCATCAATTTCATCAATTCGTTTGCCGACACCGGAGTAGACAATCCGGTCGGGCGCAAAACCGGCCCTGAGCCCGCGATAAAGCTCTCCACCTGAAACAATATCAAGACCGCAACCGCGGGCAGCCAATAATGTGAGTATGGCTTGATTAGTGTTGGCTTTGGCAGAAAAGCAAACCAAATGGTCAACTCCCTCAAAAGCCGCTTTGAAAGCGCTCAGATGGCGGGTCAAAGTTGCATAACTGTAAAGATAAAATGGCGTGCCGACCTGAGCGGCAATTTTTTGCACGGGGACATCTTCACAGTACAATTGATCTTCGCGATACCTAAAATGATGCATGCTGTTCCCTTGTAATGGAATTGAGTTTGCACTCAATTCCATTAGTGGTCGAATTTTACAATATTGGAGTCCTGGCTGCGGATGCCATATTCATCAAGGACAATCACTTTATACGTATAACGATAACCCGGATCGATGGCCTCTGTAAAATAAAGTGTCCGGGGCTCTGATTTTCCAAAAGCTTTGTGATGGATCGGTATCTCAGCCGCGACTTCAAAACGCAGCGGACATCCTTCACAGCCGATTTCCTCTTCAGACTGGGTGGCACGCAATACCTTAATCTCCGCAGCCCTGCCGTCTGATGCAGCCGGGAGCGTCCAGCTGAGTTCAATCCTATCGCCTTGAATCGTATGCCGCAGATCTTGAACCATCGGTGGCGAGGGTCGCTTCGGCGGCACCGGCGGTGCCTTTTTGCCACAGCCCAGCCCCACAATGCTTAAACCGCCGAGCACCAGCAGGAAACACATCAGCCATTTGCCATGAGGACAAACGCCTGTATGTATGGAGGTATATTTAAACAAGCGTATTTTGTTTCCCGTTAGATACCTTTGTTCAGCTTCTTTTCAGCCGTCCTGATTGCTGCTTTGACAGCCCGCGTTGCTGTTCCGCCGATGGTGGTGCGTCGATCGATCATTTGCTGCGTTGTAAGAAAGTCAAAAATTTCCGCCTCGATCCGGTCTGAAAATTGCCGCAATTCTGATAACGAGAGCGCATGAATTTCTTTGCGGTTGGCAACCGCATAACGGACGACCTGACCGACACAGTGGTGCGCCTCTCTGAAAGGCATGCCTTTGGTGACCAGGTAATCGGCCAAATCGGTGGCATTCAAATATCCTTCGCCGGCCGCTGCTTGCATGCGGGATTTTTTGAATTTAATTTTCGGCAGCAATTGAACAGTTATGTCCACACAGGCGCTCAGCGTATCGGCAGCATCAAAAAGAAGTGCTTTATCTTCCTGCATATCGCGATTATATGAGAGCGGCAATGATTTCATTAAGGTCAGCATCGCCATTAGGTCGCCGAACACGCGGCCGCTTTTACCCCTGATCAACTCGGCAACGTCAGGATTTTTTTTCTGGGGCATGATACTGCTGCCGGTCGCAAAAGCATCCGGCAGTTCGATGAAGCTAAATTCAGCTGAAGACCAGATAATCAGCTCCTCTGACAGCCGGCTGAGGTGCAGCATGCCCATACTGGCTGCTGATAGAAATTCGATCATAAAATCGCGATCGGCCACTGAATCCATACTGTTGGCCGACACCTTTTTAAATCCAAGCAGCTCGGCGGTGTATCTTCTGTCAATGGGGTGCGGCGTTCCGGCGAGCGCTGCGCTGCCCAAAGGCATGACATTAATGCGTTTTAAGCAGTCACTGAAGCGCTCAGCATCCCTGGAAAACATTTCATAATACGCCATCAAATGATGCGCCAGCAGAACCGGTTGGGCCCGTTGCAAATGGGTATAGCCCGGCAGCGCCGTATTCACATGGCGCTTGGCCACACGGACCATCGCTTTTTGCAAGCGCCGCAGAAGGCGGATAATCGTCGTCACCGTATCCCTAAGATAGAGGCGCACATCCAGCGCCACCTGGTCGTTGCGGCTTCTGGCCGTGTGCAGTTTCTGGGCAACAGGACCCACAATCTGCGCCAGGCGGAATTCAATATGCGTATGAATATCTTCCAGGGCGTCATTGTAGTCAAACGTATGGGCATCCATTTCTTGTTTGACTTTTTTAAGTCCGGCCGTTAATTCCCTGGCCTCTTTGGCGGAAATAACGCCGGCCTTTGCCAGGGTTTTGCAGTGCGCAATACTGCCCTGAATATCGTAGGCATACAATCGCCGATCCACATCGATTGAAGAGGTAAATCTTTCTACAATTTTGGCGGTTTTTTCTTCAAACCGACCGCCCCACTGTTTTTCTGACATGGCGATAACGTTATTGGTTATTCGTTATTCGTTATTTAAGGCGTCGCGGAATGTTTCTGTGCGAACTATGCTTATAAGCGAAATGAATTATCAGCAGCGAAATCGTGTCCGCCGCAGGCGGATCTGAATGCATTAGGGAGCGTTGCAAAAGAACTGCAAATTGTCTCAAAACCAGCTTAGCAGCAAAATGCCAATTTTATAGCAAATACGTTGTGTGGTTTTATATCACAGTTCTTTGACTACGAACCCTTATGCATGCGTTTGCACGATGCAGTCGCTGATATTTCATGCAGCGATCAGCTAAAAAACTATCCAATCCCTGAATTATTGTTTATGGGTTTCGACTAATTTCTGAATTCGTAATCTCAAAGCATTTAAGCGGATAAAGCCTTCGGCGTCTTTCTGGTTATAAACCTGGTCATCTTCAAAGGTGGCAAAGTCTTCCCGATATAATGACCGATCTGATTTGCGGCCCAGAATGCGACAGTTGCCCTTATACAATTCAAGACGTACGCTACCGGATACATTCTCCTGCGTCATATCAATCATATGTTGCAGCAAATTCATCTCCGGCGCAAACCAGAAACCATTGTATACCAGCTGAGCGTATTTGGGGATCAGAGAATCCCGTAGATGAACCACCTCGCGGTCCATGGTGATGGATTCCATCGCCATGTGGGCGGCGCGCAAGATGGTGCCGCCCGGGGTTTCATAAACGCCGCGCGATTTCATCCCCACAAATCGATTCTCAACCAGATCGACCCGTCCGATACCGTGCTTGCCACCGTGCGTGTTTAATGCTTTAAGCATCTGCGCCGGCGTCAGCTCATCGTCGTTTAGCTGAACCGGATTCCCCCTTTTAAAGGTGATTTCGATGGTTTCGGGTTTGTCGGGAGCTTGCTTGGGTGATACCGTCAGCGTAAATATGTCTTCGGGTGCCTCGGCCCAAGGATCCTCAAGTATGCCGCCTTCATAACTGATATGCAACAGGTTTGAATCCGTACTGTAAGGTTTGTCATGGGTGGCTTGCACAGCGATGCCATGCTTAGCGGCAAATTCCATCAAGGCGGTGCGCGAATTTAAGTCCCACTCCCGCCAGGGCGCAATGATGATAATACCGGGATCATGGGAGAGATACCCCAGTTCGAATCGGACCTGATCATTGCCTTTGCCGGTGGCACCGTGACTGACCGCATCGGCTTTTTCATGATGGGCAATTTCGATCTGGCGCTTTGCAATCAACGGCCTGGCCAAAGAGGTTCCCAGCAAATACTGTCCCTCGTATATGGCATTGGCGCGAAAAGCCGGAAAGACATATGCGCTGACAAATTCCTCCGTCAAATCCTCGATATAGGCCTTGGTCGCACCGGTTTTGTAAGCATTTGCCTTAATCTCTTCCAGATCGTCTTCCTGGCCGATGTCCGCTGAAAAAGTAACCACCTCACATTGATAGGTTTCAATCAGCCACTTTAAAATAACCGATGTGTCCAGTCCGCCGGAATAGGCCAGCACCACTTTGTTGATTTTAGCAGTCAAATTATTGTCCTCCGCTTATTCGTTCCGTCTTTTTCATATATAGAGCGCTTAAAGCTAAATGATGATGCGGTCATGTTGTTTTCTGAAAAAGCGATATGCACATAGTTCACTAGTGGCGATGAAGTGGCCCGATATTTGGGATGATAGGCTCCTCAATAATAAAACTGATGAATTGCGTTGATTGAATCTCAAATATCGGGCCACCAGCACCTTGTAATTCATATCGCTTTTTCAGGAAATGACATGCCCGGTTCTCGTTTTGTAGAACCTCACATTAGCAATTCATATTTTTAAAGTTTGCAATGCTCAACTTAGGTGCTGATGAGTATATCCAGTATGGCCTTGTGCATATGCAGCTTGTTCTCGGACTGATCCCAGACCACTGAGTGCGGACCTTCCAAAACCGCTTCGCTAATCTCTTCTTCGCGATGGGCCGGCAGGCAATGCAGCACAATGACATCTTTGGCGGCGTTTTCCAGAAGCGCTGCATTCACCTGAAATGGCGCAAAAATTTTTTTCCGGGCGGCCTGTTCGGCCTCCTGTCCCATACTGGCCCAGACATCTGTATTGACCACATCCGCATCTTTGACCGCTGCGACAGGATCCGAGCCTAAAGTGATTCGGGCTGTCGGTTTCTTTTGGGCGTTATCTACAATTTGGGCATCTGGAAAATACGCCTGCGGACATGCCAGATCAAGTTCAAAACCCAAAACAGCGGCTGCATTAATCCAGGATTGCGCCATATTGTTACCATCGCCGACCCAGGCAATTTTTAAATTTTCAACAGATCCTTTGTGTTCGATGACTGTCAGCAAATCGCTCAAAACCTGGCAGGGATGATAGGCATCTGTTAAGGCATTGATCACCGGAATAGTGGAAAAATGGGCAAATTCTTCAATCGTTTCTTGGGCAAACGTGCGAATGGCTAAGGCATCCAAGTAGCGCGAAAGCACCCTGGCGGTATCTTTTATGGGCTCATCCCGTGACATCTGGGTGTCTTTTGAGCTGATAAATAGCGGTGAGCCGCCCAATTGCACCATAGCGGCCTCAAATGAGACCCGGGTACGGGTCGACGGTTTGTCGAATAAAAGCCCGAGGCTTTTGCCGGCCTGCAGCGGCTCGACAGTGCCTTGGCGCTGTTTTTCTTTGAGTGTAGCCGCCCGCTTAAAAAAGGCCTCAAATTCTTCTTTGGATAGGTCGGCCAGCGTCAGCAGATGTGTGGTCATGCATATACCTCCGCATTATGGTTTTTAACTCAGCTAAGAAGATTCGATTTTGCTGAAAATGGTGTCCAGCACATCGATTAACTGATCAATTTCTTCTGCAGTGATGATCAGCGGCGGAATAAATCTTAAAATCCGATCCTGAATGCAATTGATGAGAAAGCCCTTTTGCATACATTGCTTCACCAGCGGTGCTCCGTCGATGGTGAGTTTCATGCCCAGCAGCAGTCCGCGTCCACGCACATCTTCAATAACCGCATGCCGCTCCTTTAAGGCGTGCAATTTTTCCTTGAAATAGGCGCCAGCTGCCCTGCCCTTTTCGATCACACCGTCTTCCACTAAAATTTTGCACACTTCCATGGCTGCGGCCGTGACAATGGGCGTTCCGCCAAAAGTAGATGCATGGGCACCGGGTCCGAATGCGCCGGCAACCGCTTCGCGCGCCAGCATCGCCCCAATCGGCAAACCGTTGGCCAGCGCTTTGGCCAGGGTCATGATATCCGGCTCGATGCCAAAATGTTGATAGGCGAAAAGTTTCCCCGTCCGTCCCATTCCAGTCTGAATTTCATCAAATATGAGCAGGGTGTTGGTTTCATCACAGATCTGTCTGATCCTTTTTAAATAGTTCTCATCCGGGCAGCGAACACCTCCTTCACCTTGAATCGGTTCGAGCATAACGGCACAGGTCGTCTCATCCATGTGGGAACGCAACGCCTCAATGTCATTAAAAGGGACAAAATCAAAACCGACCAGAATCGGATCAAACCCTTTTCTGATTTTTTCCTGACCCGTGGCCGAAAGTGTCGCCAGTGTACGCCCGTGAAATGAACGCTCCATGCTGATGATGCGATAGCGATTGACTTCTCCGCGGTCTTTGAAATATTTGCGTGCCAGTTTTATAGCCGCTTCATTGGCTTCGGCCCCGCTGTTGCCAAAAAAGACGCGGTCCGCAAAACTATTTTCCACTAACCAGGCCGCCAAATCCACCTGGGGTAGCGTATAATAGAGGTTGGATACATGCAGCAGGGTTTGAATCTGTTGCGAAACAGCTTCACTAATACGTGGGTGTGCATGTCCCAGATTGCACACCGCGATACCGGCGACAAAATCCGTGTAGGATTGCCCAGCCGTGTCCCAAAGCTGACATCCCCGTCCCTTTTCAAAAGCAACCGGAAATCGCTGATATGTAGCTGCCATCACTTGATCGGCACGTTGCATTAACGCAGCGGTCATGCTGTCACCTCCGTCCCAATGCCGCTGTCGGTAAATAATTCCAGCAAAATGGAATGTCGCTGGGTGCCGTTGATAATCTGCACCTTTTCAACACCATTTTCGATCGCGTTAAGGCCGTATTCAATTTTAGGAATCATACCGCCTGAAATGCCCTGGTCATCAATCATCTGTTTAATCTGTTGAGCATTTATGGAACTGATCAGGCGACCGTCGCCATCCAGAACACCATCAACATCCGTCAGCAGAACAAGGCGACCGGCTTTAAGTGCCATTGCAATGCGACTGGCCACCAAATCGGCATTGATGTTGTAGGTTTCGCCGGCCTCTCCGGCACCTACGGGTGCAATAATAGGGATAAAGCCCTGCTGGGTCAGCTTGTCGATGATTTCGGAGTTAATGCAGGTCACCTCCCCGACCAGACCGGGATCAATGATCTCCGGTGGCTTGTTGATGTCTGGCTGCTGGACGATTTTAAGCTTCCGAGCTTGGATCAGCCCCCCATCTTTACCGCTCAGGCCGACGGCCTTACCCCCTTGCTGATTGATCTGATGAACGATGGCTTTGTTAACTTTACCGCCTAAGACCATCTCAACCACATCCATGGTGCGCTCATCGGTCAACCGCATGCCGCGCACAAATTGGGGGCGGATGCCCATCTGGTCCAACACCGTATTGATCTGAGGCCCACCGCCGTGAACCACAACCGGTTTGAGGCCGATAAATTTCAGCAGGGTAATATCGCGGGCAAAGTCCTTCTTGAGCTGCTCATCGACCATGGCGTGCCCGCCGTACTTGATCACAATCGTCATGCCATAAAAACGCCGAATGTAGGGCAGCGCCTCAATCAGAATATCAGCGACATTGGGGTGCATATCATTTTTGTTTTGGTTCATTTTAGCTTAGCTTAAAACAGAATGTATTAGCGTAAATGTCGTTTTTCTCCTCATCATCAGCTGTGATAGGCAGAGGGCATAGAGCAGAGTGCATAGGGTTGCAGAATTGAATCCCAACGCGTTGTTTGTCTAAACCCTTTGCCCTATGCGCCATGCCCTATGCCTGACTACCCAGGGTGAATGCGCATTTCAGCGGTAGAGAGTCCGAAAAGGCTACTCAACGGAACTAGAGAATATACCGGCTCAAATCCTCATCGTCCTTGATTTCTTTCAGCTTTGTTTCTACATCATCCTTGCTGATCACCAATTGCTTCTCGGACACATCCGGTGCTGAGAAAAGAATGTCTTCCAGCAGACGCTCCATAACGGTCTGCAGCCTGCGGGCACCGATGTTCTCAGTACGGTTGTTGACCTCTTCAGCTATCCGGGCGATGGCTTCAACGGCATCATCTTCAAAGGCAACGTCAACGCCTTCAGTCTTTAATAAAGCTATATACTGAAGCAAGAGGGCATTTTTGGGCTCGGTTAAAATCCGAACAAACTCATTTTTGCCCAAAGCATCAAGCTCAACGCGAATGGGAAAGCGGCCCTGCAATTCAGGGATTAAATCAGAAGGTTTGACAGTATGGAAAGCGCCGGAGGCCACAAACAAGATATGATCGGTTTTTACCGGTCCATATTTAGTCGTCACAGTGGAGCCTTCAACAATGGGCAACAGATCTCGCTGGACACCTTCCCGGGACACATCCGGGCCATGTGCACTGTTGCGGCCCGCAATTTTGTCGATTTCATCAAGGAAAATAATTCCCGACTGCTCGACTTTTTGTATGGCCTGTCGGACGACCTTATCCATATCCACTAATCCTTGGGCCTCTTCTTGAGCCATGATTTCCAGGGCCTCAGGCACTTTTATCTTTCGACGCTTGGTTGCTTTAGGAAATACGCCCCCCAGCATATCTTTAAAGTTTATACCCATTTCTTCCATGCCGACGTTTGAAAAAATTTCAACCATCGGACCGCTGCGATCTGGAACGTCTAAATCGACAAATCGGTTATTCAGTTTGCCGCGCCGCAGCATATCTCGCAGTTTTTCCCGCGTCGAAGATGACTCTTCATTTGCGGAGGTGACCAGTTCAAACTGAACTTCTTTTGTGTCTTCGGCCCGCGAAGTCGTTGGCCCGCCTGATTTCGGTAGCAATAAATCCAGCATTCGCTCTTCAGCAGTCTGCCAGGCTTTGTCCTTGACCGCTTCCTGCTCGCGTGATTTGAGGGTATTGATCGTCAATTCGAGAAGATCTCTGACCATCGATTCAACATCGCGCCCGACATAGCCCACTTCAGTAAATTTGGAAGCTTCCACCTTTGAAAAAGGCGAATCCGTCAGTCGGGACAAGCGTCTGGCAATTTCGGTTTTACCGACGCCGGTAGGGCCGATTAAAATAATATTTTTAGGCGCAATCTCGTCCCGCAATTCTTCGGGAACCTGCTGGCGACGCCACCGATTGCGCAATGCAATAGCAACCGAACGTTTAGCCTTGTCCTGGCCGACAATGTATTTATCCAATTCTTCAACAACCTCGGAGGGCTTTAATGGGTTCATTTAGAGTTCCTCTACCACAATATGGGCGTTGGTATACACACAAATAGATGCCGCAATCTTCATGGCTTCTTCAACAATTTTTCGGGCGCTGATTTCCGCATGCGCCGCCAGGGCCAGCGCCGCTGCTTGAGCAGCAACACCTCCAGATCCAATACCGATGATCGCTTGATCCGGTTCAATCACATCGCCGTTGCCTGAAATGAGATACATTTGTTTTGCATCCACGGCAATCATAATCGCTTCAAGACGCCTTAAGTATTTATCCGTACGCCAGTCCCGTGCCAACTCAACTGCCGCACGCGTCAGATTTCCGTTGTATTGTTCCAGTTTGTGTTCCAGACGTTCCGAAAGGTTCAAGGCATCAGCTGTAGCGCCGGCATATCCAACGATAATTTTTTGCTGGTAAATTTTCCTGACTTTTTTAGCCTGATGTTTGATGACATTGTTGTTTAACGTAATCTGGCCATCGCCGGCAACCACTGCTTTACCCTTATGTCTGACAGCCAGTATCGTTGTTGCGTGCATTTCCATCACATTCCTCTTATCACCTTTTTGCATCAAAATTAATGAGAAATTTTTAATCATGTATGCGGCTATGCTCAAGTGCACGAAAGCAGCCGACATTCATTATGATCCAAGCTTATTTAATTATCCATCTTTTTTTCTGAACCAAATTACTTTCGCGGATGCGCCTTGTCATACGTCTCCATTAAATGATCAATACTGACATGGGTATATTTTTGAGTCGTCGAAAGACTTTTGTGGCCTAAAAGCTCTTGGACCGCACGCAAATCTGCTCCGGCATCCAGCAAATGAGTGGCAAAGGTATGCCGCAACGCATGCGGTGACACCGGTGTCAAAAGGCCCATGGCGGCAATGAGTTGTTTTAAAATTCTGGCAATTGAACGCGAGCTCAACCGTTTATTGAACCGATTTAAAAATAAAGGGCCCCTGGTGGCGGCTTCCGGATCAATTCGCTTATGTAGCCGGGCCCGATAGGTCTTGATGGCGTTTAATGCTTTCTGTCCCACGGGTACCATGCGCTGCTGATTACCTTTGCCTAGCACTCGAATCACGGCAGCTTTAAAATCAACATCCGGGACATTCATCTGGGTCAGCTCGGACACGCGAATACCGCTAGAGTAAAGGGTTTCGAAAATGGCACGATTTCTTAAATCCAGCACCGTATCGCTCTGGATCGAATCCAGCAATCGAAACATCTCATCAACCGACAGATAAACAGGTATGGTTCTATCCTGTTTGGGCGTCATGACGTGCTCGGCCGGATTTTCGGAAATGAGCCCTCTTTTTTCCAAAAATTTGAAAAAAGACCGAATGGCTGAAAGCTTGCGGGCAACAGTTGTTTTTTTATTCTGGCGGTGTAAAACACCCAGATATCCTCTGATCATGATGCCGTCGATCTGCTTTATATCCATTGCAGACGTGCGCTTGCGGCGCCTTTTCCCGGATTGATAAAAATCGGCGACAAAAAAGAAGAAATCTTGGAGGTCTTTCCGATACGCGCGGCAGGTATGATCTGAATACCCTTTTTCCGTGACAAGGGAATCAATAAACGAACCGACCAACGGATTTTCTGGATGGGATTCCATACGGAATTTCTTTTCTAAAGCGCAAGAAGTTTTGCTAGCTCATTCCAGGAACCTACCTCAACAAACGGATGTTGCTCACGATTCCAGGGTTGCTGAAAAAGAACCGGTTGTATGCCGACCTTCTGAAGCAAAAAACAGGTTTCGAGACGATCGTCAACAAAATGTTCAATTTGGCGTTGCTGCAGAATGGCGGCTTTGGCCTCGTGAGAACCTGTAGCAATAATGTCAATCGAAGCTGGGTCCAGGTGCAGCGTCTCACGGATCCAATCATTCAATGGGCCTGTATAAGGGCGTGCGGTAACAAACATCACGGGCCCAAATAGGCTTGCTAGATGATATAACACGTCAGGCGCCCCTGCAAGCGGATTCAGCGGGATATGATAGTTCCCATCCAGAATACGGGTTACGACGGCATCAATAATCTTCGGTTCGATATCCAGGCAGTCCGCCAGATTATAACACGTAATATCTTCATATGAGATGCTGTTGAGGTTAAACTCCTTGCGGGCAATATCAAGAAACAGAGTCATCGTGTCAGCAACCACGCCGTCAATATCAAAAGCAACTGAAGCTGGATCAATTTTCATTGGTCGTTATTCGTTATTGGTTATTAGATTGGTTATTGGTTGTTCGTTATTCGTTATTGAACGAATAACTTAGCCGCTAAGCGGCCATTTTGCGTGTTTTCTTTTTGAGCCGGGAAATGCGTCGCCTAAAGATGGTGGCCTTTTTCTTATCTTTGGATTCCAGCGCGGCCTGACGTTCAGCTTTCAAAGCCTTGATCTTTAACTTCAATTCTCGCATACTGCCAACGGCTTTTTTCAATGGTTCATCTTTGATGCCTCTTGCTTCTTTGATGCCGTTAATCAATTCCTCTTTTTTCATCGCGTGCACACCGGTGACTCCCGGTATGTCCTTGGCGATCTCACGCAGCTCTTTGACCGTCATTTTTTCCAGGGGCTTTTCTTTGGCTTCTCCTTTCGATTTTGCTTCTGACTTTTCTTCAGCCGGGGCAGCACTCTCCTGTGCTTCTGTCGGCGCCTCATCCGCATTTGCCTCTGTTGCCTGAATTTCCGCACTCGATTCCGCAGTGTTTTCCTGTGTTTCCGATGTTTTCTCGGTAGGCTCGCTCATTTGTTCATATCTCCTCATATTATAAGTTGAAAGCATAAACGGAGGCTGTAAGGCCTCCGCCTATGTTTGACGCAGGTACAATAAATTTTTCGATTAATGATAACGTTTAAAACCGCCTGATATCAAAATAAACCGATGAATTCAATCATTTATTCTTTATCTTCCCCTTCATACAAACGAATAAAGGGCTTAAAAAGCTCTATTGGAATCGGAAAAATTGTCGTCGAATTACTTTCGGTTGACATTTCATTCATGGTTTGCAGATATCTGAGTTGCAGCGCTGTTGGATGTTTTTCGATGATCTCAGAGGCCTCCGCCAATTTGCTGGCCGCCTGAAATTCACCTTCGGCATTGATCACCTTGGCGCGTCTTTCACGCTCGGCCTCTGCCTGGCGCGCAATTGCCCGCTGCATTTCTCCAGGTAAATCGATGTGTTTAAGCTCAACCGTGGCGACTTTAATACCCCACGGATCCGTATGCGTATCCAGGATTTCTTGCAGCTCAGTATTGATTTTTTCCCTTTCGGCCAACAGATCATCCAGCTCGGACTGCCCGCACACGCTCCTGAGGGTGGTCTGGGCCAGTTGCGACATGGCGTAGCTGTAATTTTCGACTTCCACAATCGCTTTGATGGGATCGATCACCCTGAAATAGATAACGGCATTGACCTTAACGGAAACGTTGTCTCGTGTAATCACGTCTTGAGGATCCACATCCATGGCAACCAAACGCAAGCTGACCTTTACCATCTTATCAATCAGCGGAATCAAAATGATAAGCCCTGGTCCTTTGGCTGCAATGACGCGCCCCAGTCTGAATATCACGCCGCGTTCATATTCATTCAGTATTCGCAATGCTGCTGACAAGAAAAAGATCACCAGCACAAGAATGGCAATTGGCGTAAAAAGACTCATACAATCCTCCTATAATTTTCTAAATTCTTCTTATGGATGTAAGGGCTATAAGGTGAAAAGGATTTACCACTAAATGACGTAAATCTCAAGTCGATCTTCTCTCAATAACAAATGCATCTGCCGAAAGTTCGTTTTGGATAGTGTTGTGTAATACAGCCATTTAAAATAGCCATTTTCGGTCAGCAAATATGCTAAACGCTGGCGGTTTCATCGACCGGCTCAACCTCTAATAATAAGTTAATCACCTTAATGACCCGAACTTTGGTATTTTCATCAATTGATTTTTGTGCTCTGGCATTCCACAACTCTCCATGAATAAACACCTTACCCTCTTTTTCAGGTGTCAGCGCTTTTTTAACGATACCGATTTCACCAACCAGACCTTTCGTGCCGGTCCTGGGTTTGGACATCTGGGCCCGAAACACCAGCCCGGCCACAAACACAAAAAAGCCGGATACCAAAATGAGCGTGGGCAACAACACCTTTAAGGACAATTTCATATCCGGCCCCGTGCCCTTGAACATCATGAGCGAACCCAGCAGAAGTGAAAGCACGCCGGCTACACTTAAAAGCCCGTAGCTGGCAATTTTCATTTCCATAATGAAAAAAATGATCGCCAAAACAATAAGCAGTATCCCGGCGTAATTGACCGGCAAGGTCTGCAGCGCAAAAAAAGCCAGCACCAGTGATATGCCTCCGATCACTCCGGGAAAGATGGCTCCAGGATGGGATAGCTCAAAATAAAGTCCGGCCAAACCGATCAATAGTAAGATGTAGGCGATATTGGGATTGCTGATGGTTTTTAAAATATTGGTTCGCAGCGAGGGTTCGACGACGATTTTCTGTGCCTTGTCTAGCGTTAATTCGCCTTTATCCG
>JASFEV010000039.1:0-22303 GCA_050124655.1 Desulfobacterales bacterium
GAATTGGGTGCTCAACATATCATCAACCACCGCGAACCGCTTTCCGAGGGCTTAAAAGCCATCGGTATTCCTGAGGTGGATTATGTGATCAGCCTGAATAATACTGACGAGCACTACGAGGAAATCGTGAAAAGCCTTGCACCACAAGGACATTTCGGTCTGATTGACGACCCTGCACAACTGGATGCCATGCCGCTGAAACTCAAATGTATTACGCTGCACTGGGAGTTGATGTTCACCCGTTCCATGTTCCAAACGCCTGATATGGTTGAGCAGCATAAACTATTGAATGAAGTCTCCGGTTTAATCGACAAAGGTCAGATCAAGACCACCGTCGCGCATCATTTGGGAACGATTAACGCGGAAAACTTAATAAAAGCCCACGCGATGCTGGAGTCACAGCAAGCGCACGGCAAAATTGTTCTGGAGGGTTTTTAATTAGAAAGGCAAGCACCCTGAACTGCTCTGACATGGCACACGCCATGACAAGGCGATAGTTGTTAGTCGTAAATCTTATCGCAAAAATGTGTTCTACGCCAAAGACTTTAAAAAACATAGCTTGGTCAATGTTTCCTATGACAATTGCTCTATCGCCTCCCTTGCGGCTTCTTTGACTTCGTCTGCATATTCTCCATTCAATATGTTTTTCAGCCGGGCCACCATTTGCCCTTGTCCTGTTTGGCCCAAAATGTATAGCAGATCTCCTTTGACCCGGTCGTCGACTTTATGAAACTGCTGCCACAGAGGTTCGATGGTTTGAAGTGCAAGATCAAGATTTCTCTCAATCAGCTCTTCCATGACCACCATCGCACCCAGGCGAACCGGCCACTTGGGGTGGGTTAACAATTCATAGAAGGCAGGGAAAATGTGTCCGCCATCCAGCATCATTTGCGCCAGCCGGCCAGCGTCACCCTCTTTGAGCATCATTTCCAGTGAAAGCGGCCCTAAAGCACTGGGATCGCGATTCACCATCATTTCTACGATTTCGTCTATCTGAAACGCTCCCGTCCAGCGGAATTGATCTTCTAAAATCAAGGTCGGCACGGATTGAAGGTTGTCTTTTTCTGCCAGCTCCGAAAATGCCATGGCGTCAATGACCGTCAGATGAATATTGCGGTTTGCAGACAGAAGCGGCAGCAGCTGGCGCACAGCCTGGGGGCAGAAGCTGCATTGCGGGGCAACATACAAAACCAGCTGCGTCGGCAAATCAATCGCTTTCAGTTGTGATGAGATGCTTTCATCTATCTGGGCAGTGTCCGAGGCGGCCATTTGCAGGGCTTCGATGAAAGGCGCGATCTCGGTGCCCGCGGGAACCGCCTGATACAATAACCCATCGTGAATTTGGATAGCGGGCATTTCATCCGGATCACCGGTTTCTTTTTCGATGCGAATTTTAGGTACCTGGCGGCTGAGATCCTCGCAAAATTTTACAATGGATGGGCTTTGCTCATGCTCGGTGAGTCGGCAGGTGATCTGAATTTGCTTGGATAAGGTTTGATTCAGTACTGCGAGCTGTTTTTCTTCAGCGGGTGTCATTGTTCTTTGGGTTGCGGGTTGCGAGTTGCGAGTTGCGTGTTTCGGGTTACGCGTTACAGTTTTCGGTATCAGACGCCAGGTTCGAAGGTCTTAAGCTGCTGGCCTCTTGCTCCTGGCAACTGGCTTCGACTCGGCTGAGCTCGTCGCAGGCTGGCAAATGATTTCGTGTTTCTTTCCAGCAGCCAGAAGCGAGAAGCCAGTGGCCGACGAATTGAATCTTTGAAAGTTGAGTTTCAGAACCCAGAAGATGGACTTTTAATACAAGCTTGGCATGCAATGCAAGTTAAATTCCCTTACACTTAAATGGCGTCCCTGATATTAAAACAACATGAATAGGGTTGATTATAATAAATCGAGCCATATCTTGACTTGTTGAATTTTATAATGATATAGGCCATCAGAAAAGTGATCTTTCCGGACCAGCGGCCTATTGCAGCCACCTGCAGAAAGGAGGCATTAAGATTATGGATCCTGCAACTGTTTTGAAAGATAAAATTGTATTGACCGTCGATGATGAAGTTGATGTGACCGATACCGTTGAAGAGGTTTTGGACATGTGTATGGTGCGCAAGGCCAATGATTATGATACGGCGCATCAATTGTTGCTCGGTTATACATTCGATATTGTCATTCTGGACATTATGGGCGTAAATGGTTTCGATCTCTTAAAAACGTCCGTTAAGCGCGGATTTCCAACAGTGATGCTGACGGCCTACGCCCTGACCCCAGAATCCCTGGAAAAGTCGATTAAGCTGGGGGCTGTTTCCTTTCTGCCCAAAGAGAAGATGAGCGAGCTGGATGAATTTATCGCCGATGTTGTTCTCAAGGGTGGACAACCGGTCTGGGGCAAGCTGTTCGACAAACTGGGCGATTTTTTTAACAAACGTTTCGGACCGGATTGGAAACAACGTAACCAGTTTTTTGATGATTTTGTAAAATCCATTAAATCGGAAAAATAGGCCGAATCAGAATTTGCCTCAGATCTTTTCGAATGTGAAGCTGGAGGTTGAAGACTTTGGCTGAGTCCAAGTTGCTGCCCCTTTCTGAAGCCATTGACCGTTTTGTTTCTGATGGCAGTTCCATCGCCATGGGTCTGGCCCAGGAAACCCTCATCCCATTTGCCGCCGGACACGAGCTCATCCGCCGGAAAAAGCAATGTCTAACCCTTATCGGACCCATATCGGATATTTTATTTGATCAAATCATCGGCGCCGGCTGTGTCCGTAAAATCAGGGCTGCCTGGGTGGGTAATGTGATTACGGGATCCAGCTACAATTTTCGAAGGGCGGTTGAATCCGGCGCGCTCGAAATGGAAGACCATTCGAATCTAACCCTGGCCATGGCGTTAAGGGCCGGCGCCATGGGGGTTTCCTTCATGCCTGCCCGCACGGCCTTGGGCAGCGATCTATTCAAAACCAACACCTGTCTAAAAACCATGACCTGCCCGTTCAGCGGTGATACCCTGACCGCCGTGGCAGCCTTGCGACCGGATGTATCCATCGTTCATCTTCAGCGGGCGGATGAATTCGGCAACGCCCATGCCTGGGGTAATCTGGGGCTTATCCGTGATGCCTGTATGGCCAGCCGCCACATTATTATTACGGCTGAAGAGATTGTGTCACGGGAGATCATCAGCCGCGACCCCAATCGGGTGATTACACCGGGCTATCGGGTCAGCGCCGTAGTGCATGCCCCCTGGGGCGGTCACCCATCACCGGTGCCCGGCTATTATAACCGGGATCACCAGGGCTTCCTCGACTATCGGACCGCAAGCAAAACGCCGCAAGCCTTTGATGACTGGCAAAAAAAATGGGTGCTAGGCATACGAAACTGGAAAGATTATACAAAATTACTGGGAGATCAGCGCATGGCAGCTCTGGCCATCAAGCATCATGACTTATCAGAGCCGGTGGATTATGGGTATTAAATCCAGGTTCCAGGTTCAGGGCTCTGTGTTCAAAGGTTCAAGTATCAATGGTTTGAGGATTTAAAGCTTCTGGCTCCTTGCCGCTGGCTACTGGCTGGCGCTTTTGATTCCCGGCTTCCTGCCAGAAGCCAGAAGCGAGAAGCCAGCAGCTAACAGAGTAAACCATTAAGACTGAAAAAATTTGATCTATTTGTAAACAATATAGGCGCCTGAGATGTCATACACCTTACCCGAGCTGATGGTCACCGCTGCGGCGCGTGAAATTGCAGACGGCGAAGTCGTTTTTGTCGGCATGCGCCTGCCGTTGCTGGGCTTTTTGCTGGCCAAAAGCACGCATGCGCCAACGTCCGTGGGCGTTTACGAATTAGGGATCGTGCGCGATGCGCTGGCGCCAGAGCCCATCCTGACCATGGGCGACTTGCCCAATCTCTTCCGGGCGCAGTGGCTGGCCGATACGGCCGATACGATGGGATTGCTGCAGCAGGGGAAAGTCGATGTCAGCTTTATCGGTGGTGCCCAGATCGATCGATTCGGCAATCTCAATACGAGCTATATCGGCGGGGTGAAAAATGTTACGACGCGGCTGCCGGGCAGCGGCGGTGCCTGTGATCTGGCCAGCCTGGCGCAACGGCATATTATTATCATGAATCATCAGAAACGCCGTTTTGTGCCCCGGGTCGATTATATGACCTCACCCGGATTTGGCGATGGTGCCGGCTGGCGTCGCAAAGTGGGGCTGCCGCGCGGCGGTCCGGCAACGGTCATCACGACCCTGGGGATATTGCAATTTGACACCAAAAGTCGGGAGATGATGCTCGTTTCGCTTCACCCGGGCGTAAGCGTGGATGAGGTTCGGGACCATACCGGGTGGTCGCTGAAGATCGCTGATAAATTGTCGCAAACACCGGAACCGACCGCTGAAGAGCTGACCATGCTGCAGCGTTTTGATCCTGAGCGGTACTGGACTGGATCCTAAATCTAGCATGAAAATTAATGCGAAAAACAGTGATACCAGGTTTTCGGGAATGGACGCCTGGTAGTCGGAAATTTTCAGAGATCCGATTTTAATTGGACCACATGATCATTAAATTTCTATGATTCAGTCCTTGTCAATGCTTATTGGGCAATGGCTTGGCAAAATTAACATCCCTTTTTAGTTCGATATTTTTGCTTGACAAAAAAACCGATAGCTGCAATATAGCTATGAAATCATCTTTGGCAAATGAATGAAGTTTAGAAATTAAAGGCACAAAGCCGAAAAAGGAGGTACCAATCAATGCATCTAAAAAGAGTCAGTTTCTGTGCGACACTATTTCTCATTGTTTTTGCTCTGCTGATCAGCCCCGCCCTCGCCAAAGGACCCTCGCTGGAAAAATGGAAACCCGCCTTCGATCCATCAGGTGCCAAGTATAAGTTCATCGTTTCGAATGTCTCCCATCCGGTCTTAAAAGGTGTTTATACCGGATTTGCCATTCGGGATGAATTGTGGAAACGAAGCAACGGCCAGATGTATCTGGATTATAAGCCCTTTTCCATGTTAGGGGGCGAGGTCGAAGTTTTAAACCAGCTGCAAATGGGCGCCATTCAGGGTATGGCGGTCAGTTCGGTAGCCTCGACCAACCTGGGTCCCCGATTTGGTATCGTCAACCTTCCGTTTCTGGTCGATTCCTTTGAAAAACTCGAAAAATTCGTCAACAGCGGCAAGCTTTTTGACCATTTCCTGATGGCCATGGATCATCAGGGAATTATGGCCGTTGACATTGCCAGTTACGGTAATTACGGTTGGGCCACGACGGTGCCGGTTAAGAACATTGCCGATGCCAAGCAGGTCAAATTTCGTATTGCAGAAGCGGCGGTTAATAAACTGTCTTACCAGGCGTGGGGATTTAACCCGGTTGTGATGCCCTGGCCGGATGTGCCGGTGGCCTTGAAGCAGGGGGTTATCACCGGCCTGGATCATACCCTTACGGTTTGCAGTATTACCAAAAAATTTGAGGTTGCCAAGTACTACACCGAACTCAACTACGCTCAGGGCCTTTTTATCTGGCTGTTTAACAAGGCCTGGTTTAACAGTTTGCCGCCCGACCTTCAGAAAACGCTGGTTGAGACGGTCAAAGACATGTGTGCCGAGGCGCGCGTGGCTGCCAAAGCCCAGGAACTGGAGCAGCGTAAAGCCGCCATGGGCCAGGGTATCGAATTCTTTCAACTGCCCGACAAAGAGATGTTGATCCTTAAGAACCAGGCCGACGCTGTGCATCAAAAATTTGCGCCGGAAATCAACCAACTACATGCTGGCGACAAGTATCGTCCGGATAATTTCCTGCTGGAAGTTCAAAAATACATGGGCTATACAAAATAACTTGATTATTTTCTCACCACGAACTAATAAAGGGGCTTTGGTCTGACCGAAGCCCCTTTTTCTAATTTCCGGCCGAAGAGGGTGGATTTTTATGTTTGGAAAGATTTTACATTTCCTGGACAGGGTATTGAGCTTTTTTGAGGAATGGACGCTGTTTATCAGCGTGCTGGTCGCTTTGGTCGCACTGTTTTTCAATGTTATTCTGCGGTACGGCTTCAACTACTCACTGGCCTGGTCTGAAGAATTGGTGCGTGAGGTGATCATCTATACCACTTTTATCGGCTGCAGTGCCGCCGTGAAGAACCGCTCGTTAATTAAAATCGATGCATCCGTCCAGATTTTTCCCAAATTAAAAGTGCCTTTGACCTTTTTCAGTAATTTGGTGGTCATGATTTTTGCGATCCTGATGATCTATTACGGGTGGTTGATGGCGGCCCTTCAGGTTAAAACGCACCAAAAGACCATTATCATGCAGATCCCGCTGGTCTATCTGTATGCAATCCTACCGTTGATGGGCGTGCTGATGCTGATTCGGGTCATTCAGGTATTCTACGAGGACATCCAGGAACAGTTGGCCAAGAAAGCCCAGGATTAATTTTTCGCTTTTTGTTGAGATAAGGAGAATCGGATTATGGAAACCAGCCATATCGTCATCCTGGCAATTCTCTTAGGGTGCATGGCGACCTATATTCCCGTCTATATGTGTCTGTTTTTTACCGCTGTTTTGGGCTTTATATTTTTTACCGATCTGCCCCTTCTCCTGCTGGCCCAGACCCTGTTCCGTAGCATGGACAATTTTGCCCTGGTGGTGGTGCTTTTCTTTATTCTGTGCGGCAATATCATGACCTCCGGCACCATTGTCGAAAAGCTCATTAAAGTAGCCAACGCGGTTGTCAGCTGGCTTCCGGGCGGCCTGGGGATGGCCGGGGTGCTGGCCTGCGGGCTGTTTGGTGCCATATCGGGATCCACTGTGGCCACCGTGGTGGCACTGGGCGGTTTTATGATTCCGGCCTTGATCGACAACGGGTATCCCCAAAAGTATACCCTGGGGGTGATGACCACATCGCCCAATCTGGGCGTCATCATTCCACCCAGTATCGGCATGATTCTTTACAGCATGATCAGCAATGTGTCCCTGGAAGGTCTTTTTCTGACCGGATTTTTACCGGGCATTCTGATTATGTTCGGTGTTTGTCTGTACACCTATTTTGTTTTTCGCAAGAAAAAAGAAATCGTGCGCAACCCGATCCCCAAACCATCTGAACTATTTGCCGTCTTTAAAGAGGGATTCTGGTCTTTGATGTTGCCGGTCATCATTTTCGGCGGTATTTTTTCAGGTGCGTTTACCGCCAATGAAGCGGCAGTGGTTGCCTGCGTGTATGCTTTTATTGTGGAGCTTTTTATTCACCGTTCGATGAAATTTTCAGATGTCAAAAAAGTGACCGTCAGCTCTGCGGTGACCTCGGCCACTTTGTTGATCATCGTCGCCGGTGCCACCTGTTTCGGCCGACTGCTGACCCTGGAGAACATTCCGGGTAAAATCACCGAAACCGTGCTATCCGCCATCGAATCACCATACGTGTTCCTCTTCGCCATGAACACGCTGCTGCTGTTTGTGGGTATGTTCATGGATATTATTTCGGCAACCATGATCCTGGGGCCGGTGTTTTTGCCGATGCTGGATGCTTTTAATATCAGCTGGATGCATTTCGGTCTGATTCTGACGGTGAATCTGGCCATCGGATACTGCACCCCGCCCATGGGCGTCAGTCTCTACATCACCGGTGCGATTGCCAACAAGGATTTGATTTATATTACCAAATCAGTAATACCGTTTATCATCATTCAGATGATCGTACTTTTTATTATAACGTATATACCCGATGTTGTTTTGTGGCTACCGCGCGTAATGGGATTTTTGGAGTAGACAGATGACAAGGCAGCATTCGATTTTAGGAGGCACTTCTCATGTCTGGTGATGAATCTTTACTCAAGGGCAAGCATATTCTGGCCGTGGATGACGAAGAAGATATTCTGGAAACCATTGCGGATCTATTGGATGAGTCGGTCATCGATTCGGCCCGGGATTATGAGAGTGCTTCACAGAAAATAAAAAAGGGTCGCTATGACCTGGTCATTTTGGACATCATGGGTGTCAACGGGCTGCAACTGCTCGAGGAGTCCGTTGATCGTGAAATACCCGCTGTCATGTTAACGGCGCATGCTGTCAGCCGGGAAACGCTTATGGAATCCATTCAAAAGGGTGCCATTTCCTATCTGCCCAAAGAAAAGCTTTCCGAGCTGGATGACTTGCTGAACGCGATCTTGGGGGCTTACCAGCGCGGTGAGCCGCCCTGGAAACTGCTATTTGAAAAATTGGGTGACTATTTCGACCGACGCTTCGGCCCCGATTGGAAAGAAAAAGATAAGGAATTCTGGTCGGAGTTCAGCCGAACCTATTCCATTGGAAAAGGAATCCAGGAGCGTCTCAAGCGTGACAGAAAAATTCGGGATAAGGGAATCTAACATTTGTCTGCCGGCCGTTACTGTTGTCAGTATCGACAGTCTTTTTTCACACGTTTTGCGTGTTTATAGTGGCGGATTCATCCCTTTCAATCATACAGAATTCACCTTTCCGATAAAACTGAATCCCAGACACCTGCTTCAACGAAAAAGGTGCCGTATTTATCCGATTTTCAGGTACTTTCTTTCTTGACACCCATGGAGCCTTACTCTATAGTTCAACTTTTGCGCCGGTGTTGTATACAGTATACGATCGATTCAATAACGTCAGTAACATCAGTTTCAGGAGGAAAAAATGGAATTTAGTTTGCCGGAAGAACTTGAAATTTTGCGAAATACGGTGCGCGATTTTGCCAACGAAAAAATTGCGCCCTTCGCCGACGAATGGGATGAGAAGCATTATTTTCCCTATGACGAAGCCGTCAAGCCCATGGGAGAGCTGGGTTTATTCGGTACAGTGATTTCAGAGGCCTATGGCGGGTCCGAAATGGGCTGGCTGGCCTCCATGATCATTAGTGAAGAAATCGCCCGGGCGTCGAGCTCTTTGCGGGTGCAGGTGAACATGCAGGCCCTTGGTTGTGCCTACACCATTCAAACTTATGGCAGCGAAGAATTAAAGCAAAAATATATTCCCAAGCTGGTGAGCGCCGAATATCTGGGCTGTTTTGCCATGACGGAGCCGGATGCGGGCTCGGATGTGATGGCGATTAAATCCCGTGCCGAAGACAAGGGCGATCACTGGCTGCTAAACGGATCCAAGACCTGGATTTCCAACGCCGATGTGGGCGATGTCACGATCTATTATGCTTATACGGATCGCGATGCGGGATCAAAAGGGCTATCTGCTTTTGTGGTGGAATTAAAGAATTTTAACGATGTGCGCACCACCGCCCTGGATAAGATGGGCTCGCGGTCTTCACCCACCGGAGAAATCTACCTGACGGATACCAGAGTTCCTAAGGAAAATATTATCGGTAAGCCGGGTGATGGTGCTAAAATTCTTTTCGGCTCTTTGAATCAAACGCGGCTTTCGGCTGCCGCGGGGGGGGTGGGTCTGGCGCAAGCCTGCCTGGACGAAGTCATCAAATATGCCACTGAACGCAAGCAGTTCGGCAAACCCATTGGTGAATTTCAGATGAACCAGGATATGATTGCCCAGATGTCAGCCGAAATCGAAGCCGCCCGGATGCTGGTTTACAAAGCAGCCTGGGTCAAGGATCAGGGTAGATTGAATAACGGCCTGGATGTGGCCCAGGCCAAATACCTGGCGGGTGAGGTTGCCAACAAATGTGCCCTTTATGCCATGCGGATCCTAGGTGCCTATGGCTATTCAACCGAATATTCCGTGGCGCGTTTTTTCCGGGATGCACCGACATACGCTATGGTGGAAGGATCCGCCAATATCTGCAAATGGATCATTGCATTGGATCAACTGGGCATCCGCAAAGCCAACCGCTAAAACTGGCTTTAAAACCATTATCTTTTGCCCGAGGGCTGTGTTAAAATCCGATCCAAAATACTCGCGTACTATCGTGTACGCTCCGCTTTCGAATCGGATTTCGCCTTGCCCTCGAACAAAATCTAACAATTTTAAAGCCAGTTTGCAGTTTATATTAATTTAGAAATTACATGTATTTTAATAAGAAATAAGCATTTATATTGGTAGAACCTATCTCAAAAATAGTAGATCACGCCCGAGAGCAAGGCAGCGGCCGACGAAAAAGCGCAGCATACACGCCAGTATGTGAGCATTTTGAGGAGGTCGGTAACGCGGCTATTGAGCGTTAGATGCATTTTTGAGATAGGTTATAGAAAGGAGTAGGGTATGGACATAGTCGTTCTAGTCAAACAGGTGCCGGATACCGAATCACTGGTGCAGATTGCAGATGATGGGGTTTCCATTAAGACGCAGGATATTAAATGGATCATGAACCCCTACGATGAGCTGGCCGTCGAAGCAGCCCTGCAAATTAAAGAAGCCCAGGGGGGTACGGTGACCATCTTATGTCTGGGGCCGGATAAGGCGATTGAAACCATCCGCACGGCGCTGGCCATGGGGGCCGACCAGGGGGTGCACATCAATGATCCCGCAGCCCAGGGCAGTGATTCGCTGGCTGTTGCCAAATTGCTGGCTGCCGCTTTGAAGGAAATTCCGTATGAATTGATCATTGCCGGACATCGGGCTGTGGATGAAGATAACTATCAGGTCGCATCGGCCGTTGCTGAATTACTGGGCATTCCCCAGATATCCATGGTCAACAAGGTTGAATTGGCCGATGGAAAAATTATCTGCGATCGCACGATCGAAGGCGGCACGGTTGTCGTGGAGGCTTCTCTGCCGGCGTTGTTTACCACCCAGCGCGGACTTAACGAACCGCGCTATGCATCTTTACCCGGTATCATGAAAGCCAAGAAAAAACCCGTGGATGTAAAAACCGTTGCTGATCTGGGCGTCGATGCCGCTCAGGTGGGCGCCGCCAACCGCAAATTAAAGATTAAGGCGCTGAGTTCGCCTCCGGAACGGCAGGCCGTTAGGATGATTGAAGGCGAGGCGGCGGCGGATAAAGCCGCAGCGCTGGTCAAGGTTTTACATGAGGAAACCAAAATTATTTAGAGGAGATATAAAATGGCACAAGGTGTTTTTGCGATAACAGAGCAAAGAGACGGTGAGCTTCGAAAAGTAAGCCTTGAGGTGGTAAGTGAAGGTCGGCGGCTGGCTGATGGTCTGGGGACCGAGCTGACGACCGTCTTGTTGGGATCCGGTGTCGACGGCTTGGCGGAAGAGCTTAAAAAATACGGTCCGGATAAGATACTGGTTGCCGATGACGCGGGTCTGGCGGATTATACCACCGATGCATACAGCAATGTGCTGACCGACCTGGTTCAATCTTCAGATCCGGCGGTTATTATCATGGGCGCGTCGGCGCAGGGCAAAGATCTGGCAGGACGCCTGGCAGCCAAACTGGATGCCGGTGTCGCCATGGATTGCGTCAAAGTCCAGCTGGAAAATGGCAACTTAATCTGCACCCGACCGATGTTTGGCGGTAAACTCAATGCGCAAGTCGAAATTGAAGGCGATCGTCAGATCGTGGCCATCCGACCCAATGTGATGGATATTACCGAGACTGCCAAAGACAGTGCCATTGAAAAGCCGGCCGTGCAGCTCGGTGATGTCAAGACGGCGGTCGTCGGCAAGAAAATGGATACCGGCGATAAGATCGAGCTGACCGAAGCCGATATTATTGTTTCCGGTGGGCGCGGCACCGGCGGTGATTATGCCAGTATTGAAGCGCTGGCCGATGCCCTGGGCGCTGCCGTCGGGGCGTCGCGATCCGCAGTCGATGAAGGCTGGCGGCCGCACAGCGACCAGGTAGGCCAGACCGGCAAAACAGTATCCCCGACCCTTTATGTCGCCTGTGGTATTTCAGGCGCCATCCAGCATCTGGCCGGTATGTCGACCTCCAAGTATATCGTGGCCATTAACAAGGACGAAGAAGCGCCGATTTTTTCAAAAGCTGATTTTGGTATTGTCGGCGATCTGTTTGAAGTTGTTCCGGTGCTAATCGAAGAGGTTAAGAAAGTAAAGGGCTAAGCGCTGATTCGGAAAATGGCGTGAGAGCCGCATTCTCTACCACCTCTTATGCCGCAATGCTGCATTGCTGAGCATTGCGATGATAAGCGGTATAATGCTGCAAATTTGCTCAGCCCTGCTGTGTCGGCAGGGCTGATTGTTTTTGGACTTTGTGAGGATAATGGTGTTCCCTAATATTTTTGGTTGTGTAACCGTAATAAAGCGAACATTCTTTTACCAAACATTTTTTCAACCACGAAGATCACGAAGGGCACAAAGAACACAAATTTATGAAAAACTTCTTAATCCTTTGTCACCTTCGTGTACTTCGTGGTGAATTATGGTTTTGTTAATGGTTATTTCTTAAATTAAAAGAAAGGGGAGTTCATTGACAGCGGATTTAATTGAAAAAACAAAAAAAACGGCAGGGCTCTACTTTAAAGATGTTGAGGGGGAAAGACCCTTTGATCTCTGGCGGTCCTTTGACAAGGATCTGGCTAAAGATCTATCCCTTTTTATCACCGGTCAGATGTATGCCCGTGAAAAAATTTCGCATCACACCCGGCAGCTCATAACGGTTGCTGCCCTGACGGTGCTCTCGCGTTTGGAGGAATTGGAACTCCATATCCATGCGGCGCTGAATGTCGGATGCACCCCGCAGGAAATTGCGGAGGTTATATTTCAAACAGCCATTTACGGTGGTGTTCCGGCGACCAATCAGGCATTAAAGACTTTAAGGTCGGTATTGGAGGAAAAGGGCCTCTGGCCGCTGGAAAAATAGTTGCGGCCCATGGATCTTAACCACGAAAGCACGAAAAAACCAAAAACGCGAAAAAAAAGACCGATAAATTTCGTGCTTTAGTGATTTCGTGTTTTCGTGGTTAACATTTAAAATCTGACCGCTTTCCTGCTTGACAGGCGAAGCCCTTATTATTTATCTATGTCCTAACATTTATTTCTTAAGCATTAAGAGGGGGTTCTGATGAGTTTAAAACTGAAACAAATCGTCGTATCCATTGAAAATGCGCCCGGTCGATTGCACGAGGTCACTGAAGCGCTCGGCAGCGCCGGGATCAATCTGCGCGCGCTCAATCTGGTTGATACCGGCGCTTTTGGTCAGCTGAGACTGCTGGTTTCGGATGTGACAACCGCCCGCAAAATATTGATGGAAATGCAGATTCCGGCATATGTCAATGAAGTCATCGCAGCTGAAATCGAGGATAAACCCGGCAGCCTGGCATCCCTGCTCAAGCCGCTGACGAAAGCAGGGGTTTCGGTCATATTCATGTATGCCTTTATTACCTTTGCCCCGGGAAATGCCATAATGATCTTTCGTTTTAGTGACAATGACAAGGCCATCGAGGTCTTGAAGGCCAACGGCATCAATTTATTGGATGCAGAAGCATTCGGGATTCTCGAAAACAAAAGCTAATATATTGATCCATCCAGATATCTTTAGACACGGGCAAAATAGTTGTAGAGGGATGGTTGGAAAAAGCGTTTCGGTACGCAAACGATTTTGTACAGCCTTATATGCCGCAACTCCGGGTTTTTTTGATAAGATGATGGGAAGCGGTTAAATGACACCTGGCAGACCCAAAAAGCCGAACACCCAATCTTCAAGACCGAATGCCGGCAATCCATCCTCGGCCTCTGCTGCGAAGGGTGAAGCAACCCAGATTCAAAAAGAACGCTATCGCGTCCTGATCGAGGATGTTGCTGACGGTTTCTACGAAGTCGATCTGAAGGGCAATTTCCTATTTTTCAACAATGCTCTCTGCCGCATTTTCGGTTACTCCCGCCGCAAAATTAAAAACAGCAATTTCCGCACCTTCATGGATAATGTCAATGCGAAAATTGCCCTGGAGGCTTTCAACCGAATCTATCGCACCGGCAAGGGCGTGGTGGATATCAATTGGGAAATCATTCGCAAGGACGGTCAAAGGCGTCATCTGGAAATTTCCGCCAGCCTGATTAAGGATAAAGACGGCGAACCGGTGGGCTTCAGGGGCATCGCCAGAGATGTGACCGATAGATTTTTGGCCCAGCAGGCGTTGAGCGAGTCTGAAGCCTGTGCATTGGAATTATCCCAGCAAAGTCGACGTGCCGAGCAGCGTTACCGCGCCTTTTTGAGTTTTTTGCCCATCCCCGTATTCGTATTTAACCTGGATAATACGGTATCCTACTTAAATCCGGCCTTTGAAAATGTTTTCGGCTGGCGCTTCAAGGAGCTGGAAGGCAAGAAAATACCCTTTGTGCCCGAAAATTTTAAAAAACAGACCATTGAGGGTATCCGGCGCCTGCACAAAGACAAGGTTTTGCGTGGGTTTGAAACCAAACGGCTGACCAAAGACGGGCGTTTGCTGGATATCATTGTCGATGGTGCCATTTTTTATGACGAGCAAAATCAACCCGCCGGCCAGGTCGTCACCCTGCGGGATGTGACCGAAGAAAAGCGCAATGCGCGATTGAATCGGGCCCTTTTTAAGATTGCGCGTGCCATGTATCAGTATCGAGGCCTTGACCAGCGCTTAGCGCTGATAACCAAAGAAATTCAAGATCTGCTGGGCGTTGAAGGCGCCATGGTTATTTTGCTCGACGAGGAAAACCAGGAATTTTTCTTCCGCGAAGCTGTTTTCGATAAATCCGAAACCGGCACCAATTTTAAAGAGATCCGCTACCCGGCCGACAAAGGCATTGCCGGATTGGTCTATCGCACCGGCAAACCGCAGATAATAAAAGATGCTTATAAAAATCCGCATTTCGCGCAAGAAATTGATCGCCAGGCCGGATATCGCACCCGCAACATGCTGGATGTGCCGTTGATGCTGGAAGGCCGCATGATCGGCGTGTTGTGTGCCGTCAACAAAAAGGAGGGTGATTTTAGTCAAATCCATGTCGAGGTGTTGAGGACCATCGCAAATCTAGTGGCGCTGCCGATTGAAAATGCCAGCATTAATGAAGAGCTCAAACGCTCTTACGAAGATGTCAAAAGCTTGAATCGCACCAAAGATCGCGTGATACATCACCTCTCCCATGAGCTCAAGACCCCCGTTTCCATTTTATCGGCCTCGTTGAATCTTTTGCATAAACGCCTGTCCGAAATGACGGACGAAGAATGGGAGCCCATTTTTAACCGCGCCCAGAGAAATTTACAGCGCCTGCTTGAGATGCAGTACCAATTGGAAGACATCCTGCGCGAAAAAGATTACAAAGCCTATTATATGCTATCCGCCCTGCTGGATGCCTGCGTGGATGAACTGGAAATACTGATTTCGCTGGGGCTGGGGGAAAAAGACATCATTGAAAAGATTCGCCGTCATATCGATGATAGCTATGGCCCCCGCAAAGCAAAATCAGAGGTGATTGAGCCGGGACCGTTTGTAAAGGAAAAAATAAAAACCCTGCGGTCCAAATTCGCGCATCGCAAGTGTCGTTTGCGAACATATGTGTCGCAGACCGCACCGATCTACATTCCGGCAGATGTTTTGGCAAAAGTAGTGGAGGGCCTGGTTCGCAACGCCGTTGAAAATACACCCGACGGCGGGAAAATAACCGTAAAGGTGCGTAAAGGAGAAATCGGTCCCGAAATTGAAGTCAAAGATAACGGGATCGGCATCAGCGAAGAAAATTTACGCTTAATTTTTGAAAACTATTTTACCTCATATGACACCATGCAGTATTCCACCCGCCAGCCCTATGACTTTAAAGCCGGCGGTAAAGGTTTTGATTTGCTGCGTATGAAGATTTTTTCAGAAAGGTATAACTTCAACATTAAAATGACGTCTCAGCCCTGTAGATTCGTTGATACAAAAGGACATGAGTGCACGGGCAATGTGGTGGATTGCACCCCGCTGGCTGATGCCAAAGATTGCCATAACAGCGGCGGAACAACGGTAACGGTGCAGTTTTACCCGGCCGAACGATTTAGCCGGAAAGCATCATCTTCTCAATAATTTTTACATCATATCAAAACATTAATGAAAATTGTCGTAATGTTAAAGGGCCTCTAAGATGAACAAACAAAATGAACATACAGAATCTGGGCAACCGACGGGAGCCGATGCCGAGCAATTTTTCAGAGATATCGAAATCGAATTTCTGGTCCATGAGCTCAAAGACCCCATCGCCATCATCGAGACCGGTCTGCGGACCCTGCTCGAGCGCCAGGATAAATTTGGCGCTTTGTCCACGCGCCAGGAAAAAACGCTCAAGCGCACCTTGCGTAACTCGAAAAAAGCCCGTGACTTGCTGCACAACATGCTGGAGATCGGCCGGGCTGAATCCGGCTGCTTTCTGGGTGAGCGGTTTCGTCCCTCTCATTCCATTTTGCAGGCCCTGGGAGATGCCCTTGAATCAAATGCCTGGGGGATTTTTGAAAAGTATGCCGATTTTAATAGTGAGCCGGAAGCCCTTGAATATTTAAAAACCTGCGGCATTGTTGTGGATATATCGTCCCAGCTGAAGGATCTGGAGATGTTTCAGGACGAGATTAAATTTCGCCAGGTCGTCGGCAATCTGATCAAAAACGCATTGCATCATTGCCAGCAGCGTGTTGAGGTCCGACTCGAGCAAGAGGGTGATGATCTGGTGGTTGCGGTCAGCGATGATGGACCCGGTATCGAGCCCGAACACCATGAAATGGTATTTCAACGCTATGCCCAGGTCAAAGAATGCGCCATTGTTGCCCGCAAAGGCCATGGTCTGGGTTTGGCCGGGGCCAACATCATTTCCCGCTGCCTGGGAGGCCAGCTGACGCTGGAAAGCGCAAAAGGGCAGGGGGCCACTTTTCGCTTAAGGATACCATTGCGCCTTGACAGCGATTAAGCAGCCATCCGTTTATAATTATTTCAGGGGAGTTTTTATGTCATGCCGGACTCGATCCGGCATCCAGTAGTCCCAACACACTGAAAAAATATAGATTCCGGGTGAGTCATCCCGGACTTGATCCGGAACCGGAATGGCGGGGAGAAGTTTGAGGCCCTCCTTGATTCATACCTCCAATATACCTGTCGTTAAACCTCTTCCTTTTGAATAATCGTTTCAAATTCATTGACAAAGGCACCTTTTTGACGTACATTCAATCAAGCACTAAAATAAATCCAACGAGAGGATTTTCTGTAATGGACCCAACAACACAAAATAAAAACGAACGAATTAACCTTCGTCTGAAAGCCAGCGCAAAAAGCCTCATCGAGCGTGCTGCTAGTTTTGAGGGTAAGACCATCAGTCATTTCATACTGACCTGTGCTTTGGAGCAAGCTGAAAAAACCGTTCAAAAGCATGAGATTATGGCATTGAACGCGAAAGATTCCAGGATATTCTTCGATGCTTTGGCTGTGCCGGTACGTTTCAATCGCAAACTGGCCGCAGCTCTTGAAGAACATGATCAGCGCGTTGTCGACAAATGACAGATTCTCAAAATTTGGTTATCGCACCGCTTAATCCCACACATGACAGGACTGGATTTGAGTGTGGTGTCGATGCGCTGGATCGCTACCTTAAAAGGCAAGCCAAGCAGGATAGCAAACGTCGCATTGCTCGTGTTTTTGTCGCGACAAAGCCGGATAATCCGAGTTCGGTGATTGGCTACTACACCTTGAGCACCTTATCCATTGAACTGAACCAATTACCTGAAAAGCTGACTCGGAAGTTGCCGAGGCATCAAGTGCCCGCGGCTCTGATCGGCAGACTGGCGGTTAGTAAAGCTGCCCAGGGGCAGGGGATTGGAAAAATGCTTTTGGCTGATGCAATCAAACGCACGCTGGCGGTTGGTGATCAAATCGCAATTTATGCCATGGTTGTAGATGTTATTGACGACAGCGTTAAAGGATTCTACGAGCAGTTTGGTTTTACCCAACTCAGCGATGATAGTCCGAGACTATTCCTGCCTTTGAAATCGATAATTTGAATTCTACATCTGCAAGACGATGCCTGTGTTCGGGGGGTAAAGCTTGAATGGTAAATAAAGATCATCTCAAACTTTGTCCCCTCTATTGATGTTGCGGGGGAATCATTCTGTGTTTCAACCGGTACCATAAAACCCATTAAAAGAACCGTGGAAATGAATAGGATGACCGACACAGTTACAATCATTTTTTTGAATTCTCCGAATATGGCACAGTTTAGTTCATGGATCACCCGTCCCCGGTCGGCTGGCGTTTTGGCCCAGCACAGAAGCTCAAATTCAAGGGCTCGAATCCCCAAACGCGCGGAGGCACACCCGGCCTTCAGGGTCGTGGGAAATACTTTGATTTGAATGAGCCACCTTTGAAAAATAGTCGCAGAATTGTTCGATGACGCGTGTCATTACTTTGTTCGCTGGTATTGATTAGGTGTTAGAATAATTATGAATGTACCGATAATCGCTTTTTTTGATGGAGATTTTTTTAAATCATCCCTGATATGTTTGCATGACTGAGCGCTAATTTATTATTACAATCATGACGGTGACATCATCATGTTCCAAAGAGCCTCTGGTAAAGCGACAAATTCATCAATCACAATATGCTTTTTTAGCTATTTCAGCACACCCGGCCAGTTTGCATCAGCCTTTTTAATGTTCCCCGGGATATCCTCTTGCCACGTTTTTTTGACCTCGACGTTATAGTTGAGATAGAGCTTGCCCTCGAAAATTGTCCAGGCATTTTCCGGATCAACGCTCGCCGTGTAACCCTGCGAGACGGCCCAGGCACAATAACCGCCGTAGCGGGGCGCATAATTCTCAGGATTGGCCTTGAAAAGATCCCGGTGCTCTGCACTGGCAAAGCGCCACTTGGCATCCTTCCATTCGAATTCATATTTACTGGAGCCTTTAACCGGTTTGCCTTCCTCGTGATAGGCCACCGGATCATAACCTTTTATCGCAATTCCCCGCCAGTTTTTATAAATTTCACTTTTTGCCTCGGCCAGTGAGGGCACCGCCATGCTGAAGCAAATAGCGGTGGCGACAACCAACGGGATTGTTCGTAGCTTGATATTCATAGTTGTTTCTCCTTATATATCGACGGCGATGACATCTAACCTAGTGTGCCGGCCCAGAAATAATTTACAATTATTTTAAAAATTCAAAGTCATTGCGAGGAGTGAAACGACGAAGCAATCTTATGAAAGGGCCCTGATGTCAGCACATTAAAGACGAAGAGATTGCTTCGCTGCGCTCGCAATGACCGTTTTAGTGTTGAAAAATTATTAAAGGAATATGTGGGACACGATACTAGTGTCATGTCCCGGAAATATCTCTATAAAATATTATTCAGTTCTGTGTCATGGTATCGATGCGTCATTCCCGCGAAGGCGGTAATCCAAGGCGTTTTTGATTTGGACTCCGGCCTGCGCGGGAGTGACATCCATTTTGCAACTTTTTTATAGGACATGACACTAGCTGCCGGTTTAAAAATGTTGTATCCTTTTTGTTGCTGGATTATATGTCATTTTCTGTTTTGCTGAACCCAATTTTCATAGGATTATCGGGACGCTGGCAGCGTTTACCGGTCTGCCATGATCCATTGCGTCAGCGTTTGAAGGCCATAAGACGGTTGAACACTTTTTTAACCGTCGGTGTCAGACGAGACCGATTGTAAGCGTCGCCGCATTGGCGAATGGCCTCGGCGGCCGTCGGATAAGGGTGAATCACATTGGCCAATTTGCCAAGCCCCATGCCGGCCTGCATCGCCACGGTGATCTCGCTGATCATATCGCCGGCATGGCTGCCGACAATGGTCGCCCCCAGGATCTGGTCCTTGCCTTTTTTGACGTGAATCTTCACAAATCCTTCGGTCTCTCCGTCGACGATACCACGATCGACATCCGCAAATTCACGGGTGATGGTCGCAAATTCAATATTTTGTTCTTCTAAGTCTTTTTCGTAAAGCCCCACATGGGCCACTTCGGGCTCGGTGTATGTCGCCCAGGGAATGATAAAGTTTGAGAATTTGTCACGGCCAAAGAACAGGGCGTTGCGGATGACCAGGCGTGCCCCGAAGTCCGACATGTGCGTAAACTGGTACTTGCTGGCGACATCGCCCACGGCGTAAACATTCGGGTTGGTCGTCTGCATCCGGTCGTTGACCTTAACACCCGCGCGCTCATCGTATTCAATGCCGGCATCCTCAAGCCCCAGCCCCTTGACGGTCGGCTTGCGGCCAGTGGCGACCAATAGCGCGTCAAATTCCAGCGTGCGCTCTCCCTGGTTGTCTTCAATAACCATGGACACCGGCGCTTTTCCGCCCCGGCTTTCCACGCCTTTGTATTTAACATTATAGGCGATGGTGACACCGTCTGAGCGCAGTGAATTCTCGACAATCTTGGCCGCATCCGGATCCTCCTTGGGCAGGATCTTGTCGCTGCGCGAAAAAACCGTCACCTGGGATCCAAAACGCTGGAACGCCTGGGCCAGCTCTAGCCCGATGGGTCCCGCGCCAATGACGCCCATTCGCGCCGGCAGCTCTGTTAGGTTGAATATCGAGGCATTGGTCAGGTACGGTGCCTGTTCGAGGCCCGGGATGTTGGGAACAGCTGCTGTGCCGCCGGTTGCCACAACCGCTTTGGCAAAGTTGAGCGTCTGGCCGTTGACTTCGATCGTATTCTTGCCGGTAAAGCGCCCCTTGCCGATAAAAACGTCCACGCCGAGCTTTTCGGAGTAGCGCTGGGCTGAGTCGACCGGTGCGATGCTCGCACGTAGCCGGCGCATGCGCTCCATGACATAGCCAAAATCGACTGAGACATCGCCGCTGACGTTTACGCCAAACTCGCCTGCACGGCGCACAGCCGCTGCCGCCTTGGCACAGCGCAGCAATGCTTTGGAGGGCACACAGCCCACCGTAAGGCAGTCGCCGCCGAGCAGATGCGCCTCGATGAGTGCCACGCGCGCGCCAACGCCCGCCGCACCCGCCGCAGAAACCAAACCGCCGGCGCCGGCGCCGATCACCACCAGGTTGTATGAAGACTTGGCTTTCGGATCCACCCACTCTTTGGGATGCAGCAGATCCAGATATTTGGTGTTGTGCTCATCCAGCGGCGAAGTACCGACCGCTTCAAGTTCAACCTGAGAAAACAAGGCCAGATTCGGATCGCGTTCCGGAATTTGGGGCTGGAGGGTATGGACTTGGTCTTTGCCCGATGTCAGCGGTGCAATAAAGTCTGCCCAGCTGACGGCACTACCATCGGGTTTACGTGCCACGCTGCCGTGGTCTTCATCCGAAATGAAGCGGTACAACAAATTTTCATTTTTAAATGAGTGTTCATCGAGTACATGATGAAACACGCCGGCATTCAACATCATATTACCAATGCGCACGGCATCTTCTTCGTCGATCGCGATCCCCTCCTTTACGAGTTGCGCAACCGCCTCGCTGCCGACAAAACATTTTGGGTACTTTTTTGCCGGGAATCCATATTTGCGATCCTGGATGTCGAAAACGCGCTTCAAGCGAGCGGCCAACTCTTCAAGATCAGTGTCTTCAAAGGACGCCTCAACGTCCATGCGTTCTTCTTTACTCATTTAATCCTCCTTGTGGCTAATCCGAATCGAGTCAAAACCCGTTTAGGTTGTTCTGCTTCGTCAATATCTGAGAGATGTTATGAATAAACACAATCGTCGTATTTGATCCTCTTTTTTCATTTTGCCAAACTATTCACAGCGGTGCTGAATTCTTGGCTAAGCGATTAACCGCCGGTGGCGAAACCTGGATACAGCGTCATTCCGCCATCGACCACTAAGCTGATACCGTTAACGTAATCGGCATAATCAGAGGCCATCCAGACGGCGGCCCGGGCGATGTCTTCCGGCTCACCGATGCGCTTATAGGGCACAAGTTCCATGAGCTCATCATAGGCTTCCGGCGTATCCCAGGCCTCCCTGTTGATCGGTGTGCGAATGGCGCCCGGCGCGATGCTGTTCACGCGGATACGATAAGGGGCGACCTCCTGAGCAATGCTTTTCATCATCAGCATCACACCGCCCTTTGAGGCTGCATAATTTACATGGCCGGCCCAGGGTATGATTTCATGCACCGAGCTCATGCAGATAATTTTTCCGGCCGCGCATGAGACCGCCTTAACGACGCCGCGGCGTTTGAACTCCCGCACCGCCTCCCGGGCACAGAGAAATTGTCCGGTCAGGTTAACATTGATAACCGTATTCCACTGATCAATTGTCATTTCATCAAAGGGTGCATCCTTCTGCAAACCGGCGTTGTTGATCAGAATGTCGATGGTGCCGAACTCCTGAAACATCTTTTGGAACATATTTTTGACTTGGTCCTCGCTGGACACGTCGGCCTGGTGAGCAAAGGCGCGGCTGCCGCATTTGCCGATTTCAGCCGCAACTTCGTTGGCCTGCTCTTCACCGCGTACGTAGTTGACGGCCACATCGGCACCTGCTTTC